>JBGQLL010000071.1:0-13206 GCA_041500065.1 Pseudolabrys sp.
GGATAGCCGTTCCGCAAAAGCGCGAACATCCATTTGGGCCGCACCATCATTTCCCAGATCATGCGCGCATTGGGGCGGAATTCGTGTGCGAGACCGGCATAAGTTTCGCGCGAACGCGTGGTGCGCACTGGAACGTCCAGTGTGAGTGCAAGGACCTTCGCGCCGGCCGCTTGCCCGCGCCTTACCAGATCAAAGCCGATCTTGTGATCGTCGTGCCAAAACCGATAAAGCTGGAGCCAGAATACATCAGGTGCGACCTCTGCCGCTTGTTCGATGGTGGCCCCGCCGGCGACGCTGAGCGTGTAGGGAATGCGCGCGCGCTGGGCGGCTTTCGCCATCAGCAGATCGGCACCCGGCCAAACCAACGAAGGTCCACCCATGGGCGCGACGCCGATTGGCGCCGCGTAGCTGCGGCCAAACAATTTAACGTCGACAGGCGGCAGCGATGGCATCACGCCGTAGCGCGGCACAATTTCAACCGCATCAAATGCCGCCCAATTGTGCCCAATACCGACATCGTTCCCGGCACCGGTGTCGCCATATTCGAAAGCGAAAAGCGGCACGTTGCGCGGCGCGCGCTGGCGCAACCAGGCCGTGGTCGGAAACCGCCTATGGTATTTTTGAAAATGCGGGTGCTGGCCGACCGGCGACACCGCCGCCTTTTTTGCCGTCATATCGTGCATGGCGAAGTCCTGTTCTTTGCATCCCTATTATAGCTGCGCTTGGTGCACCCGTCCCGCCGATTTCAGAAGTGACTGAACGAGGCACGCTTGAAGGTCAGCGCATGGCCATCGGCAAGAAAGCGCACGCCCTTACCTGATTTGATTTCGCCAATGTCAGCGACCGCGACATTGGCCGCCTTGGCGGCAGCTCGAAAACCATCTGCCTTGGCCACCGGCACCGTGCAGAGAATCTCGTAGTCGTCGCCACCGGTCAGCGCGGATTCAAGTGCTGCGGAGTCGGCCGCGACTACGGCTTTTGCCGCTTCGGAAACCGGGATGCGAGCAACGTCGATATCGGACGCCACCCCGGATGCCCGGCACAGTTTTGCAAAATCACCGGCGAGGCCGTCAGAGATGTCCATAGCGGCCGAAGCATGAGTGCGCACCGCTTCCGCCAGCACATTGCGCGGTTGTGGCAGCAGATAGCGCGAGACGAGATGCTGCCGTTGCGCCTCACTCAACTTCCAGTCTTTGCCTTTCCGCACCAAAACGCCGAGCGCCGCATCACCAATGGTGCCGCTCACGAACACACGATCACCTGCTTTGGCACCGGCGCGACGCACCATTGTTCCTTCCGGTACGAGGCCGAACATCGCAATGGAGATTGTGATCGGACCAGGCGTGCGATCGGTATCGCCGCCAAATAGTGGACAGCCGAACAGGACAGCATCGCCGCGCAGACCCTGCGCAAACCCTTCGAGCCAATCCTCGCCGACCTCTTTAGGAAGCGCCAGCGACAGCAGGTAGCCCAACGGCCGTGCGCCTTTGGCAGCCAAATCAGACAGATTGACCCGTAGCGCCTTGCTCGCGACCGTTTGCGCGGCATCCTCTGGAAAAAAATGCACCCCACCGACGATAGCATCGGCCTTGAGCACCAGATCAAAGCCCGGCGGCGGCGTCAGAAAGGCGGCATCGTCCGAAAGATTCAGTGCACCCGGATGGGTCGCGAGCGGCTTAAAGAAGCGCGCGATCAGGCGGTCCTCGGCCGACGTATCGTCGTGACCGGCCATCGTCTCACCCGGTAGCTCGGCCGAATTCCGCAGCGCGCAAACGCCGCGCGAGCTGGTCGAGCACAGCGTTGACCATTCCGGTTTCATCGCTCTCGACGAAGGCGGCAACGACATCGGCATATTCGGCCACCACCACCCGCGCGGGGACATCGCCTCGGTGGATCAACTCGTAGGCGCCGGCCCGAAGAGCAGCACGCAGCACCGCCTCGATACGCTTGAGCGGCCAGCCTTTCGACAGAGCCTCGTCGATCAGCGGATCGAGTTCCCGCTGATCGCGCACCACACCGGAAACAATGTCACGAAAGAATGCCGCTTCGGCCGGAAGATATTGCGCGCCCTCGACCTCGCGGCCGATCCAGTGACTCTCAAACTGTGCGAGGATTTCATTGAGGCCCGTACCGGCGAGATCCATCTGGTAAAGCGCCTGGACCGCCGCCAACCGGGCTGCGCCGCGTTTGTTCGCTTTGCGCGCGTCCTTGTCGTCGCGTGCGGCCCCGGCAGCCATCAGCGCCAGGCCAAGGTGTGCTTGAGCGCGACCATTGTGAGGGCCGCGCGAGCGGCATCGCCGCCCTTATCGCCCTCCTCGACACGGGCGCGAGCGTGGGCCTGCGCCTCGTTTTCGACCGTGAGGATGCCGTTGCCGATTGGGACTCTTTCGCTCACAGCGAGGTCCATCAACGCGCGCGCCGATTCATTCGCTACGATCTCGAAATGATGGGTTTCGCCGCGGATCACGCAGCCCAGCGCAACCACGCCGTCATAAGACGCCTTCCGCCGCCGCGCCGCATCGACGGAGATCGCAATGGCGGCGGGAATTTCAAGCGTGCCCGGCACCGTCACACGATCATAGCGCGCCTTCGCTGCGTCCAGGACCCGCGTTGCGCCCTGCAAAAGCTCATCGGAAATATTGTCATAGAAGCGCGCTTCCACGATCAGCATATGCAGGCTGTCGTGTTTCTTCGCACTGCGCTTTTTCTTGGCCATAGCCCGATGGTCCTAATTCAACGGCGTGGTAGCAAGGGGTCCGCGCCCGAACAAGGTTTTACTTCATCTCAGCCAGCCGCGCAGCGTACCGAGCCATGGTATCGACTTCGAGGTTCACGTCATCGCCTTTGCGCAATGCACCAAATGTCGTCACGTGCAACGTGTGGGGGATGACAAGGACAGAGAATGTGTCCCCTTCCACCGCGTTGACCGTAAACGAGATGCCATCGAGCGCAACCGAGCCCTTGGGCGCGATGAATCGTGCAAGCTCGGCAGGTGCACGTAACGCAATGCGGGCCGCTTCGGTCATGTCTTCGCGCGCGACCACCGTCGCAATACCGTCCACGTGGCCAGCGACCAGATGACCGCCCAACTCGTCGCCGTATTTCAAGGGACGCTCGAGATTGATCTTGGACCCATGCCGCCATCGGCCTACGGTCGTGACGCTTAGGGTCTCGTCTGCCGCATCGACGGCAAACCAGACCCGGCCATCTTCCTCGCCCGCGTCCACAACCGTCAGACATACGCCCGAACAGGCAATCGAGGCCCCCTGCACAATCCCGGGGCGCGAATAGCCGCAAAAGATGGTGATGCGGTGCAGATTGCCCGCGCGCGGCTTGACCGAGCGCACCTCACCCATGTCGGTGACGATGCCGGTGAACATCAGCGTTCTGCCCCGTTCCCCGGATGCGGCGCAGCACGAAGCGATAGCGAAGTGGTGCGCAGCTGATCCGGGGCCTTAGCGGATTCCGAATATGCATCGACCCCGGGTCTGCAGCGCACCACTGCGTGCTGCGCTGCGCCCGGGGAACAACGGAGAGGTCGGCGAAAAGACACCGTCAGGCCCGCACGAAACTTTCGATCGTATCGACGCCGATTTTTTCGCTGCCGCAAGATGTGAGGCGGCCAGTCAAAGCGTCGAGTGGCATTCCTTCCAGCGGGTCGATGCCCGTTGAGCCGATCGTTTTTTCGCCCCGCATCAGGATTGCTTCGTCGACCAGGTCTGCATCAACGAAACTGGCCGCAACAGTCGGCCCGCCTTCTACCATCAGCCGTGTGATGCCTTGCTCGGCGAGCGTCTTCAACACCTGCTGAACATCGAGCCGTCCGTCCCTTTCATCGACACGAAAGACCTTGCAGCCTTTTTGCTGGAGGATCTCCTCCGCCATCGAGGAGGCCTTGGGCGAAGCGAACACCCAGGTCGGCGTTTCGCGCACGGTCGCGACGACTGAATTCGACAACGGCACGTTCAGTTGCGGGTCGAGGACCACGCGCACCGGTGAACGCTCGAACATACCGGGCAGGCGGCAGGTCAGTTGCGGGTCGTCGGACAATACCGTGCCGATACCGACAAGAATGGCATCGCTTGCGGCGCGCATTTGAAACACGCGCTCGCGCGCAATCCCGCTCGTGATCGATGCCTGTTTCCGGCCTGCGAGTCCCGCCTTGCCGTCAGCCGAAATCGCGAGCTTGAGAGTCACATACGGTCGGTTTTGCGCCATGCGCGTGATGTGACCGGCGTGCGTGCGTCGCGCTTCCTCGGCGCCGAGACCGACATCCACGACGACGCCCTTGGCGCGCAGACGCTCGTGTCCCTGCCCGGCCACTTCCGGATTGGGATCTTCCACCGCCGAAACGACACGTGCGATGCCGGCGCGAACGATCGCGTCGGCGCAGGGCGGCGTCTTGCCCTGATGCGAGCACGGCTCGAGCGTCACATACATTGTGGCGCCCTGCGCCGCTTTTTTGGCGCGGCGTAGCGCCTCAATTTCAGCATGTGGCGTGCCCCCTTGTTGGGTCCAGCCGCGCGCGAGAATGATGCCGTCTTTCACAATCACCGCGCCGACCGCGGGATTAGGCCAAGTGTGCCCAAGATTACGCCGGCCGAGCACCGATGCGAGCTGCATGAAGCGTTCGTCGTCTGAGACCGGTCCTGGCGGTGGCGCGGCTTGCTCGCTCATTTTCGTGCGCTTGCGGCAGGCCGCCCGTCATCCTCCCCCGACAATTCGTCCAGAGCGGCGCGGAAATCCTTGGCCTCACGAAAATTACGGTAGACCGACGCAAAGCGCACATAGG
The DNA here is from genome assembly GCA_041500065.1 of Pseudolabrys sp. Taxonomy (GTDB): domain Bacteria; phylum Pseudomonadota; class Alphaproteobacteria; order Rhizobiales; family Xanthobacteraceae; genus Pseudolabrys. Next base: position 4,793 of record JBGQLL010000071.1, read on the forward strand.
CGACGTCGTCGAGCTCGCGCAAATGCTCCATCACAATCTCGCCGATTGCTTCGGAGGAAATCTCACTTTCGCCCTGGCTTTCGAGCTCGCGAACGATCTTCGACACTGTTTGCTCAATTCGTTCAGGATCGACCGGGCGCTTGCGCAGCGCGATCTGCACCGAGCGCATTAATTTGTCGCGGTCAAACGGCACGCGCCTGCTATTGCGCTTGATGACCGTCAGTTCACGCAGTTGCACGCGCTCAAACGTGGTGAAGCGGAAATTGCAGGTCAGACAAACGCGGCGGCGGCGGATCACAGCCGAATCCTCCGTCGGCCGAGAATCCTTCACCTGTGTATCGAGACTTCCACAGCTAGGGCAACGCATAACGCCCCCAATCCTCAGTCTTGATAAATCGGAAATCGTCCAATCAATGCCTTCACTTTGTCGCGAACTGCGCTTTCGACCAGTGAATCCTCCTCGACATGCTTCTGCGACAGCACGTCGAGCACTTCGACGATCATCTCGCCGACTTGGCGGAATTCGGCGATACCGAACCCGCGCGTGGTGCAGGCAGGCGTACCGAGACGAATGCCAGAGGTTACCGTCGGTTTCTCCGGGTCAAATGGAATGCCGTTTTTATTGCAGGTGATATGCGCCCGACCCAGTGCCGTTTCCGCCACCTTGCCGGTGAGCCGTTTCGGCCGAAGATCAACCAGCATGAGATGGGTGTCGGTGCCGCCGGACACAATATCGAGTCCGTGCGACTTCAACGTTTCAGCCAGCGCCTTGGCATTCTCCACCACGTTACGTGCATAGGCGCGGAAATTCGGTCGCAACGCCTCACCGAAGGCCACCGCCTTGGCCGCGATCACGTGCATCAGCGGCCCGCCTTGCATGCCAGGGAAAACTGCCGAATTGAGTTTTTTTGCGATTTCCTCCTCATCGGAAAGGATGACGCCACCCCGCGGTCCGCGCAGCGTCTTGTGGGTCGTTGTCGTGACCACATGTGCATGCGGGAACGGCGACGGATGCACGCCCGCTGCGACGAGACCTGCAAAATGCGCCATGTCCACCATCAGCAACGCGCCGACACTGTCGCAAATCTCGCGGAAAGCACGGAAGTCGATGATGCGCGGATAGGCCGAGCCGCCCGCGATGACCAGCTTCGGCTTATGCTCACGTGCGAGGCGCGCAACCTGGTCCATGTCGATACGGTGATCGTCGCGGCGCACACCGTACGGCACCGGCTTGAACCATTTGCCCGACATGTTGACTGGCGAGCCGTGCGTGAGATGCCCGCCGGCGGCCAGATTGAGGCCCATAAAAGTATCGCCGGGCTGCAGCAAGGCGAAAAAGACTTCCGCGTTCGCCGAAGCACCCGAATGCGGCTGCACGTTAGCGAACTTGCAGCCGAAAAGTTTCGTGACTCGCTCGATCGCGACCCGCTCGGCTATGTCCACAAACTGACACCCACCGTAGTAGCGTTTGCCTGGCAAACCTTCGGCATATTTGTTGGTGAGCACCGAGCCCTGCGCTTCAAGAACCGCGCGCGAGACAATGTTCTCTGAAGCGATCAATTCGATCTCGTCGCGCTGGCGGCCCAGCTCGCGTTTGATCGCATCGGCAATCTCAGGATCGACTTCGCGCAAACTTGCCGAGAACAAAGTTTCCACGTCGCTTGCGGGCTTGGGGCTCGACGTTGCCGACATCACGATCTCCTGGCGCCGGGAGCGGTCGGCGCCGATCAGTAGCCTGGGTCCGGGATTGGCCCGGCAATAGCATATCGGCCGTCACCCGCCAAGCATTGGGCTGTGGAGACCGAGCAGCCCAATATCTAGGGGCCCCAAGGGCCCGCTCGCTCGTCGCCCGCCCGCAAAAAGAAAGCCCCGGCCGAAATGCGGCCGGGGCAAAACAATCCACCCGCAGTCGAATTAGAGCCGGTACAGGATCTGATCAGTCCAGAACCGCTCGAGCCGGTGCAGCGACTTGTTGAGCGTGGAGAACTCTTCGGCGTTGATGCCGCCGACCTGCTCCACAGTGCGCACGTGTTTTTGATAGAGACTTTCGATGATATCGCGCACCTCACGGCCCTTGTCGGTCAACTTGATGCGAACCGAGCGCCGGTCGACACGCGAACGCTGGTGATCGAGGAAGGCCATTTCCACCAGCTTCTTGAGGTTGTAGGAAACGTTCGAGCCGAGATAGTAGCCGCGCGTGCGCAGCTCCCCGGCCGTCAGTTCCTTATCCCCAATGTTGTAGAGCAGCAGCGCCTGCACCGAATTGATATCGGAGCGACCGCGGCGATCGAATTCGTCCTTGATGACGTCGAGCAACCGGCGATGCAGCCGTTCGACTAACGTCAAGGCCTCCAAGTACTGTGGCCTAATGTGATCGAGCTGCGCCTCACGTCCGGCGGGCTCGACCGTCTTTGCGACGGCTTTCATGTTCAACGCCCCTTGCGTTCTACTTTTACGTCCCCGGTTGCAAGGCCCTGTTCCCTGCTCCGGATGACGCACCCTAAGAGGGGCATTCTAAAATCGGCTTAAATAACACCATAAAGATTAGGTTTATTTGAAAGGGTGAACGGTCCCTTGATCGTACAATTGTACAAAGCCGCGCAAGGCTTCGTTCACTCTAGAAACGCGCGTCAGTCGCGAATGAAACGAACGATCCCGGAAAAATCGCGCGACGCCTCTCCGCTCGCAACGTATCGTGAATAAATTCTCGCCGCGTCCGCGCCCAGTTCTGTTTTGGTTCCTGTCGCCTTTGCAGCTTCCTGCGACAACTTCAGATCCTTAAGCATCATTGCGGCGGTGAAGCCGGCTTGATAGTCGCGATTGGCGGGCGATGTGGGTACCGGTCCCGGTACGGGACAATACGTAGTCAGCGACCAGCACTGGCCGGATGATTTGGAAGAAATGTCAAACAACTTTTGGTGATCGAGACCAAGTTTTTCCGCGAGCACGAAAGCTTCGCTGACCGCAATCATCGACACGCCAAGGATCATGTTGTTGCAAATCTTGGCCGCCTGGCCGTTGCCGGCGCCGCCCGCATGCACGATAGTCTTTCCCATCTTTTGCAGGAGCGACTCTGCGCGCACAAAGGCCTGCGCGCTGCCACCGACCATGAACGTGAGCGTAGCCGCGGTAGCGCCACCGACACCACCCGAGACCGGCGCATCGAGCATCAGCAGCCCTTTCTTCTCTGCTTCAGTTGCAACCGCGCGCGCGGTTTCGACATCGATCGTCGAACAATCGATCAACAGAGTGCCGGGATTGGCGTTAGCAATTATTCCGGAAGAGCCGAGATAGACCTCGCGCACTTCCTTGCCCGACGGCAACATTGTGATGACCACATCGGCACGTGCCGCCGCGCTTTTGGCTGTTTCAACGCCCACTCCTCCCGCCGCCTTGAGCTTTTCGATGGACGCTGGATTGACGTCGACACCTTCAACCTGGTGACCGGCTTTGAGCAGATTTTGTGCCATCGGCAGTCCCATATTACCGAGGCCGACAAATCCAATGCGCGCCATGGCGCCCTCCCCGACTATTTCGTAATCGCTACTGCGGATGCTCTTGCGCTGATTTCAAGGCCAGCCAGAGATAAAGCGCAAGCAATCCTCCCTCCAGAAGACCGGTCAACCAACCGCCCCCGAACACCTGCGGAAAAAATATTTCTACCGCCAGCATGGACGCAACCGCCGTCAACCAGATCACGGCACCCCAGGCTGCTGCGAGCCAAAGACCGACGGCGGCGACAAGATCTATCACCGCAAAAAAGACCGTCGCCGTTTGCCAGGCGATCGAATGATTTTCGAATGGTTGTGCTTCTCCGAAGCCAATGCCGCACACCTGCGCCCAGTGATAGAGCCCCTTGAGCATCGATATTCCCGCCATCACGCGCAGGAACAGCACCAACCGCCGCGTCCACTGGCCGATTGACCGATCGCCTTCGTGTTCGCGCACCGGCTCGAGCGTGCGCAGGTCCTCAGGCGCGGCGGCTGGCCTGTTCACGGCAGCACCAACTCGGATGAACCGAGCGGAGCGAAATGGCGCTCGACCTCCTGCTCGCTTACGTCGGGGAGCGTCGCCGGTCGCCAGTGTGGCTTGTTATCCTTATCGACAATCACGGCACGTACACCCTCGTAGAAATCATGCCCGTGGATGACACGCGACACTATGCGGAATTCCATGCGCATGCACGTCTCGAAATCCCATGTTTTGCCACGCCGCACTTGTGCCAGCGCCAGTTTAAGGCTGAGCGGCGATTTGGCACGCATGATCGCAGAGATTTTGGCGGCCCATTCGGCGTCGGCGCTTCCCGACGAAGCTTCACCCTCGACCGCGGCAAGAATATTCTCGACCATGTCGCCCACAAAGAGGCGGTCGATCAACACTCGCTGTTGCATCAGCGGTCCCTGCTCCGCCGGTTCGGCAAAGGCAGCAAGAATTGCATCGACTGATACTGTACCGGTCAAACCATCGAGCAGTGCGGCAAAGCGCGCCGACGGAATGCGATGCGTAGCGATCCCGCTTGCCACGGCATCGGCAACGCCAGAGCGCTCGCCGGTCAAAGCACAATAGGTGCCAAGCTCGCCCGGCAGTCGGGGCAGAAACCACGTGGCACCGACATCCGGAAAAAAGCCAATGCCGACCTCCGGCATGGCAAAGGAAAAACGGTCCCCGGCGACACGATGCGAACCGTGCACCGACACGCCCACGCCGCCTCCCATTGCAATGCCGTCGATCAATGCGACGTAAGGTTTGCGGTAATTCTTGATCGCCACATTGAGCGGGTATTCGTCGCGCCAGAATTGCAGCGCGTCATTGTGGCGGCCAGCCTTGCCGAGATCATAGAGCGCGCGGATGTCGCCTCCGGCTGAAAAGGCGCGCTCGCCTGCGGCAGTAATCACGACCCGCGTTACCGCGGGATCGTCGGCCCAATGATCAAGTTGCGCGCGCAAAGCGAGCACCATGGCATGGGTGACAGCATTAAGCGCCTTAGGCCTGTTCAGTGTGACAATGCCGGCGGCTCCGCGCCGTTCGAACAAAATATCGCCCGTCATCGCTGGCCCACACTGCGCTCATTCCCGCGTAAACGGGAATCCAGACGAACCTCACAAGCTCTCACTTGCGGCCCTGGGTCCCCGCTTGTGCGGGGACGACGGTTTGAGGCATCACACCCGCGCCGGCCAGACGCCCGCCTTTTCCAGCCGCTGCATGGCCTGGTCGGTGAATTCCGCCCGCGGGCCATCGCCGCCAATCACGAACATCAGGATCGATTCCGTATTCGGGTCGCCCTTCGTGACGTTCTCGAAACGGCGGATCATCCCCGGTGGAAATGACACCACGTCGAGGGGACCAAGATCGACAAATTCCACCTCACCTTTTTCGTTCTCCCAGCTTGCGCGCCATGTGCCGGTCATCGGGATAAAGGTCTCGTTGGTGTCGTGATTGTGCATCTCCGGCCCGTGCCCGGGCTTGGCCTTGCAGTAGCCGAGATTGAAGCCCTCGCTGATCTTGATGGCGGCCAATTGCGCGGCGTGATCGCCGACCGGCGAGGTCACCGCGCCGCCCGAACCCTTCGGCGGCTGGAAACCGATGACGTTGAACAATGTGCGCTCGCAACCGGGCATCTTGCTGTCCGGTAAGCCGCCATCGGAGCCCTTGAGGTCCTTGAAGCGGGCGATGCGTTTCATCATCTCCTCGCGTGAGAGATAAAGGCGTGGAAGCTGTTCCATTTTTCCTCCTCCCTTCTAGTTTCCCAGCATAGCGCGGCTCACGATCACGCGCATGATCTCGTTGGTGCCTTCGAGTATTTGATGCACGCGCACGTCGCGCAAGACGCGCTCGATGGGATAATCGCGCAAATAGCCATAGCCGCCATGCAACTGCAGGCAGCCATTGACGACCTCGAAACCCGTATCGGTGGCAAGGCGCTTTGCCTGCGCGGCGAGGCGCGTCGCCGCGGGCTCGCCCTCTCCTACCGCGACGGCGGCGCGATGCAACAGCAGCCGCGCGGCCTCGAGTTCGATCGCGTAGTCGGCGATGCGAAACTGCAGGGCCTGGAAGTCGGCAAGCCGAGAGCCAAATTGCTTCCGTTCCTTCATGTAGTCGATTGTGCGGTCGAGGCAAAACTGCCCGCCACCAATCGAGCAGGCACTGATATTCAATCGGCCACCGTCGAGACCGGCCATCGCGATCTTGAATCCTTGCCCTTCGGCGCCAATACGGTTGGCGACCGGCACACGGCAGTTCTCGAAGACCACCATGGCCGTCGGCTGGGTCTTCCAGCCAAGTTTCTTTTCCTGTGCGCCAAACGACAAGCCCGGCGTACCTTTCTCCACCACGATGCAGGATATGCCGCGCGGGCCGGGTTCGCCGGTCCGCGCCATCACCACATAGACGTCGGAGACGCCACCGCCGGAAATAAATGCTTTTGTGCCGTCGAGCACATAGTGCTCGCCTTCGCGACGGGCGCGTGTTGTCAGGCTCGCCGCATCCGAGCCAGCGCCCGGTTCCGTCAGACAGTAACTTGCAAAATGCTGCATGGTGCAGAGCTTTGGCAGAAACTTCTTGCGCGCATCGGCGCTGCCGAATGCGTCAATCATCCAGCCTGCCATGTTGTGAATCGAGATATAGGCGGCGGTCGAGGTGCAGCCCTGCGCCAGCTCCTCGAAGATCAAGGCCGCGTCGAGCCGGCTGAGTGCTGAGCCGCCGACATCCTCTTTCACATAAATACCGCCGAAACCGAGTGCGGCGGCCTTGCGCATCGCATCGACCGGAAAAATCTCGCCCTCGTCCCAATCGCGTGCGTGCGGCATCATTTCGTCGCGCGCAAAAGCACGCGCCGTGGACTGGAACGCGCGTTGCTGCTCGGTTAGCTCGAAATCCATGGGTGGGCCCGCCTTAGACCCTGCGGCTTAGCAAGCAAGGCCAGATCGCGGCAACCGGGAGGCCCATCCCGCATTTATGACATATGCTGCAATTATCCGGCGGCTAAAGCATCTAAGCTAACAGGCGGACCACGCGCGGCCGCAGACGGAGGAAAAAATGGCAACCGATGACAAAAAACCGGCGGGACCCGACCTCGCGGAGGGCATTCCAGCCAGCGATCTCGTCGACGGGGCCATGGTGACGGGCCACCTGGGTGACGAAGAGGTGTTGCTGGTTCGCCTGAGCGGCAAGCTCTTCGCGCTGTCCGCTCATTGCACCCATTATCATGGCCCGCTCGTCGATGGTCTGCTCGTGGGCAATACGGTCCGCTGTCCGTGGCATCACGCGCACTTCAGTCTGCAAACGGGCGAAGCCGTAGCCGCCCCCGCACTTAGTCCGCTGACGTGCTGGCAGGTCGAAGAGCGTAGCGGCAAGATTTTCGTGAAAAGCAAGAAGACGCAGCCGGCGCCTAAGGAAACTGGTGCAGGCGTCGAGCGCTTTGTCATTGTCGGCGGCGGTGCGGCTGGTTTCGCCGCCGCGGAGATGCTGCGGCGGCGCGGCTTTGCCGGCAAAGTTGCCATGATCAGTAACGACGAAGCAGCCCCGGTCGACCGGCCAAACCTGTCGAAAGATTACCTCGCCGGCAGCGCTCCCGAAGACTGGGTGCCGCTGCGTGGCGATGATTGGTACCGCGAGAACAAGATCGAGCTGAAACTCAAGACAGAGGTGACTGCACTCGTCGTAAAAGCAAAGGAGCTGGTGCTGGGCGATGGCAGCAAGATCGGTTTCGACAAATTGCTGCTGTCGACCGGAGCAGAGCCGGTGAAGCTCGATATTCCTGGCGTAGACCAGAAGCACGTGCACACGCTGCGTTCGCTCGCCGACTGCCGTGCCATCATTGCGCAGGCAAAGAACGCAAAACGTGCAGTGGTGATCGGCGCAAGCTTTATCGGATTGGAGACGGCAGCGGCGCTGCGCGCTCGGGACATTGAAGTGCATGTAGTAGCGCCGGAGAAACGTCCGCTTGAACGCGTGTTCGGACCCCAGCTCGGCGACTTCATTCGCGCGCTCCATGAGGAACACGGGGTCAAGTTTCATCTCGAGGACAGCGTCACCGCAATCGAGGGTAAGCGCGCAGCGCTCAAGAGCGGCGGCGCGCTCGACGCGGACCTGGTGGTGATCGGCGTCGGCGTGCGCCCGCGTATTGCCCTCGCTGAAAAGGCCGGGCTTGCGATCGACAAGGGCGTGAGCGTCAACGAATATCTGGAAACAAGCGCGTCAGGCATCTATGCAGCTGGCGATATCGCACGTTGGCCGGATGCTATCTCTGGCGAGCGCATCCGCGTCGAACATTGGGTCGTGGCGGAACGGCAAGGGCAGACGGCGGCCCTTAATATGATCGGCGTGCCGACGCCATTCAAATCGGCACCGTTTTTCTGGAGTCAGCACTACGACGTCCCGATCAACTATGTCGGCCATGCCGAGAAGTGGGACAC
>JBGQLL010000072.1:0-13118 GCA_041500065.1 Pseudolabrys sp.
CCCGTTGCTGATAAGCTGAATCAAAGGACTTTAGTGCATCGTTCACGATCTCTTGAGCTTCGCTCACGATAGCGTCGAGGTGGCCCTGATCCTTGAAGCTCTCCGCATAGATCTTGTATAGGCCAAGCTTATTCACCAACCGATCGATCATGCTGCTGCTGACGACGGTCTTGCCGACCGCGACTGCCTGCGACCATTGCGGGCGGTTGGCGAATAGGTACGAGATAGCAACGGAGAGATGGTGGTTCGGATCGAGCAGCCCATGGCTGCGGCTTACAATTCCGTGCCGATCGGCATCGGTGTCGCTGGCAAAGGCTACGTCGAAACGCTGCTTGAGGCCGACCATGCGTGCCATCGCATACACCGACGAAGGGTCCATGCGGATTTGGCCTTCCCAATCAACTGTCATGAAGCGGAAGGTAGGATCGATGACGTGGCTCACGACCTCCAGTCCGCTGGTCCCGAAGCTGACTAACTGGGTTGGATCTTCGACGTCAGGCAAGTGTTCAAAGTACTCCCGTTCAAGGCGAGTTACATCAACCAGCATTTCTTGTGAGGGTGTCTTGCCTGCCATCGGCGAGACGGTTTCGTTACGCTTCAAATCGTCTTCCATTGAGGGCTGTCCCTAACACACGACATGGTAAATAAATTACAGGGTTGGAGGCTGCAAAATGTTTTCCGTTACAGAGCCAAGCCATCCGCCGCTGAATCCCGCCCGCCGCAGTCCGGCGACGACTGCCGGGCAACGGCGCATGATGTTCCAGAGTAGACCGGTGCGGTAGTTCTCGATCATCAAAACAACCGGCCCCTGATCGATTCCGAAGTGATATGGCGTCACCCACCAACCAGTCGGGCTATGCGGGACAGCAAAAGATTGGTTGAACGATGGCTTGAACCCATATTTACCCTCCATCCCCAATTCCATTTTCCCAAATTGCCGCACGGTCGGGATGACAATCTCAGGAGCAAACGGAAGCGAGGCGACGACAACCCACGGCGCGACGGTACCGTCGTCGGGGCCGAACGGGGCGCCTCGAGCGGTATAGTCGAAAAACTCGCGTTCGACGCCGTTGACCACACGCTTCGCCCAACCGGGCCCATCGCCTGCTGTAAATCCCCAACAATGTTCGCCGTAGCCGACGAAATTCATGGGATTGCGAATCGCGTATTCTTGCTGAACAAACGTCGCCTGCCGACTATTCTCGAAGTAGTCGCTGCTGTGAGCCCGCATGAATTCGTCGCGAATACCGCGAAAGTCGATCCACATATGAGAGAGCTGGTGCGTGAAGAGCGGCCCCGAGTAAAGCAATTCACGATCGTAGATTTTCTTCCACTGGTAGGTCGAGCAATAGGCGCGATAACTCTCGGGCGGCAACGGATGCGTCGGCGAACCAAGGCCGAGGATGTATAGCAACAAACCTTCGTCGTAACCCTGATAGTGGTATGGGATGAACCCGCTCTCCGGTCGCCAGCCATGCGTTAGAGTCGCTGCACCATTCCGCGCCCAATTCCAGTCGGCTCGGCGGTAAAGCTCATCAGCCAGGCTTCTGATCTCGACCTCGTCACGTGTGTCGCGATCGAAATAAGTACCTACTGTCAATGCGCCTGCGAACAAAAAGGCCGAGTCGATGGTGGACAGCTCGCACTGCCAAACCCTACGACCTGTTTCAATATCCAGGAAATGGTAGAAAAAGCCTTTGTAACCGGAGGCGTCCGCCTCAGGACCCTGCGGGCATTCGAGCAAATAACGCAGTCCTTTCCGCGTGAACTTGGCGGCGAAATCTCGGAAGAGGACTCCGCGCTCGACGACGACCGGAATCGACGCCAGCGCCATGCCGCAGGCGGCAATACTAACGGGAGCGGTCGGGTCTGTCTTGTCGCGGACGAGCCCATTGTCCGGGTTGGTTTCGTGCAGATAGTAGAGAATGGTGGAGAGCTGCAGCAGGTCTATCGGATCGAAGGTTAGCCCCACATCACTCTCTGTTAGCTGTCCATGGAGATCGCTGTCGGCATGACGAGAGTCAGCCATAGGTCACTTCCTTTCCGTCAGCCCAACTCCACGCTGACGTTGTGATTTTTCCCGTCGTCGCTTAGCGGCACAGTGTTGTTCGGCAAAGGTTGCCCATCCAACTCGACCGATCTCACGCCGCGACCCGTGCCAGCCGAGTTGTCCACGGCAATCCGGTATGTCGCGGACCCATGGCGATAGCTCAGTTCAAATCCCGGCCAGCTCGGTGGGATGCACGGCTTGAAACGAAGTGTGCCGCCCCGCAATTGGAAACCGAGAATCGTCTCAATGGCGACACGGTAGAGCCAACTCGCCGAGCCGGTGTACCACGTCCAGCCGCCGCGGCCCGTGTGCGGCGGGGCTCCATACACGTCGGCGCAAACCACATACGGTTCAACTTTGTAATGCTGCACTTCCTCAATCGTCGTGGCATGGTAGACCGGGTTGATCAGATTCCAAAGTTCCAAAGCCAGAGCCCCGCGGCCTTGCAACGCCGTAGCCAGCACCACCCACGTCGCCGCGTGCGTGTATTGACCGCCGTTTTCGCGAATGCCCGGCACGTACCCTTTGATGTAGCCGGGCTGCAGCGCCCCTTTGTCGAATGGCGGGTCGAAGAGTTGAATCAGTTTGTCGTGGACACGCACCAGACGGGCTTGAACTGCATCCATTGCCGATTGGGTTCGCGCCTGATGCGCGACGCCGGATATCACCGCCCATGCTTGGGGGATGGCGTCGATCTGGCATTCATCGTTTTGCGCCGAGCCTAGCGGCGTGCCATCGTCGAAGTAGGCCCGGCGGTACCAGGCGCCGTCCCAAGCATTCGCCTCGAGCGCAGCCCGCAAACCCTCGGCTCGCTCCCGACACCAATTCGCATGGTCGGTCTGTCCGTGCTGCTCGGCCAACTTTGCGAACGAGTTCAGCACCGTGACAAAAAACCATCCGTTCCAGACGCTCTCGCCCTGGCCGTGCGCGCCCACCTTATTCATGCCGTCGTTCCAGTCGCCGGTGCCCATGAGCGGCAAGCCGTGGGATCCGAGCCGATAGCCGCGCTCGAGCGCACGCATGCAGTGTTCGTAGAGCGTACCGGACTGCTCGCTGACTGCAGGCAGGTTGAAGTCTTCCTCCTGGTCGTCACGCAGCTCCGGCGCTTTAATAAACGGCACAAGCTCATCGAGCACTGCAGTGTCACCGGTCGTGGTCACGTACTGGTGGACGACCAAAGGTAAGAAGTAAAGATCGTCCGTGATTCGAGTGCGCACCCCTATCCCGGACGGCGGGTGCCACCAGTGCTGAACATCGCCCTCCTCGAATTGCCTGGCGGCCGAGCGCAGAATCTGCGCACGTGCCTCTTCCGTGGCGCTGTAGACCAATGCCATAACATCCTGCAGCTGGTCCCGGAAACCATACGCTCCACCCGATTGGTAAAACGCCGAGCGCGCCCACACTCGGCAAGCCAGTACCTGATAGAGCAGCCAGCGGTTGAGCATCAGGTCCATGCCGGGGTCGGGCGTTGTCACCTGCACAGCACTCAAGAGACGATCCCATTCTTGTTGCACCTGGGTCAGCACCTCTTTGGCTCGACCGGCGTAGGCGCTGAGGAGGCCGCGGACTTGTTCCAGATTTTCCACCTCACCCAAGACGAAAACGATTTCCTTCGTCTCACCGGGAGCGAGCACAATGTTCGTCATCAGCGCCGCGCACGGATCGAGCGCAGGGCCAACGTGGTCGGAAAGAGCGGCGTGCGCCAAGGCAACAGGTGCAGACACCGAACCATTGCGGCCGAGGAATTGCGCACGATCGGCGGTGACCGAGTCTGGCCGCGGATCGCTCACTACGAATGCAATCTTCTCGGCGAAGGGACCAGCCCAAGCGTTACGCGCGAGGACAGCACCGGTTTGCGGATCGCACTCGCAGACTAGTTGCAGCGGAGCATTTTCGCGAACGCTTCCGAGGACCCACTCGGCATAAAACGTCGCCGACAAATGCCGCGGCCGCTCAGCGTTGTTGCGCACAGTCAAGTACACCAGCTTGACTGGATCGTCGCGCGGGACCAGCACCAGCACATCCTGATTCAGGTTGCGACTGACATGCGTGTAGCGCGTGTAGCCTTGACCGTGGCGGACGGTCACCGCGGTGCGGGGTCCTCGCGGCAAGGGGGTAGGCGTCCACACTTCACCGGTTTCTTCGTCCCGCAGATAGATGACCTCGCCGGGTGAGTCCGATGTCGGATCGTTCGACCATGGCGTGAGGCGGTTCAGCTGGCTGTTGCCCGCCCAGCTGTAACCCAGGCCCCCCTCTGTGACCAAGCATCCGAATCCAGGGTTGGCCAGCACATTGGTCCAAGGGGCGGGCGGCAGGGCCGGTCCACCGGGGGCGGCGCCGTCGATTACCATCACGTACTCGCGGCCATCGCGGGTAAATCCACCGATGCCGTTCCAGAAGCTCAAACCTTCCGACGGCTTGGCAGGCTGCGCAGCGGCCTCAGTTGCAATCGAGCGCGCAGACGATTGCGGCTCAGGGGGCGTCACGGCGAAACAATGGTCGAGCTGAGCGGCCAGGGACCCGCGTCCACCGCCAAGCACAGCCCGTGCGGCGGCCATGAGCAGCACCGCATGGTCGGCCGCAATTTGTTCCGCACTTAGAACAAATATGCCACCTGACTTGCCGAGGATCTCACTGTCGATTCCGCTCTGCAGTGCGGCTCGGAGTTGCTCGCTGGGTTCGCCGGCACGCTGGTCCAGAACCACGAGGTCCAATTCCATCCCCCGACGCCGGGTATAAGCACGCCACTGAATCAGCTGGCGAACGAGGAGCTCGTCTTCGGCCGCTTTCACCTGAACCAGCACGATCGGCAAGTCACCGGAAATGCCATGCGGCCACAGCCCCGGCTGTCCCAGACGGTTCGCGGCCACGGCGTCTGCTTGTCGCAGTTGCGCATTCGTGAAAACGACTGACGCCGCCAGACGATTGAACAAGACAACGTCATCGACGGTCAGCGACAGCTCGCGCAGCTCGTCCTGACACCGCTTCTTGGCGCCATTGAACGCCGGGTCGATGGCTTCGGGATCGCGGAATCGTTCGGCTATTTTCAACGCGGCTTCCCCGGTTTCGGCCGCTCCGGTCACGAACGCGACGCGAACGGAGCCTTTCGGCTCGAGACGCACGCGCCGTCGCAAGCTGAAAACGGGATCCAACACCGGACCGGTGGTCTGCGACAAACGTACCCCGGAGTCCAAGGCCGCGGGGCTGGCCGAAGTACGGCCCCGTCCGAGGAAGCTGACGCGATCCGTCTCGTACTCGATTGCTCCGTTGGTCGGAACGCTGAGTGCCGAGACGTGAATCGCCCAGACCGGATTCTCATTCGCACCCCGTGGCCGGCGGCGGACCAGAAGTGCGCCGCTTTTAACATCGAATTGCGTCTCGAGGAACAGCTTTGCGAACGCGGGGTGAGCCTGATCGGCACGGCGGTGATTCAGGCATACCTCCGCAAAGCTGGTTAGTTCCAGTTCGCGGAGCCGATTGCCGTGATTGACGAGAGTCACCGCGCGCACCTCGCAATCCGCATCTGGGACGACACAAACGGCCCAGCGCGTCTCCACGTCGCCGTCCCGGCGCGCAAACTCGGCCCTATCGGCGTAAACCTCAAATGCATACTCATCAGCCACTCCACATAGCGGCTGATAACCGACGGACCAGATTCTGTCAGCGGTCACGTCACGCACGTAACAGAACTGGCCCCAACAATCGCGTGTGGCATCTTCGCGCCAGCGGGTCACATCAAGGCCCCGCCACGTGCTGTAACCAGCGCCGGCATCGGTGACCATCACGCTGTATTCGCTATTCGATAGAAGCGCGACCGAAGGCTTGATGGTCTCGTTCATGTGTACGCCTCCGAGCTCATTATCCAGGCCAGTTCCAATCGCTGATCTCGGAGCGATCCGTGCCGTGCTCGTGCGCGTAGGTCAAGTTGCGAATGATCTCGTTCTTCATCAGCTCCTTGAGATGCGCGGCCTTGTTCTGCAGGCGCGGCACCCGGTCGATAACGTCGATCACCAGATTGAAGCGGTCGACTTGATTCAGGATCGCGAGCTCGAGCGGGGTGTTGATGTTGCCCTTCTCCTTGTAGCCGCGCACGTGCAGGTTGTCGTGGTTGCGGAAACGATAGGCGAGCTTGTGAATCAGCCAGGGATAGCCGTGGAAGTTGAAGATGATCGGCCTGTCGAGGGTGAACAGGCTGTCGAATTCCCGCTCGGTCGAGCCATGCGGGTGCTCGGTCGCGGGCTGCATCCTGAATAGATCCACCACGTTCACAAACCGGACTTTGAGATCGGGCAGATGCTCGCGCAGGATCGCGGTCGCCGCCAGCGCCTCCTGGGTCGCCACATCGCCGCACGAGGCCATCACCACGTCATGCTCCACACCCTGGTACGTAACAGGAATACCTACGTTGGGTCCGTTCACGGAGCCCTGGAGTACAGCACGAAGTGGTAGGTTTTTCGGAACTGTTCCAGTACTCCATTATTCCAACGCCGCCATGATGGCTGCCTGCAATGTCTTGAGGCCGGCAGCGACATCTGCGCCAAGATGAGCACGCAAGGCACGGCGGTTGCGCTCCAGCAGGACTTGGAAATCTCCGCGGGCCTGAGCCGCCTTGACCACGCCGAACGTGTACTTCTGTCCCGGCACGGCCAAATCGACGGCGTCATCGCAGGTGATCTGGAGGAACACCCCCGTGTTTGGCCCACCTTTGTAAGCCTGTCCAGTCGAGTGTAGGAAGCGCGGTCCGAATTGCAGGCAAGTAGCCACGCGTTTGGTATCGCGCACGCTATGGCGCATCGCCTGCAGCGCCAGCTCATGGGCTTCGTTCATCTCGATGTAGGCGAGCAGGCCAAAATAATCGCCCACACCGAGCCGACTTAGGTGCGCCTTAAAATACCCGGCCAGCGTCCGGTTACCGTTCAACACCTTCTTTAATGTAGCCGCGTTTTTCTCATCCGTGAAAAGCTTGATCCCTTCCCCAGTAAAAATCGCCGTTTCCGGAGGCAATACGCCGCTCTTTTCGTACTCGCCGGTCAATTTTCGCGTAGCGATCTTGCTCGCCTCCACGTCCGGCTGATCGAAGGGATGAATCCCAAGGATGGAACCTGCCACCGCAGTGGCAATCTCCCAGCGGAAAAATTCCTCCCCCAGATCGTAAGGATCGTCTACCGCGATGCGGATGACCGGGTGGCCGGCACGTTCCAGAGCTTCCACCAATTGGTCCTGCGCCGCATCGGGCGCCGAGCGCAATCTCAAGTAGACAAATAACCGATCGCCGCCATAGACCTCGGGCTGGCCGAGCGCTTCGCGATCCACCGGTATCATTCCCTTGCCCTCTTTGCCCGTCGACTCGGCGACCAATTGCTCCAGCCAGGCGCCGAGATCGGAAATTCCCGGCGAGGCAACAATCGTCAGCTTGTCGCAGCCGAATTGTTTTGCCGCAACCCCGAGGATCGTGCCGAGGACGACACCGGGATTTTCTTCCACCGGAACCGACGGCATGCAGGCGCAGACCATCTCGTCGGTCCGATCCAAAAATTTCGCCACGTCGACACCAATAATGGCCGCGGGCACCAGGCCGAAATCAGAGAGCGCCGAGTAGCGTCCACCGATGCTTGCCCAGCCGAAAAAGACATGGCGAAAGCCATCGCTTTCGGCGACCTGCTGCAACTTGGAGCCGGGATCGGTGATGGCGAGGAAACGCTGGCCAGCTTCCTTGGGACCAACAAGCTGAGAGACTCGATCGAAGAAATACTGCTTGAAAATGTTGGGCTCAAGGGTCGAGCCGGATTTGCTCGACACGATGAAGATGGTGCTCTTAAGATTGACTTTGTTCTCGAACGTCTTCACCTGAGCGGGGTCAGTGGAATCGAGCACGTGCAGCTCGGGAAACCCGCTGATCTTAGCGAAGGTCATCTTCATCACTTCGGGACAAAGGCTCGACCCGCCCATACCCAATAACAGGACGTCAGAGAAGCCGGCGCTCTTCGCGAGTTCGGTAATGCGGGTCAAACGCTGGATATGAGCCAACTGGCCGTTGGTAATACCGAGCCACCCGAGCCACTGCGCTTCATCCTTGCCGGTCCAAAGTGATGCGTCTTGGCCCCAAAGCCTTCTCACTTTGCCCTGTGCGCGCCACTCCGCCAGAGAGTTTTTTACGGCGGCAGCGAGCGGTCCGGGAAGTTTGTAAGTCAGGCGATTAATTTTTCCCGCCCCCGCCTCTCTGCTTTGCTTTTCCACTGCTTTAAGCAGCTTGTCGAAAGCGTCCGAGAAGAGCTGCACTCCCTCGTCGAGCAATTTGTCAGTCACGTCTCTCATGGAGATTCCGGCTTCGGCGAGCATGGCCATTGTATCAAAGGCGTCATCGACATCTTCCGTGAGGCTTGCGCGCGGCCGCCCGTGGTCGCGAAACGATTCGAAGGTCGCGGGAGGAATCGTGTTGACGGTATCGGGTCCGATCAGCTCTTCGACGTAGACCACGTCGCGGTAGTTAGGATTCTTCGTGCCCGTGCTCGCCCATAACAGGCGCTGCGTTTGCGCGCCGCGATCCGCCAGCGCCTGCCAGCGCGGGCCGCTGAAGAGTTCCTGGTAGCGCCGGTAGGCGAGCTTGGCGTTGGCGATCGCCACCTTGCCGGTGAGACGACGCAGCAGGCTTTCCGCACGCCCGCTTGTCGTCGATTGCAGTCTCGCCGCAATGAGCGCGTCCACGGCACTATCGATCCGGCTGACAAAGAAGCTGGCCACGCTCGCCGCCTTATTCAAGTCGCCGCCGCGGGCGGCGACTTGTTCGAGCCCCGCGATATATGCTTCCGCCGCGCGCTCGTAAGCTTCCTCAGCGAAGAGCAGCGTCACATTGACGTTGATGCCCTCGCTGACGAGTTGATGGATGGCGGGAATGCCCTCGCGCGTAGCGGGAATTTTGATCATTAAATTATCGCGCCCTACCGCTTGCCATAAGCGCCGCGCTTCGTTCAACGTGCCCGCCGTGTCCCGCGCCAGAAATGGGGAGACTTCGAGGCTCACGTAACCATCGCGCTTCGCTGTCTCTTCATACACGGGGCGCAGCACATCGGCGGCGTCTTGAATATCCTGGACCCCGATTTTCTCGTAGAGCGTCTTGGCATCGAGCGTGCGCGCCTCCGGCGTTTCCAGAATCGCCCGGTAATCGGCGCTGCCGGCAACGGCTTTTTCGAAGATCGCCGGATTGGAAGTCACACCGCGCAAGCCGTCTTCATCGATCAGGCGGCGCAACTCACCGCTGGTGATCAAATTCCGGCGTATGTAATCCAGCCACACCGACTGGCCGAAGACCTGCAGCGCGCGCAACCGGTTTTCCAGCGCGGTCATCTTGGCGAGCCGGCGCCGATGGCGCGCTTCGGCCGTAAAGCTTGCGTTGACAAAGGCGTGGATCAGCTCGCGCGCTAGCTCGATGCCGACCACGCGACCGCCGAGCACGAGCACGTTCATGTCGTCATGCTCCACACCCTGGTGCGCCGAGTAGGTGTCATGGCAGAGACCGGCGCGAATACCGGGAATCCGATTCGCCGCCATCGACGCGCCCACGCCGCTGCCGCAAAGAATGATGCCGCGCTCCGCGCGGTATTCGCGCAGGGCTGTGGCAACGGCTTCGGCATAGTCGGGATAATCGACGGGAGCCTTGCTGTAGGTGCCGACGTCAAGGATTTCGTGGTTCTCTTCGAGCAAAAAGGCTTTCGCCTCTTCCTTCAAATCAAATCCCGCGTGATCTGAGCCGATCGCAATGCGCATACTTCACCTCGCTTTGGCGATCTGTTCTTTGGCGGCGTAGATGACGTTCTCGGGCGTAAAGCCGAACCTCTTCTGCAATTCTTTCAGCGGCGCCGACGCTCCGAATGTCTCCATGCCGATGCTGTGGCCATGGCGGCCAACATAACGCGCCCAACCCAGGGTCGATGCGTTCTCCACAGACACCCGCGCGTTCACTAACTCGGGCAAAACTTGCTCCCGATACTCGGGATGCTCGCGGCAATACGTTTCGAAAATTTCCCAGGACGGCATGCTGACGACACGCGCTTTGATGTTCTCCGCTGCGAGTTTTTCGTAGGCAAGGATGCAGAGCGACACCTCACTCCCGCTGGCAAGCAACAGCACTTCGGGTTTGCCGTCAACCGCATCGGCAAGAACGTATGCGCCGCGCGCGACCCCTTCCGCTGAAGCGTATTTCCCGCGATCTAAAATCGGCAGCGCTTGCCGGGTCAGAATCAGCGCCACCGGCACATGCCGCAACGGCATGATCAAGCGCCACGCTTCCACCGTTTCGTTGGCGTCCGCCGGTCGCAGTGTGATCAAGCCCGGGATGGCGCGCAAGGAAGCCAGATGTTCCACCGGTTGGTGCGTTGGCCCGTCTTCTCCGACGCCGATGGAGTCATGGGTAAAGATGTAAATCACCGGAATCTCCATCAAGGCGCTCAAGCGGATCGCCGCGCGGCCGTAGTCGCTGAAGATCAGGAACCCGGATCCAAAAGGCCGCAGCTTGGACAAGGAGAGCCCGTTGAGAACAGCGCCCATGGCGTGCTCCCGGATGCCAAAGTGGAGATTTCGGCCTGCAGGATTCTCGGCGTTAAAATCTCCGGCGCCAGTGAAAGTCAGGCGCGTCTTGCACGAGGGGCCGAGATCGGCGGAGCCGCCGAGCAGCCATGGCACGTTCGGGGCAATTGCGTTCAGCGCTACGCCCGAGGCATCGCGGGTGGCGATGCCTTTGTCGTCCGCGGAAAACGGCGGCAAGCCCTTGTCCCATCCCTCCGGCAGCTCGCGGCGCAACATGCGATAGCCGTGATCGGCGAGCTCCGGGTACTGGCGTTTATAGGCTTCAAATTTCTCCCACCAAGCGTCATGCAGCGCCTGACCGCGCGCGCCGATCCCTGCCTCGAAATGCTCGCGCACTCCTGCGGGCACGAGGAACTCAGCATCTTCCGGCCAGCTGTAGTGCCGCTTGGCCAGCTTGATCTCTTCCTTGCCCAACGGCTCGCCGTGGGCTGCACTGGTATCTTGTTTGTTGGGCGCGCCGTAAGCGATATGGCTATCGACGATGATCAAGCTCGGTCGATCCGTAGTATGTTTGAACGTCTTAAAAGCGCGCTCGAGCATCTCCAGATCGTTGGCATCGCCGACGCGCGTGACGTTCCAGCCGTAACCGATGAAGCGCGTCGCCACGTCATCGCTGTACGCCAACGCCGTGTTTCCCTCGATGGTGATGTGGTTGTTATCGTAGATCCAGCAGAGATTGGCGAGCTTGAGATGACCCGCCAGTGACGCGGCTTCGCCGGAGATTCCTTCCATCATGCAGCCGTCGCCGCACAAAGCGTAAACATCATAATCGAACAGCTCGAAACCCGGCCGGTTGAAGTAGCTCGCTAGCCAGTGCTCGGCAATCGCCATGCCGACGCTCGTCGCCACCCCCTGCCCCAACGGCCCGGTGGTGCTCTCGACGCCTGAAGTCCAGCGGTATTCCGGATGGCCGGGGCATTTGCTTTCGAGCTGGCGAAAGCGCTTGATGTCGTCCAGCTCAACGGATAAATGGCCGAGTGTTTCGTACTTTGGGTTGACCGCTCTGACCCCGGTCAGGTGGAGCATCGCATAGAGCAGCATCGATGCGTGTCCGACGGACAACACGAAGCGATCCCGGTTGGGCCAGATCGGATGGTTCGGGTCGAAGCGCAAAAACCGCTGCCACAGACAATAGACCACCGGCGCCAGCGCCATGGGCGTTCCCGGATGGCCGGAGTTCGCCTGCTGCACCGCATCCATCGCGAGGGTACGGATGGTGTTGATGCACAATTCGTCTATGGCGCTACTACAATTGGAATCCCTCATAGCCGTTCACACTTTCTGCCGTCATTCTGACGCTATCCCTCGACAAGAACATTTACCGCCGAGACGCTGAGGACGCAGGGAAAAGCTTTAAAAAAACAACTCCGTGAACCCTGGGTCCTCTGCGGTGAGAAACTATCCCCCTCTGCTCACCAGCCGCCGCGTATGCCGCGCGATCATCAATTCTTCATTGGTCGGTATCACCCATGCCGACACGCGGCTGCCTTCGCGGCTGATGCACGGACCGCCCTTTGCGTTGGCCTCTTTATCGAACTCAAGACCGAGCCAACTCGCGTCCCGGCAGATGCGCGCGCGGATCGAAACCGCGTTTTCGCCGATTCCACCCGTGAACATTAACGCGTCAAGACCGCCCAGAGCTCCGGCGAGTGAGCCGAGCTCGCGCCCAATGCGGTAGACGAACAACTCCAAGGCCTCGACGGCGCGAGGATCGGAACTCGACAAAAGCTCGCGCATGTCGCTGGAAATACCTGAAACCCCGAGCAACCCGGACTGCTCGTAAAGAAGCCGCTGCAGAGAGTCGCCGGTCATGCCGTGGTGCTTGACTAGGTAAAGCAGCACGCCGGGGTCGATCGCGCCGCAACGGTTGCCCATCATGAGCCCGTCTAAAGCCGTGAAACTCATCGTCGTTGCGATGCTCCGGCCGTTGCTCATCGCGCACATGCTGGCGCCGTTGCCCAGGTGCGCAACCACGGCGCGCCCTTCGGCCGCGCGGCGATCGAGCGCCGGCAGCACCGAAGCGATGTATTCGTAGGACAGGCCGTGAAAGCCGTAGCGGCGCACGCCTTCATCGGCATAGCGGTGCGGTAAGGCGAAGGCCTGAGCCACATTTGGCTGCGTGTGGTGGAAAGCCGTATCGAAGCATGCAACTTGCGGCAGCGTCGGCGCGATCTGCGCCAGCGCTTTGATAGCGGCAACGTTATGCGGCTGATGCAGGGGGGCAAGCGGTACGAGCGACTCGAGGACCGCCAGCGTTTCCGCACCGATCAGCACCGGCCCGGTGAACTTCATGCCCCCGTGCACAACGCGATGCCCTGCGGCCACGATCTGGTGTACGCCCAGCGCGCCACCCCGGCCCCACGCAAAAAGAAAATCGACGGCGCCTTCGTGCCCGAGCTTGGTGCCGGACGGCCATTCCTTCTCGCCGACGACGGCAGTACCGGCGCGCACAACGAAACGCGGTTGCGCCAGCAGCCCTTCGAGC
>JBGQLL010000073.1:0-13073 GCA_041500065.1 Pseudolabrys sp.
AGATGATTGCATCCAACGCAGCCGTCAGCAGCCGGTGGATCTCCGATGCCGAACTCGATGCCAATCCGGGCTTGGTCAAGACCATGTCGGTCAAGCCGCCGATGGGCACCGGCCATGTGCGGCTGATAGAAATCGCAGGGCGCGATTTGCAGCCTTGCGGCGGTACCCATGTCCGCACCACAGGAGAAATCGGTGCGGTTCGCGTCACCCAGATCGAAAAGAAGGGCAGACAAAACCGCCGCGTGCGGCTCGCTCTCGCCTAGTTGCCCCTATGGAACGATTGAGCAATGGTGCGCATTGACATCGACACTATTGATCGGCCGCACCCATGAACGCACAAAAACCCGCAAGCCGCTGGCTCAAGTCGACCGAATGGCTCGCGAGCCAGCTCGGTAACAAAGACGTCGCCATCGTCGACGGCTCTTACTACCTTCCCACGCAGAATCGCGACGCCAAAGCCGAATACATCGCCGCACATATTCCAGGCGCGGTATTTTTCGACATCGAAGCGGTTGCGGACGATTCCACCGACCTGCCCCACATGCTGCCTGGGCCCGATCAATTCGGTCAGGCGGCCGGCGGTCTCGGCATTATGGAAAACGACACCATAGTCGTCTATGACGGCCTCGGGCTTTTTTCGGCGGCGCGGGTCTGGTGGACGTTCAGGATATTTGGTGCACGCGACGTGTTCATTCTCGACGGCGGCTTGCCGGCCTGGAAGAGTGAAGGTCGTCCGACCGAAGCAGGCGAAGTCAGACGGCCAAAGCGCACGTTCAACGCCAAAATGGATACTGACGCTGTGGCGATGGTCAGCGACGTGCAGATGGCTCTCAGCAATGAAAGCGCCCAGGTGGTCGATGCCCGCTCGGCTGGGCGCTTTGCGGGGCACGAAAGTGAACCGCGCGCGGGCCTTCGCTCGGGCCACATGCCAGGCGCGTTGAACGTGCCCTACACCGAGATCGTCGAGAACGGCCGTCTTGTACCGCCCGAGCGCATCGCGCAGGCGTTCAAGAAAGCCGGCGTCGACCCTGACCAGCCTGTGATCACGAGTTGCGGCTCAGGCGTCACCGCGGCGATCCTGACTCTCGGCCTCGACGCGCTCGGAAAAAAGCCGGGGCGCATCTACGATGGTTCGTGGGCCGAATGGGGCTCGCGCCCCGACCTTGCAGTCGTCAAAGACTGAACGGCATCAGCGCAAAATCTGGCTCAGGAACAACTTTGTGCGCTCATGCTGCGGATGGGCGAAGAACTCTTCCGGCACATTGGCCTCGACGATCTGTCCTTCGTCCATGAATACGATGCGGCTCGCCACCTGACGGGCAAAACCCATTTCGTGGGTTACGACGAGCATCGTCATGCCGTCATGGGCGAGCTCTACCATGGTATCGAGAACTTCCTTGACCATCTCGGGATCGAGCGCTGACGTCGGCTCATCGAACAGCATGATTTTCGGGTTCATGCACAATGCGCGCGCAATAGCGACGCGCTGCTGCTGCCCACCGGACAGTTGACCGGGATATTTGTTGGCCTGCTCGGGGATCTTCACCCGCTCCAGGTAATGCAGTGCCACTTCCTCGGCCTGCTTCTTAGGCATCTTGCGAACCCAGATCAGGGCCAGTGTGCAGTTATCCATGACCGACAAATGGGGAAACAGATTGAAGTGCTGGAACACCATGCCGACTTCACGCCGCACCTCATCGATTTTCTTCAGGTCCGCAGTCAACTCGACGCCATCGACGAAAATGCGGCCAGACTGATGCTCTTCGAGGCGGTTGATGCAGCGGATCATGGTCGACTTGCCCGATCCGGATGGTCCGCAAATGACGATGCGCTCCCCGCCCATGACCTTGAGATTGATATCGCGCAAAACGTGAAAGTCGCCGTACCACTTGTTCATATCGGCGATCTCCACAGCAGTCGCCGTGTTTAGGTTTGCCGGCTTGAGCAGTGGTCCGTGGTTTATTGCAACGCTCATGGATGATCCTCAACGTCGATCGCTTTTGGCGAGCCGAGCCTCCATGGCGCGCGCGTAACGCGACATTCCGTAGCAGAAAACCAGATAGAAGATGGCGGCGACCGCATAACCAGTCGTGCTGGTGACTGGCGTCGCCCATTTAGGATCGATACGGGCCACCTCGATCGTGCGCAGGAGATCGAATATGCCGACGATGAAGACGAGCGTCGTGTCCTTGAACAGCCCGATATAGGTGTTCACGATGTTCGGGATCGTCACCTTCAGCGCTTGCGGCAGAATGATGAGCCGCATCATTTGCCAATAGCGCAGACCCACCGCCATCGCGCCCTCGTATTGGCCTTTTGGGATGGCTTGCAGACCCGCGCGCACAACCTCCGCCATGTAGGCGGATGCGAAGATAGCAATGCCGATGAGGGCGCGTACCAATTTGTCAGGCGACAGCTGCTCCGGAACGAACAGCGGCAACATCACCCCTGCCATGAACAGCACTGTCACCAGCGGCACGCCGCGTACGAATTCGATGAAGATGATTGACAGCGTGCGCACTGCCGGCATGTGCGATCGCCGGCCGAGCGCCAGGAGTATTCCGAGCGGTAACGAGACAACTATGCCGACCGAGGCGACCACGATCGTCACCAGCACGCCGCCCCACAGCACCGTATCAACCGGCTGCAGGCCGATCGCCGTCCAGCCTGTCAGCAGGATGAACGACGCGACGGGCAATATGACAAAGAAATAGATTGAGCCGAGGTCGCGGCGCGGAGCGTTCAACCACAGCAGCCAAACAATCCCGATCGCCAGCATCGCAAAGAAGACATCGACTCGCCAACGTTGGGGAATCGGATAGGAGCCGTAGATGAAATAAGGCAGCCGCTCCCAGACGAAAGGCCAGCAGGCGCCGATTTCGCGATGCTGCACGGATTCGAGACACGCGTCGCGATCAGTGCCGCTCCACACTGCGTCGATCAGCAAGAATTTCACCAGCTCTGGAATGACCCAGGCCAGCAACAACACGATCACCAACGTGAGCGCGATGTTGAAAGGTGTCGACAGAAGGTTTTCACGGAGCCAGCCGAGCGCGCCCGTCATCGCAGCCGGCGCTGCCCGTGGCGCGATGTTGGTCCGCCGCACAAATGCCAGTTCGGCAACAGCAAGATCGCCTTCGGCCATGGTCATGGGGGCGCCCTCACCGCTCGGCCAAGGTCATGCGACTGTTGTAGATGTTCATCAGCAGTGACGTGACGAGACTGATGATGAGATAGACGAGCATCGTGATCGCGACGACCTCCACCGCCTGGCCGGTCTGGTTGAGCACTGTACCGGTAAACACCTGCACGAGATCCGGATAGCCAATCGCCACGGCCAGTGAGGAATTTTTGGTCAGATTGAGATACTGGCTGGTCAGCGGCGGAATAATCACCCGCATCGCCTGCGGTATCACGACCAAGCGGAGTGTCGGCCCCGGCCGAAGTCCAAGCGAATAGGCCGCCTCGCTCTGGCCGCGCGACACCGCCAGGATGCCCGCACGTACAACTTCGGCAATAAATGCAGCGGTATAGATCGAAAGACCGAACAGCAGCGCCGCGAATTCCGGAAGAACCTCGACGCCCCCGGTTATGTTGAAGCGTCCGGCTTGTGGAAATTCAAAGCCAAGCGGAAACCCGGTGAGTGCAAACACCGCGAGCGGAAGGCCAATCACCAACGCAAGGGTCACCCACAAAACCGGAGCTTGCTGCCCCGTTCGCTGCTGCCGCTTACGCGCCCAGACATAAAACGCGAAACCCGCGACAATGCCGGCAAGTAAAGCAATCTCGACGGCGCCGAAACCGCTTTTGGACACCGGCAGCGGCAGAAAGAAGCCGCGATTGTTGAGGAACGCGCCGCCAGGGATGGCAATGCTCTCGCGGATGTCAGGCAACGCCTTGAGAACGGCGTTGTACCAAAACAGAAGTTGAAGCAGCAGCGGAAGGTTTCGAATCGTCTCGACATATCCGCCGGCAACTTTCGCCAGCAGCCAGTTACGCGACAGCCGCGATATGCCGACGATGAACCCGAGAATGGTCGCGAAGACGATGCCGAGTCCCGCCACCAGCAAGGTATTCAGCAACCCAACCCAGAAGGCACGGCCGTAGGTCGAGCCACGGGGTGAATACTCAATCAGAGTCTGGCTGATGTCGAATCCGGCGGTCGCATTCCAGAAACCGAATCCGGACGCAATATGAGAGCGTGCGAGATTGTCGATCGCATTGCTCGCCGCGCCATAAATAAGGAAAGCCACGATGGCGCACAGCGCGAGCTGGTAGGCAATGCTCCGGAACTTCGGGTCGTTGTAGAATACGACCTGCGCAGGCCGCGCCCGCACCGAAAGTTCACTCGCCATGTGCCCCTCGTCGGGCCTGCCGCGCGGCGGCTCCGGCCCGACGGAACCGCCACGAGCGTGCCGCCCGCGTCCACGCGTGTCGATTTACGGTCAGCGAATAGGCGGCGCGTATTGTATGCCGCCTTTATTCCACAATTTGTTCAAACCACGTTCGATCTTCAGCGGCGAACCTTGTCCAACGTTACGCTCGAAAGACTCGCCATAATTGCCGACAAGTTTGACGATGCGGACTGCCCAGTCCTTGGTGAGACCAAGCTGTTCGCCATAGTTTCCTTCAGTCCCAACAAAGCGCATGATTTCCGGATTGGTCGACTTCAACGCCTCGTCGAGGGTCTTGGAAGAAATGTTCAACTCTTCGGCGTTGAGCATCGCGAACAGCGTCCACTTCACGATGTCGAACCATTGATCGTCACCGTGGCGGACGGCCGGACCGAGCGGTTCCTTGGAAATGATTTCAGGAAGGATGATGTGATCGTTTGCATTCGTGACTCTCAGCCGTTCCGCATAGAGCGCGGAGGCGTCAGTGGTATAGGCATCGCATCGCCCGGCATCGTAGGCCTTCACCGCCTCGTTGGCGGTGGCGAAGGTCACCGTCTTGAGCTGCATCTTGTTCGCGCCAAAATAGTCGGCGAGATTGAGTTCGGTCGTGGTGCCCTGCTGCACGCAGATGGCTGCGCCATTGAGTTCGAGCGCCGAATTCACCTTGAGCGCCTTGCGCACCATGAAGCCTTGGCCGTCATAATAATTGACGCCGGTGAAGTTGAGACCGAGCGAGGTATCGCGCGACGATGTCCACGTCGTGTTGCGCACCAGCACATCCACCTCACCCGATTGCAGGGCTGTGAAGCGATCCTTGGCTGACAACGGCACGAACTTGACCTTGTCGGCGTCGTTTAAAACGGCAGCGGCGATTGCCCTGCAAAAATCCACATCCAATCCGGTCCATTTTCCCTGAGCGTCGGGAAGCCCGAACCCTGCGAGTGTCCCGTTGGCACCGCAATTGAGCATGCCGCGATCCTTGACCGCTTTCAGCGTTTGAGCGGATGCGTTCTGCGCGGCAACGGCGACAACGAGCGCGAAAATCGTGGCAAATCGCTTCATGTGACTGTTCCTTTAAAGCTAATTCGGGTGCGGCTCACGAGACTGGCCAAACATCGCCACCGCCGGGCCTAGGTCCGACGGCGTCAAAAGCAATTTCTAGCCGTTCCCCACCCGCGGGCCCCCTCAGCGCGGGGCATCTCAGAACGATCAGCTTTCCGGGTCAAGGGGTTGACGCTTGCGTCCTATGCAGACGTATATGTTTCTGTCGCGGTATTACTCGGTTACTAGTCCCAACAGCATCATTCGTTCGTATGAAGAAGAAGCTCAAAGCCCCAATAAAACCTGACACTCGGCTGGTTACGTCCGGTCGCGACCCCGAAGCCTACTACGGTTTCGTCAATCCACCCGTTTATCACGCGTCGACCCTGCTCTATCCCACGGCCGAAGACCAGGTTGCCCATCGTGCCCGCTACAATTACGGACGCCGCGGCACGCCCACAACAGAAGCGCTGGAAAATGCTCTGCGCGAACTCGACGGCGGGTCTTGCGCGGGCGTCGCGCTGCTCCCTTCGGGGCTTGCGGCCATTGCGGCCGCGTTGCTCGCGGCGGCCGGTTCCGGCGATCATGTCCTCGTCCCCGACTGCGTTTACCGGCCGACCCGTAATTTCTGCAACGGCGTTTTCAAACGTCTGGGCGTGGAGACGACTTATTACGATCCTCTGATCGGCGCCGACATCGCGAAACTATTCAAGCCGAACACGCGCGCGGTGTTCGTCGAGGCCCCCGGCTCCCAGAGCTTCGAGATGCAAGACATCCCTGCCATCGCCAAGGTCGCCCACGACAAAGGGACAATCGTAATGATGGATAATACCTGGGCAACGCCGCTTTATTTTCGCGCCTTCGAGAAAGGCGTCGACATGCAAATTCAGGCGGGCACCAAATATATCGGCGGTCACTCCGACATCATGTTCGGCTGTGTGTCGGCGAACGCGAATACCTTGGCGGCGCTCAAAGATACCGTCTATTCGATGGGTTTGTGCGTCGGTCCGGACGACATGTATCTCGCGCTGCGCGGCCTGCGCACGCTTGGCGTACGACTCGCGCGCCATTTTCAATCGGGCCTGCGCGTGGCGCGGTGGCTCGAGCAGCGACCGGAAGTTCTGCGCGTGATGCACCCGGCGCTTGATACTGATCCGGGCCACTCCATCTGGAAACGGGATTTCACAGGCGCCTGCGGCTTGTTCAGCATCGTGCTTAAACCGACCAGCGAGAAATCGGTGCATGCGTTCCTCAACGAGCTGGCGCTTTTTGGTCTCGGCTATTCCTGGGGCGGCTTCGAAAGCCTGGCTATTCTGTTCGATTGCTCGGAATACCGTACCGCCACCAAATGGGGGCCGGGCGGTCCGGCGATACGCTTTCATATCGGACTCGAAGATCCTGACGATCTGATTGCCGATCTCGAACGCGGCTTCGGCGCGCTAGCTGCCGCGTTGTAGCCGCAAACTTCCGCAGGCATTTCCGAACTCACCGCTTTGCCTCGGTCACGCTGCTGCCGCAGTGCCGCCACTGCGCATGACGAATTGCAGATTGCGCAAATACACGAACACGCCGAAGGCCTGGCCGATGATGAACACAGGGTCCTTCCGGTAAAGGGCGTAGCCGAGCAGCATCATCCCGCCGCCAATGGAAAAAACCCAGAACGCCGTCGGCACAACGCTCTTGCCTGCACGCTCGGAGGCAATCCACTGCACCACAAAGCGCATAGCGAACAATATCTGCGCGATATAGCCGATTAAAATTCCCCAATCTGTCGTGCCGATGAACACGTCGTGCAGGTACCCGCCAACGGCATTTGCGATATCGATCAGCATGAGCTTTCCTTTCAGTTGCGCGCGAACTTAGCCGCGCGCTACTCCTCCGAAATTTCCGGAATTCGCTTTTTGCGGCGGATCAACCACCACACGCCGGCAAGATCAAGAATCCCGATCCATAACCGGTCCCACATTCCATAGTTTGACACGCCGTGCGCGCGCGGCCGATCAACCACGTCGACGTAACCGATGGCATAGCCATCCCGCCGCACGAGCGCAGGAAGAAACCGGTGCAGCCCGTCAAAATACGGAAGGCCCAGGAAGACGTCGCGGCGGAACGCTTTCAGGCCGCAGCCCGTGTCACGGGTACCGTCGCGGAGCACCGCACCCCGCACTGCATTGGCGATCCGCGATTGCAGCTTCTTGAATCCACTGGCTTTGCGGCCGACGCGCTGGCCCGCGACCAGGCCGATCCGCGGTCTCCCCGCTTCCAGAGCGCGGATAAGCGCCGGGATAAACGCAGGGTCGTTCTGGCCATCGCCGTCGAGTGTCACGACAATGGGCGCCCGGGCCGCCGCGACGCCCGTACGCACTGCGGCCGACTGGCCGCAGGACTGTTTGTGACGAATGCTACGCAGCCACGCGTGCTGCGTCATCAGCCGCTTGAGCTCCGCGTCGGTTCCGTCACTTGAGCCATCGTTGACGTAGACAACCTCGAAGCGCCATTGCTCAGCGAGCGCTGTGGCAATTTCCGCCACCAGTGGCGCGATATTGCCGGCCTCATTGCGCACCGGCACCACGATGGACACCGCCGGATCGATCGTATTCATGGCGCGATGTCTTATGGGGCCAGAAGCCCCCGGGCAACCGCTTTGATGCGCCTGAGCGAGGGTCCGGGATACTGGTGTATTGTGCCGTCAGCCTGGATCGCAAAACCGAGCCCGCGCTGCGCAAAATAGCGCCGAACCATAACCGCGCCGGTGATCCCGACCAGCGCGCCGGCAAAGACGTCGCTCGGGTAATGCGCAGTCACCATCACCCTGCTCACAACAATCAACAACGCATAGACCAACAATGCCGTGCGGGCCCGTGGCCACAGCGTTCCAAAAGCCACCAACACCGCGAACGCGGTGGTGGCGTGCCCGGACGGCAGGCCCGCATAGGCCGCATGCCCTTCGAACGGACTGAACAAAAACGGGTCGAGACTCCCGCCGACCATGGGCCGCGCGCGCCCGATCATGCGCTTGACGATCGTGACAAACAGGCTCGGCACGGCGATCGCCGCGAACAGAAATCCGACACGCACCATGATTGCCGCAAGAACTCGCTGAGAAAACGATGCCAAAATCTGCGGCAACGCCGCGAGGGCTACGAAAAGAAAACCGAGCGGCCAGAGGAACCATCCGGACTTGCCGAAGTCAGTGATCTCATGAAAAACCGAAACGACCCACTCTGGCACATGGCGGACCCCGCGGATGGCCGCAGCATCTGTCGTGATTATCAAAACTGCGAATACTGCGATGGCGATGCCGGCGGCGATTGCCAATTCTCTAGGCGCAAGCGGCCACAGCCGCGCACGACCACGCACAGGGCGGCCCAGCAGAACGCCCGCGGTCCATATATTGGCTCCGCAGCGCCGCAAGGCCGACATTGCCTCGCTCTCCACGCGATTGAATCCGTTGGCCACGCTCATGGGCTCGCCCGCGAACGGAAGACGGTTAGCGATACCGGCTTCCCGATGCTGATATTGTAGCCTTCTATGCGCTGGAGAAGCGAGTAGCGCAATCCGACCGACTCCGCGCGTTGCACGAAACTACGCTCGCTGCGAGGATCGATTAAAGCGAAATAGCACGATCCCGAGCGCAGAAAATCGGCGGCGCCGACCCCATCGGTGAATCGCGTGTCTGTCCCGAGGAGAAACACCAGGCTCGGCTCCTGATAAGCGAACGTCGAGGCCACGCGCGGCTGCTTGCAATCGGTTCCGTAAATTTCTTCGGCGATCATGGCGCTCGGAAACAGTGACGGCAGCATCGGAACCGTGATCGCGTAGACGGTGACCGCAATCAGTAGCGATGCCACCATACCCCGTAACAAGGAGCGTTCGGCACCATCAACGTCATAAAGCCACCATGCAAACAAACCGAAGATCACCGCGAGCGCAGAAAATGGCCACGCTATCAGGCCGAGATCGCGGCCGAACACGATGAATGCGACCAGCGTAGCGATTGCGATGGCGCCCGGAAACAGGAACCAACCAACCGTCCCGCGCGTCATCCATCGCGCTTTTGACAGGCCGCCGGGCTCGAGAATACCCGCGATCAGAATGGCGATAGCGGGATAAAGCGGTAGCACGTAGTGCGGCAGCTTTGTCATGACCGCTTCGAAAACAAGCCAAGACGGAATCAGCCATGCGAGCAGAAATCGCGCGCCCGGTTCGTGGCGCGTTTTCCAAACCATCACCGCAGCAAGGCCGGCCAATACGGAGCCGGGCCAGAACGTCACCCAGAACAGCAGAAAATAGAATCCGGGTGGCGCGCCGTGCGCTTCCTGTCCGCTGGCGAGCTTGTCGAGCATGTCATGACCGAGTGCCTCCACAAAAAAGCTGCTTCCGGATTTCGCGACGATTGCCACGAACCACGGAGAAACGAGGAGAATCAACCAGACAAGCCCAATGACGGGACGGAGCGACCACAACCAACGCGCCGAGCGGCCGACTATCGAGAGCACGATGCCTGTTAGCCCGACGAACATCAGGATCACAGGCCCTTTGAGCATTACACCGCCGGCGAGCGCGGTCCAGAGGATCGTCGGCTCGACCCACCCGATTGTCTTCGCAGCTGTTCGGTGGCCGGCAAGATAAATCCGTGCCATCGCTCCCATGGCCGCGACCGACGTGAGCAGCAACATGGCGTCGGTCTTGGCGAGACGCGCCTCGACGCCAAGCAAAATCGAGCTCGCCATCATGAGTGCGGCAACAACCGCGGCGCGGCGCGCAACAAAAGCAAGCGCAGCCCAGTAGGTCAAAAGAACAGCGCATATCGCGCCGATCAGCGATGGCAATCGATAGAGCCAGATGGTCGTACGTGCCTGGGCCAGGCCCAGCGCCTCACCGGCTTTCACGGCTGCCGCTTGTAGCCAATAAATACCGACCGGCTTCTTGTATCGAACATCGTTCTGAAAGCGGATGTCCACATACTCATGCGTTTCCAGCATCTGCTTGGTGGCTTGCGCGAAGCGCGCTTCATCGCGGTCGACCGGAGGTATCTGGAAAAACCCCGGGAGGAAGGCTAGCAGCGAAAAGGCTACAAGCAGCGCCGCCGCGCGGCGATGCGAACCCATCGCATAATCCAGCGCGGCAGCGAGCCCGCGCGCCGGAGCTATCGAAGGCCTGGCCTCGTCAGTGCTGAAGCTCACGCTATGGTGCCCTGAAATCCGCAGCTTTTTGCCGGACAATAGGCTCAAGATGCCGCTCTGTCATTCGCCCCTATTGCAACCGGACCGTGACACTGTCGGTGGCGCCGCGCGCGTCCATCACAGTCAGCCGCACAAAGCCAGGACCATCAGGCTGGAAGAACAAGGTGCCGCGGCCATTTTGTGCGTCCAGGGGTACGCCATTCACCATGACGGTGAGCGGGGCACGACCACCGCTAATCTTGAGTGCGACTGGCTCGAGCTGGCTGCCGGCGGCCACGTCGAGATGTGCGCCGTCAGGCGGAAACATGATGCGCGGCGGCTCTACCGCGTCGCTTGGGCCATTGGTGCCAAAGCGTTGCAGCGGGGGCGGCAGTTTATTGCCTGCGGCGAAAATCGTTCCTTTGGGCGCGCGCGGCAACGCCGCGGGTGCAAGTCCGGACCGCGCGAAAGCATCGAACAGGATCGGCGCCGCGGAAGCGCGGCCGACCAGACCGGGCACGGGCGCGCCATCCGGACGTCCCACCCACACGCCAATCGTCATCCGGCCGTCGAAACCGATGGCCCACGCGTCGCGATAGCCGTATGAGGTGCCCGTCTTGAAGGCGACCCGCCCGTGCGGCGCATTGTCGGGCGGCGGAGCGCCGATAAGAATGTTGCCGACATACCAGGCTGCCACCGGGTCAAGCAGCCTGCGCGCATTTTGAGAGGGACCGCCCGTCTGTTCGGTCAGCGGCAGCGTAGCGCCAAGCCTAGCCAAGCCGGCATAGAGCATGACCAGATCCGACAGTCGGACACCGACCCCGCCGAGACCCATCGCCAGACCGGGGGCTTCGTTTTTCGGCAATATCAGCGCGGCGCCCGTTTGCGACAACCGCGCGCTCAGGCGATTGATCCCGACTTTGCCGAGCACCGCGATTGCCGGAACATTCAGCGACAATTGCAACGCACGCCGCACCGTGACCGTACCCTGGAAGGTCAAATCGAAATTTTCCGGCGCGTAGTTGCCGTAACGACTTGGCTTGTCGTCGATCAACGTTTCCGGGTGGATGAGTCCGTCCTCGAAAGCGAGACCATAGATGAATGGCTTTAAGGTCGATCCGGGCGAGCGCAAGGCCTGGGTCATGTCTACTTGCCCGGCACGGCGCGCGTCGAAATAGTCTGCGGAAGCAACACGCGCCCTCACCTCACCGCTCGCATTGTCGACCGCGAGAATGGCGACGGATATATCTCGACCAAGCGCGTTCGCGCGCTCGTAAGCGAGCTCCTGCAACGCTTTCTGCAGAACGAGATCGATTGTGAGCCGATGCTCGTGTTGATTTGGCTCCAGCAACACAACCTGGTCGGCGGCATGCGGCGCCCACATTGGCAACTGCTTGCGCTCGCGCGGGACCGACTGGGATTTGGCGCGCGCAATCTCATCGGGCGGCATAACGCCCGCCGCTGCAACACGATCGAGCACGCGATCGCGCGCGGCCTGCGCGGCATCAGGAAAACGGTCCGGCCGCCGCAGTTCCGGCGATTGCGGTAACGCGACCAGCAACGCGGCTTCGGCCAGAGATAACTTCCGCGGCTCTTTGCCGAAATACGCCAGGGCCGCTGCACGTATGCCTTCCAGATTGCCGCCGTAGGGCGCGAGCGTCAGATAAAGCGTGAGGATGTCGTGCTTGCTCAACGCTTGCTCAAGTTCCAGCGCGCGCACAATCTGCCGGAATTTTGCGCTGAAGCTGCGTTGCTGCCGTGGCTCCAGCAAGCGCGCCACCTGCATCGTGATCGTCGAGCCGCCCGAAACGATATGGCCGCTGGTCAAAAATTGAATCGCCGCGCGCGCCAAGGACATAGGGTCGACGCCATGATGGCTGCGGAACCGCTTGTCCTCATAGGCGAAGAGCAACTTCAGGAAGCGCGGATCAACGTCGTCCTCGGTGGCCGGTAGCCGCCAGCGTCCTTCGACCGTCGCATAGGCGCGCAAAAGTCGCCCATCCCGATCAACGACGACGTGCGAATATTCAAGGTCCTTGCCGAGCGGCGCAGACCCGAGCGAATAGGCCCAGGCGGCGCATATGACAGCCACTGTTGCGGCAACGCCGCCGGCGCTCGCAAAAATCAGCCGACGACGGTTCATTTTGCGGCGATCTCTATCTCACCGGTCGCGGTGCGCCCGAACCGGTCCGTCCGGTACATGTCCTCGACCTTCGCCTGCGGCAACACGTAGTGTCCGGGCGAAACGGCGCGCACTACATAAGCGACTGTGAATACCGGCGGCGAATCCTGCTTGCGATCGAACGCAGCCGTGAACCGGTCGTCACGGAATTCGGTGTTGGCCGGTTTTTCCGCATCGGCGATCCAGGCGAGCGTTCCCGTTTCTCCGGACGACACCAGCCTTGGATTATCAATCTCGAACCCGGCGGGCAGATAATCGGCGACGATGACGCGGCCGAATTGCGGTTGCGGC
>JBGQLL010000074.1:0-13032 GCA_041500065.1 Pseudolabrys sp.
CATCTCGCTGACCATCCGTCAGCACACTCATGCGCGGCGTAGACGGCTGCTCCCTTGATATGAAACCAAAAGGTTGCATATTGTCATCATGGATGTTGTGTTCAGAGCGCTGGCCGATGCGAGCCGACGAGAACTGCTTGACCGGCTGCGAGCCGACAACGGACAGACGCTTGGACAGCTGTGCGAGCGCCTAGCCATGACGCGGCAGGCAGTGAGCACACATCTGGCCATCTTGGAGGCGGCCAATCTGGTCGCGACAGTCAAACGCGGCCGCGAGAAGCTGCACTACCTCAATCCGGTGCCGATCCATGAGATCGGCGAGCGCTGGATCGGGAAATTCGAACGCTCGCGCCTTCAGGCGTTGAGCGACATGAAACAGATGTTGGAGAAGCGTGATGAGTAAGCCGAGCGATAGCCCCGAGTTCATCGTCCACAGCGTCCCGGGCAGTCCTTACGGCCGGGCCGTCTTCGCAACATTGGTAGAGAAGGGTGCCCGCGCTCGCCTGGCGCCGGTCGCGCCTGGAACGTTGAAAAGCCAACCGCATGTTTCGCGGCATCCCTTCGGGCGCGTCCCGGTACTCGAATATGACGGCGCGCTGCTTTACGAGACGCAGGCCATTCTGCGCTATCTCGATCGCATTCTGCCGCAGCCCGCGCTGACACCCGCCGAACCGCGTGCGGCCGCGCGCATGGATCAGGTTATGAACGTCTGCGACTGGTATCTGTTCAACGGCGTCACTAACGTTATCGGCTTTCAGCGCATCATTCGCCCGCGTTTGCTGGGTGAGCCGACCGACGAGGCGGCCATCGCCGGCGCCATGCCGCAGGCCCGCGCCGCATTCAACGAGTTTTCGCGGCTGCTAGGCGGCAGTTCTTATCTTGCCGGGGAGGATGCAACGCTGGCCGACATCATGGTCGCGCCGCAACTCGATTTCCTGGCCGTCACGCCGGAGTGGGAGCCGTTGGCCGCGCCGGTGCCGAATCTCGTTTCCTGGCTCGCCCGCATGAATACGCGTGAAAGCTTCAAGGCAACCACCATGGAACGCATCGCGGAATTGGCCAACGCGGCCTGACCTTCGTTTAGCATCTGAAAACAATGTAGGAGAAATGTCATGAGTAAGCCTGTTTTCGTCTACGTGACCTATATCGCTTCGACGCCGGAGAAAGTCTTCAAGGCGCTGACCGACACCGACGCCACCGCGAAATTCTGGTTCGGCAACGCCGTTACGTCCGACTGGAAGGTCGGCTCACCGGTTACATTTCACCGCGAGGGCAAGCTGATCGTCAGCGGCAAGGTGCTGGAGCATGACGCGCCGCGGCGGCTGTCCTACACGTTCCAGTCTCATCACGAGCCGCACAATGGCACTGAAAAGCCTTCGCGCGTGGTGATGGACCTTGAGCAGCAGCGCGATCAGGTCAAGCTCACCGTCACGCACGACGATTTCGCGCCGGACAGCAAAGTGTTCGTCAGCATCAGCAATGGCTGGCCGCTCGTTCTCTCAAGTCTCAAGAGCTATCTGGAAGTCAATCGCGTCGTCCTGCACGCGCCCTGGTATGAGAAAGAGGGGGCCGCCGCGTCGTGATCGATGCTGCCCGCCACGGCCAGGGCCAATAGGCCCTGGCCGTTACGTTCAGGCCCCCGCTGCGTCGAGCGCCGCGACGTCCGCGGGTGAAAGCTTGATCTGCGGCGCCTTCAGGATTTCACCGAGCTGTTTCAAGCTGGTGGCGCTGACGATCGGCGCGGTGACGATCGGCTTGGCGAGCAGCCAGGCCAGCGCGATCTGGGCATGCAATGCGTTGTGCCGCGCGGCCACTTCGCCCAGGACCTTGAGAATGCCAAGCCCGCGCGCATCGAGATAGCGTTTGAGTCTGCCGCCGCGCCCCGGGTGTTTGGCGCCTTCCTCGGCCGAACGGTACTTGCCCGTGAGAAAGCCGGCGGCGAGCGAGTAGTAGTTGATGACGCCTAGCTTGTGCTCCCGGCAGATGGGGGCGAACTCGGTCTCGAATTCCTTGCGGTCAGAGAGGTTATAGAGCGGCTGCAGGCTCTCGTAGCGCGGTAGGCCGAGTTGCTTGCTGGCTGCGAGCGAGGCTTTCAGGCGCGCCGGGCTGATATTGGAGGCACCGATCGCGCGCACCTTGCCGGCTTTGATCAGCGCGGCATAACCCTGCATCGTTTCCTCGACCGGCGTGACCTCATCGTCGAAATGGGTCTGATAGAGATCGACATGGTCGGTTTGCAGGCGCCGCAGCGAGGCTTCGCATTCGCGCAGGATGTAGTCCTTCTTCAGGCTGCGGCCTTCGCCCATGTCCTCGCCGACTTTGGTGGCGATCAGCACCTTGTCGCGCTTGCTGCTGCGTTTGAGCCAATTGCCGATGATGGTTTCCGATTCACCGCCCGGACTGCCCGGAATCCAGCGTGCATAGCTGTCGGAAGTATCGACGGCGTTGAAGCCGGCCTCGACAAAGGCATCGAGAATGCCGAAAGAGGTCTTTTCGTCGATGGTCCAGCCAAACACATTGCCGCCGAGCATGATCGGGGCGAGCTGTAAGTCAGATTGGCCAAGACGGTGGCGCTGCAACATTTTCGGCGTCATGCGCGGGCTTGACCCGCGCATCCATGATGAGTTTCAGGGCAATCAGGCCTTACGTCAGGCAACCATCGGTGGCGCATCATGGATTGCCGCGTCAAGCCCGGCAATGACAGGAAGAGGTTGGAGGCTGCTAACGAAGCGAAGCGTTGAATTTGTCGAGCGCCGCCTGGCCCGGGCACAGTTCCTTTTCGTCGAGCGCGTTCAGCGGGGAATCGACGGTGCGCAGATGCGCATGCAGATCCTCCGGTTCCTGCTCGACATAAAGCAGGCCGGTGACGATCTGCCCCTTGGCCGCATGGTGCTGGAGGAAGCCGAGCGCGGCGGTGCGGTCGTGCAGCTCGTAGTCGGCGGCGAGCTTGCGCAGCGCGAGCTTGGAACCGTCGTGCTGCTCCACCACCTCGACCGTGCCAGGTTCGTATTTGACCTCGATCGGCATCCGGCTGGAGATGAAATCGAGACGATTGACCGCCTCATTGTGCTCGCGCACGAAATCGAAGCTCTTGGTGGAGCCGGCATGGTTGTTGAAAGCGACGCACGGTGAGATGACGTCGATGAAGGCCGCGCCTTTGTGGGCAATCGCCGCCTTGATGATCGGGACCAATTGGTGCTTGTCGCCGGAGAAGGAGCGGGCGACGAAGCTGGCGCCCAGCTGGAGTGCCATTGCCACCAGATCAATAGAGTTGTCGGTGTTGATGAAGCCGCGCTTTGACTTCGAGCCACGGTCGGCGGTGGCCGAGAACTGACCTTTGGTGAGACCATAGACGCCATTGTTCTCGACGATATAGACCATGTTTACGCCGCGCCTCAGGCAGTGCGCAAACTGGCCGAGGCCGATTGACGCGCTGTCGCCATCGCCGGACACGCCGAGGTAGATCAGATCACGATTGGCAAGATTGGCCCCCGTAAGCACCGACGGCATGCGGCCGTGTACGGAATTAAAGCCATGCGAATTGCCGAGGAAATAGGTCGGTGTTTTCGAAGAGCATCCAATGCCGGAAATCTTGGCGACGCGATGCGGTTCGATGGACAGCTCGAAGCAGGCCTGAATGATTGCGGCAGTGATGGAATCGTGCCCGCAACCGGCGCACAGTGTCGAGACCGATCCCTCGTAGTCGCGATGGGTATAGCCAAGCGCATTTTTCGGCAGGTCGGGATGGTGAAATTTCGGCTTGGCAAGATAGGTCATGATGTCACCTTAGTCTGCTTCACCGTCAATTTGTCGAGATGATCGCCGACTGCCTTTGCGATGAAACGTGCGGTGATCGGTGTGCCATCGTAGTGCAAGATCGGCACCAGCCGCACGGGGTCTATGCCGCACTCGTTGACGATGAGCGAGCGCAGTTGCGCGTCTCGGTTTTGCTCGACCACGAATACGAAATCATGGTCTGCAACGAAACTATTGACGCTGGAATGGAACGGGAAGGCGCGAATGCGCATGCGGTCGAGCGCATGCCCGCGCGCTTCTATCATGTGAATTGCCTCGTCCATCGCCGGCGAGGTCGAGCCATAATAGATCACGCCGTATTTCGACGGCTTTCCGGCTGTCGCAAGCAGCGGACGCGGCACCAGGTCCTTGGCGGTGTCGAACTTGCGGATCAACCGCTGCATGTTGTCGACGTAAGGCGCGCCTTCCTCAGTATAGCGCGCGTAGCGATCGCGCGACGTTCCGCGCGTGAAGAACGAACCTTTTGTCGGATGCGTGCCTGGATAGGTCCGGTAGGGTACGCCATCACCGTCGACGTCGAGATAGCGGCCGAATTCCTTTCCGGCCTCGAGCTCGGCCGCCGTCATCACCTTGCCCCTGTCGTACGTGCGCTTGTCGTCCCAGGCGAGCGGTTTTGACAAATGGTGGTTCATGCCGATGTCGAGATCGAGCATGACAAAGATCGGGGTCTGCAGCCGGTCGGCCAGGTCGAACGCCTGTGCGCTGAAATCAAAGGCTTCCGCCGGGCCTTCGGGGAACAAAAGGACGTGCTTGGTGTCACCATGGGAGGCGTAGGCGCAGGACATTACGTCGCATTGTTGGGTGCGGGTTGGCATGCCGGTCGAGGGTCCCGCGCGCTGCACGTCGAACAAAACCGCTGGAATTTCTGCGAAGTAAGCGAGACCGATGAACTCCTGCATTAAGGAAATTCCGGGGCCGGAGGTCGCGGTGAACGCGCGCGCACCGTTCCAGCCGGCGCCAATCACGATGCCGATCGAGGCGAGCTCGTCCTCAGCCTGGATGATCGCGTATTTCGCCTGTTTAGTATCCGGATCAACGCGCAGTTTGGCGCAGTGGCGGGTGAAGGCGTCCGCGAGGGAAGAAGAAGGTGTGATCGGGTACCAGGCGCAAACGGTTGCGCCACCATAGACCGCACCGAGCGCCGCAGCCGAATTGCCCTCAATGAAAATACGATCCCCGACCGCGTTGGCGCGCTTGAGTTTGATCCCGAGCGGGCATTGCAAATTCAGGACCGCGTAGTCGCGACCGATATGCAGGGCCTTGATATTCGGCTCGATCAGTTTGTCCTTACCCTTGTATTGCTCGCCGATGAGCTGTTCGACCACCTTTACGTCGATATCGAGCAGGGCAGTGAGCGCGCCGATATAAATGATGTTCTTGAACAGTTGGCGCTGCCGCGGATCGGTGTATTCGCGGTTGCAGATCGCGGTCAGCGGTACGCCGATGACCGTGATGTCATCGCGGAATTTCGATGGCGGCAACGGCTTGGTGGAATCGTAGAACAGATAGCCGCCCGGCTCGATGCCGGCGATATCCCGGTCGAAGGTCTGGGGATTCATTGCCACCATTAGGTCGGTGCCGCCGCGTGCCCCCATGTGCCCGGCTTCGGACACGCGGACCTCGTACCAGGTCGGCAGGCCTTGGATGTTGGACGGGAAAATATTGCGGGGCGCGACTGGCACGCCCATGCGCATCACCGCGCGCGCGAACATCTCGTTCGCGCTCGCCGAACCCGAGCCGTTGACGTTGGCGAAACGGATAACGAAATCGTTTACGCGGCTGATCGGCGTGGCGGTCGGCATGAAGTCCCTGCGTGAGTCATATCGAGCAAGAATTTTTGCATGTCCCAGGCCCCGGTCGGGCAACGTTCGGCGCACAGACCGCAGTGCAGACAGACGTCTTCATCCTTGACCATGACGCGGCCGGTCTTGAGCCCATCTTGGACATATAGGTCCTGCGTGAGATTGTGCGAAGGGGCATTGAGCCGCTGGCGCAAGTCGGCCTCTTCGCCGTTCGCCGTGAATGTGATGCAGTCCATCGGGCAGATATCGACGCAGGCATCGCATTCGATGCAGAGCTGCGCCGAAAATACGGTCTGAACGTCGCAATTCAGGCAGCGGCCGGCCTCCGCGAAGGCCAGTTGTTCGTCGAAGCCGAGTTCTACCTCGGCTTTAATGTCTTTGAGCGCCACTACCTTGTCGCGGTGCGGCACCTTGTAGCGTTTGTCGAGCGCGATCTCGTTGTCGTAGGACCATTCGTGGATGCCCATCTTCTGGCTCATCACCTCGACCGCCGGCAACGGGCGGTCGGCGATGTCCTCGCCATTGAGCTGCTTGTCGATCGAGACGGCAGCCTCGTGGCCGTGGGCGACGGCCCAGATGATATTCTTCGGACCGAACGCCGCGTCGCCGCCAAAGAATATTTTTGGGTGCGTCGAAGCCATGGTGTTGGCATCAACCTTGGGCATGTCCCATTGATCGAACTCAATGCCGATGTCGCGCTCGATCCAGGGAAATGCGTTTTCCTGGCCGACTGCAACCAGGACGTCGTCGCACGGGAAGTGCTGGTCCGGCTCGCCGGCGGGAACGAGCTTGCGGCGTCCCTTTGCGTCATATTCGGCCTTCACCTTCTCGAAGGTAATGCCGGTGAGCTTACCGTTCTCGTGCGTGAACTCTTTCGGGACGAGAAAATTATGGATCGGGATACCCTCGTGCATCGCGTCTTCCTTTTCCCAAGGCGACGCCTTCATTTCCTCGAATCCGGAGCGCACAACCACGTCCACCTGCTCGCCGCCGAGGCGGCGGGCGGAGCGGCAGCAATCCATGGCGGTATTGCCGCCGCCGAGCACGACGACACGCTTGCCGATTTTCGAGATGTGCCCGAATGAAACCGACGACAGCCAGTCGATGCCAATATGAATATTCTTGGCGGCTTCCTTGCGGCCGGGGACGACAAGGTCGCGCCCGCGGGGCGCGCCGGAGCCAACGAAGATTGCATCCCACCCCTCGGCGAGCAGCGACTTCAGGCTGTCGATGCGTTTGCCGGCGCGGAACTCGACACCGAGGTCAAGAATGTAGCCGCACTCTTCGTCGATCACCGAATCGGGCAATCGGAATTTTGGAATTTGAGTGCGGATCATGCCGCCGGCTTTGGGGTCGCTGTCGAATACGACACAATGATATCCAAGTGGAGCGAGATCGCGGGCGACGGTGAGGGAGGCCGGACCGCCACCGACCAGTGCGATACGCTTGCCGTTTTTCTTCGCCGCCGGCTTCGGCAATCGATCGCGAATGTCGTCCTTATAATCGGCCGCCACTCTTTTCAGGCGGCAGATCGCCACCGGCTCCTTCTCCACGCGCACACGCCGGCAGGCCGGCTCGCAGGGGCGATCGCAAGTGCGTCCGAGAATTCCCGGAAACACATTGGAGCGCCAATTGATCATGTAGGCGTCGGAATACCGGCCGTGTGCAATCAGGCGGATATATTCGGGGACAGGTGTGTGCGCTGGGCAGGCCCACTGGCAGTCCACGACCTTGTGGAAGTAGTCGGGCGCAGAAATGTCGGTATTCTTCATTGACTCCTCGAAACGCGCCCCGCTACTCCGCACAACTCAAACGGTGTCGCGTCACAGCCCCTGCCGGTCCCGCTTACCTCGGTCGGCCTTGTTTTCCCGGCCCGAATCCGAGGGCGGATAATATGGGGTAGAAACCCGCAATGCTACTCATCCTTCGGTCAGGTATGGGGCCTATCAACCACAAGTCTTCGTGAACTTTTTCGCTCTCTGAAAGCGGCGCCACGATGGCATTTCACCCCTTAATTCTGCGATTTTGGATTAACATTTAGAGGCGGAAGTTCCTTTCATTTTGCGCCGCACAAATCGGTCCCAATGCGTGAGATTTTTACCGAGATATTCGAAAATCAGCCGCTCGACCCGACCGAGGCGGCGCGGCAGGCCGCGCGGCCACGCCTGCGGAAGCGTTTCTACAAACACACGCAGGTGGACGATGCGGACGCGGGCAATGTCGCAATATTGCTCGACCAAAAGCCTGTTCTGACGCCACTACGGCGCCCGCTCGCGGCGCCCACGCGCGCGCTTGCGCAGGCCATCGCGGCGGAATGGGAAGCCCAAGGCGACGTGATCGATCCT
Source organism: Pseudolabrys sp. (assembly GCA_041500065.1). Taxonomy (GTDB): domain Bacteria; phylum Pseudomonadota; class Alphaproteobacteria; order Rhizobiales; family Xanthobacteraceae; genus Pseudolabrys. The sequence continues at coordinate 7,964 of JBGQLL010000074.1, forward strand.
GCGCGAATGCCGCTCACACGGCTCGCCAATGCGGTAATCGATGCAGTCAGCGAAACGCCGCAGCCGGTCGCGGACGAGATCGCAAAATATCTTGGCACTGATTTGCTGTGCTATCGCGCCGATAGTCCGGCCGGACTTATTGAGAAGCAGTCGCGAACCTGGGACCCGGTGCTCGACTGGGCGCGAAAGGAATTCGGCGCGCGATTTGTACTGGCGCAGGGCGTCATGCATGTGCCGCAACCGCACGACGTCATTGCCGCTACGCGAGCGGCTATTCCGAACGATCCGTGGCGACTGGGTGCGATCTCATCGATCACGACGCTGACCGGGTCTTGTCTATTGGCCCTTGCAATCGCGCATGGCGCACTTGCTGCCGATGCAGCATGGACGGCCGCGCATGTCGATGAGGATTGGCAAATGTCGCAATGGGGGCGCGACGAGCTTGCTCTCAATCGTCGCGCGTTCCACAAATCCGAATTTGATGCGGCGGTGGTGGTGCTGAAACTTGTAAACTAGCTTCGCTCATTCCCGCGCAAGCGGGAATCCAGGGTTCAGCTCTGGGCCGCGAAATCAATGTCCGGTTGGATCGCCTCGGCGGCCCGCTTCATACAGGAACCAGACGCGCTTCTCGGCTTCGTCGATGTAGACTTCGAGGAGGCTCGTGGTGGCGACGTCGTTGTGATCGTCGCACACGTCGTGCGCTTCACGCATCGACGTGATGAAACGCTGGTTGTCGTCGCGCAATTCCGCCAGCATATCCTCCGGGTCCACATAGGCTGCGTCGTTGTCGGCGATGCGTTGCTTGCGCGCAATATCGCCGATCGAGCGCAAGGTTGGCGACCCAAGCTTGCGCACCCGCTCGGCTAGCACGTCGGTCATCGCGAAAATCTGGTCGGCCTGCTCATCGAGCAGCAGGTGGTAGTCGCGAAAATGCGGCCCGCTGACGTGCCAATGGAAATTCTTGGTCTTTAGATAGAGTGTGAACGTGTCAGCCAGCAGCGCGTTGAGGGCCCCGGCGATGTCTTTGGCAGCGTTGGCGCCGAGATCGGTCGGTGTAGTAAGGCGCGCGGTAGGTTTAGCATTGTTCATCGTAATGTCCTCGGTTTCAAACACCCCCCGAAGGATGCAATCCACCCGGTCGTCAACATTATGATGCCAAATTGTCAGGTTTGTGAAGGCTCGCGCTTGCTAGCCGCAAGCTCGGCGGCCTTGGCGTCGGCCGCACGTGCGTCATCCTCGCGGCCGAGGTCACGCAGCAGGCTGGCACGCGCCTCGTGCATTTTGGCCACATCGCCCTTGATTTCTATCGCCTTATCAACGCAGGCGAGCGCTTCCTCGATCTGCGCAAGCTTCTTCAAGACAAGTGCGCGGCCGAGATAGGCTTCGGCAAATTTTGGTTCAAGCGCGATCGCGCGGTCGTAGTCGGCCAGCGCCTCGGTGTTGCGGCCGAGGTCGACGAGGGCATGAGCACGATTGCAGTGGGGCAGGCCGAAATCAGGATCGAGCGCAATTGCCTTGTCGTAGCTGGCAATTGCCTCTTCGGCGCGACCGGCCGCATGGAAGGTCGCGCCGCGATTGAGCCAGTCGCCCGGCGAATTCGGATTAAGTGCGATTGCGCGGTCGAAGCTCGACAGGGCTTCAGCGTTGCGGCCGAGCTCGCTCAGCATATTCGCGCGATTGCCGTAGGCATCCGCAAAATTAGCGTCGCATTCGATCGCGTTGTCGAAGCTCTCGAGCGCATCCTGGATCTTGCCCATCCGGTGCAAGGCCTGGCCGATCAGGTTGTGTGCGCGAGCCTGGCCCCCCCGGTATGCGAGCGAGCGGCGGGCCAGATCGATACCCTGCTGAAATTGCCCCTCGTGGCAAGCGACGACGGCGATGTAATAGAGCGCGTCGGCGTTGCGCGGGTCGTTGCGCAGAACCTGTGTATAGCGGTCCATGGCGAGCGAAATCTGACCCGCCCGGTGGTGGGTCAGGCCCTGCTGAATGAGTTCGGCGGCCGTCTGCGGTTCGCTCATTGGCGCTTGTAAGCAGGGTTTGAGGGCGGTGCCAAGCCTTTAGGCCGGGGCCCCCGCTTTCGCGGGGCCGATGGGTGTGGTGGTATTGCTTTTGCTGCCGGATTCTCGTGTCAGCACAGGGCAGGGGCCATGAAAGACATCCTCGACAAACTGGAGAAGCGGCGCGAGGAAGCCCGCCTCGGCGGTGGCACGTCGCGCATCGAGGCCCAGCACAAGCGCGGCAAGCTCACTGCCCGCGAGCGCATTGAGCTGATGCTCGACAAGGGTTCGTTCGAGGAGTTCGACATGTTCGTCGAGCACCGCTCCAACGAATTCGGCATGGAGAAATCGAAGATCCCCGGCGACGGCGTGGTCACGGGCTGGGGCACGGTGAACGGCCGCGCCGTCTACCTGTTCTCCAAGGATTTTACCGTTTTCGGCGGTTCGCTTTCTGAGACGCACGCGCAAAAGATCATCAAGGTGCAGGATATGGCGATGAAGGCGCGCTGCCCGATCATCGGCCTGTTCGACTCCGGCGGCGCGCGGATCCAGGAAGGGGTCGCCGCACTCGGCGGTTATGGCGAAGTATTCAAGCGCAACGTCATAGCCTCCGGCGTCATTCCACAGATCAGCGTCATCATGGGGCCGTGCGCCGGTGGTGACGTCTATTCGCCCGCAATGACCGATTTCATCTTTATGGTGCGCGATACCAGCTACATGTTTGTCACCGGTCCGGACGTGGTGAAAACGGTGACCAACGAGGTCGTCACGGCAGAGGAGCTGGGCGGCGCATCCGTTCATACCACCAAGTCGGGCGTCGCCGATGGTGCTTTCGAGAATGACGTCGAGTGCCTGCTGCAGATGCGCCGGCTGATTGATTTTCTTCCGTCTAATAACGAGAGCGGCGTGCCGGAGTGGCCGGCCTATGATGAATCCGACCGTATCGATGAATCGCTGGACACACTGGTACCTGATAATCCCAACAAGCCGTACGACATCAAGGAGCTGATCCTGAAGGTGGCGGATGAGGGCGATTTTTTCGAGCTCTCCTCTGCCTATGCGAAGAACATCGTGACCGGGTTTGGTCGGGTGGCCGGCCGCACGGTCGGCTTCGTCGCCAACCAACCAATGGTGCTCGCGGGCGTGCTCGACAGCGATGCTTCGCGAAAGGCGGCTCGCTTCGTGCGCTTCTGCGATTCTTTCGGCATTCCGATCGTCACATTCGTGGATGTGCCCGGCTTCCTTCCCGGCACCGACCAGGAATATGGTGGGCTGATCAAGCATGGCGCCAAGCTTTTGTTTGCGTATTCTCAGTGCACCGTGCCTCTCGTTACAGTGATCACGCGGAAAGCGTTCGGCGGCGCTTATGACGTGATGGCGAGCAAGCATGTCGGTGGCGACCTCAACTATGCCTGGCCAACTGCGCAGATCGCGGTGATGGGCGCCAAAGGCGCGGTGGAGATCATTTTCCGCACTGATATCGGCGACAAAGACAAGATCGCTGCTCGCACAAAAGAATACGAGGACCGGTTTTTGTCACCTTTTGTGGCCGCCGAGCGCGGCTACATCGACGATGTGATCATGCCGCACTCGACGCGCCGCCGGATTGCGCGTGCATTGGCGATGCTTAAAAACAAGCACGTGGAGATGCCGGCGAGAAAACACGATAACTTGCCGTTGTGATGATGCCTAAATCACTTTTCCTCGTTCGCGCTGTTGTCGTCCCGGCACTGCGCGACAAATTCGACCATTGGTATTCGACCGACCATCTGCCGTGGGCGATCAGGGTTTTCAAATGTGAAAAAGCCCAACGCTTCTGGAGTGAGACCGAGCAGGGCGTGCATTACGCCATCTATCAATTTATCGACAAGACGCGTCTGGATGTCGCACTCGCTTCGGACGGATTCAAGGAATTGATCGCCGATTTCAATCGCACTTGGCCCGAGGGCGTGACCCGGACGCGCGATGTCGTGACTTTGGTCGAGGAACGTACTGCCTAGCCGAGGCGGATTTGGTTTGCGCGTGATCGCAGCCTAAACAACACCGGTGGACCGATTTTTTATGTAGAAGTTATTCGCGGCCTAGCGCGGCCGCGAGACAACAAAAGAAGTAGTGCATTAGACTGCTATTGGAGGCGACGTCGGAAAACAGGGAGGTGACCATGCAGCAGGGATTGACACTGTTGGCAGTGATCGTTGCGATGTTCGTGTTTGTCACATTTAGCGCGCAAGCCATGCCGGCATCGAAGCTCAAAGGCGCAAGCAATACTTCTAGCCAAATCACGCTGGTCGCGGGCGGTTGCGGTCGAGGTTTTCATCGTGGACCAAACGGAGGTTGCCGTCGGAACTGATGGATTTCAACTGCTTCAAAGATTTTGGCCCGGATTTTTCCGGGCCAAATAGTTTGGCTGCTTCAAGAAAATTGCAATCGGCCTAAAACAACAGGCCCCGCCGAAGCGGGGCCTAGCGATCGTTTCAATCAGCTCAATTGCAAACCCGCCAGCACCGGTAGGCATTGCAAACGCGATGGGTGCCGCGGCCACCGCATGGGGCTGGGGCCACCACGACCGGCGGTGCTGCTACGACCACGCCTGGCGCCACCACGGCGCCGCCGTAATAGACACCCCCATAGTAACCGTTACGGCGGCAGCCGCCGTACGGTCCACGATGAAAGCCGGGTCCACAGCCACCGGCGACAGGAATAGTCAGCCCGGCCTGTGCCTGTTCAAGCGGCGCGAGCGGCATGGCTTGAGCGGCGGCAAGGCCGAAGATACTGACGCCGATCACCAGTGCGAGAGAAAAAAGTCTGCTCACCTGTTTCCTCCTTAAATTTGTCACGAAGAGTTTTGTGCCCCCGAATGACTTGCAAGCGCTGTTAGTTTTACACGCGCGAGACTAAGGCGAGCAAAATGCGCCGGCAAAGAAAGCTTTCATAAATTAAGCAGGCAGTCAAAAAGCGCACTCGGATTTGCCCACCAGTTTTCTGAACAGTTGTGCAGAATCGGTCAGCAACGCGTGACAGTAATGTCACGAGTTCCGCCACTCTCCGATGGGACCGTCACCGTCTCCTTGA
>JBGQLL010000075.1:0-12948 GCA_041500065.1 Pseudolabrys sp.
ATCGAGCGCCGGCAGCGCGCGCGTAAGCAAATAGAGCTCTTTGCGATGCCGGTCGATGTTGCGTTGCCAGCAAGCCAGCTTACGCGCGCCGAAATCGGCGAGTGTACTCATCAGCTCCGCGCGTACCGGCACCGCCATTTCTGCAGCGGCGGTCGGCGTAGGTGCGCGTCGATCGGATGCAAAATCAATCAACGTGACATCGGTTTCGTGGCCAACTGCCGAGATGAGCGGGATCATGCTCTCAGCCGCCGCCCGCACCACGATTTCCTCGTTGAATGACCAAAGATCTTCGAGTGAGCCACCGCCGCGTGCGACGATGATCAACTCGGGTCGCGGCACCGGACCGCGCTCAGGCAGCGCGTTAAAGCCGCGGATGGCGTTGGCGACCTCGGCCGCCGACGTTTCACCCTGCACCCGCACCGGCCATACCAGCACGTGACGCGGAAAGCGGTCCTCCAGCCGATGCAGGATATCGCGGATCACCGCACCTGTCGGTGAGGTGATCACCCCGATCACATCGGGCAGGAATGGCAAAAGCTGTTTGCGCGCCTCGTCGAACAGGCCTTCGGCAGCGAGCTTTTTCTTGCGCTCCTCCAGGAGCTTCATCAACGCGCCGATGCCGGCGGGCTCCAGACTGTCGACGATGATTTGATAGTTCGAGCGACCGGGATATGTCGTCAGCCTGCCCGTGACGACCACTTCGAGTCCCTCCTCGGGCTTAACGCGCATTCGACCGTAGGTGCCCTTCCAGATCACCGCTTCGAGGCGGGCACTTTCGTCCTTAAGGGCGAAATAGACATGGCCTGACGAATGCGCGCCCTTGAAGCCGGAGATCTCGCCGCGTACGCGGACGTAACCATAGGCGTCCTCAACCGTGCGCCTGAGCGCCGCCGAGAGCTCAGAGACGGTCCATTCCACAGCGTTGTTGAGGGCGGGATCTGCCATAAGGTTCGAATCTCTTGCGAGGACGAGACGCCATGCTACACCAACCGGCGACCACCCCCTAAAGGCCGCCGCGCGCCCTATGAACATCCTTATCCTCGGTTCCGGCGGACGCGAGCACGCGCTGGCCTGGAAGATGGCGGCCAGCCCGCTCACCGACAAGCTCTATTGCGCACCGGGCAATGCCGGCATTGCGCAAGAAGCCGAATGCGTGGTGCTCGACCTTGACGACCACAAGGCCGTGATTCACTTCGCCAAGGACAAAAAAATTGATCTCGTTGTTGTCGGGCCTGAGGTGCCGCTCTGCGCCGGCATTGTCGATGATCTGGAAGCTGCCGGTATCAAGGCGTTCGGTCCCACCAAATGGGGGGCGCGACTGGAAGGCTCCAAGGGTTTCACAAAGGACTTGTGCAAGGCCAACAAGATCCCGACAGCTGCCTACGAACGCTTCAAGGGCGCGTCCGCGGCGAAAGACTATGTGCGCAAGAAAGGTGCGCCCATCGTCGTGAAAGCCGACGGGCTTGCGGCCGGCAAGGGCGTAGTGGTTGCTGAAACAATTCAAGAAGCCGAAGCCGCCATCGACATGATGTTCGGCGGCGGGCTCGGCGCGCCAGCCTGGGAAATTGTGATTGAGGATTGTCTGATTGGCGAAGAGGCCTCGTTCTTTGCGCTCTGCGACGGCGAGACCACAATCGCACTTGCATCAGCGCAGGATCACAAGCGCGTCGGAGATGGCGACAAGGGACCGAATACTGGCGGAATGGGCGCCTACTCTCCGGCACCGATCATGACTGCGGACATGAACCAGCGTGTGATGAACGAGATCATTCATCCCACTGTGCGTGCGCTCAACCGCGCCGGCGCGCCCTACAAGGGTGTGCTTTTCGCCGGACTGATGATCACCAAGGAGGGTCCGCAGCTGATCGAATACAATGTTCGCTTCGGGGACCCGGAGTGTCAGGTGTTGATGCTGCGCATGATGTCAGACCTGGTGCCCGCGCTGCTGGCGGCGCGCGACGGCCAACTCAAGAATTTTGATGTGCGGTGGTACCCCGACGCAGCGCTCACAGTGGTGATGGCGGCGAAAGGCTATCCCGGAAGCTACAATAAGGGTTCCGTCATCGAAGGCCTCGACGCGGCAGCGCAGGTCGAAGATGTGAAGATATTCCACGCTGGTACTAAAGCCGACGGCCCAAGGATTCTGGCCAATGGCGGGCGAGTCCTCAATGTCTGCGCGCGGGGAAAGACCGTGCGCGAGGCACAAAGCCGCGCCTATTCAGCAGTGGATAGAATCCGTTGGCCTGACGGCTTTTGCCGCCGCGATATCGGCTGGCGCGCGATAGAACGGGAGCAGTAGTCTGCCCTTGTGAGCACCTGTTGCTGTACCGAGTAGTCCATGCCCGATCTCGCCGATCTTTTTCCCGGATTTGCCTCACACTGGATCGACACCTCGATCGGAAAAATTTTCGCGCGTGCCGGCGGCAGCGGCCCGCCGCTGTTGCTGCTGCACGGCTACACACAGACCAATGTGATGTGGCATCGCATTGCGCCGACGCTTGCGAAACACTTTTCGCTCGTTATTCCGGATTTGCCTGGCTACGGCTGGTCGGACGTCCCGCCACCCAATCAAGAGCACGCGCCTTACGACAAGCGCTCAATGGCGAAGGTTATGATCGAGGCCATGGAAAAGCTGGGCCATGTTCGGTTCAGGCTCGCCGGGCACGACCGCGGCGGCCGCGTTGCCTACCGACTCGCGCTCGATCACACGGGGCGCGTCGAGCGGATGGCGACTCTCGACATAGTCCCCACCTACGACATGTGGCATGGAATGGATCGCAACATGGCCATGAAAGTATGGCACTGGCCGTTTCTGGCCCAGCCGGAGCCGCTGCCGGAAATGTTGATCACGAAAGCGCCGGTCGAGTACCTGGAATGGAAAATGGCAAGCTGGACCAAGGCCAAGAACTTGTCTGCCTTCGATGCGCGCGCTCTGGATCACTATCGAGCGGCGTTTTCCGATCCCCTGCGCATTCATGCCCATTGCGAAGATTATCGCGCCGGCCGCTACGCCGACCTCGCCAATGACGAGGCGGATCGCACCCAGGGCAAAACAATCAACTGCCCACTGTTGGCCTTGTGGGGCGGAGTCGGTATCGCAAACGAGACCGGAAAACCACTCGAGATCTGGAAGCAATGGGCGCCGGCGGCCATTGGCAGGCCAATTGACTCCGGCCATTTCCTCACCGAGGAGAATTCAGAAGCCACCGCGGTGGCATTGCTGGACTTCTTTACTGCTGCTTGAGTTCGGGAGTTGTGCATGCATCCGGTGTTGCGGCTTTACGAGGACGTCCTCTCCAGTGACGAAAATGTAGCGTTCCAATTGCCGCCGCTGCCGCGTTTCATCTTTGTTGTACACGGCTCGGCTGCAGTCGGTGACGAAACGTTGGACGAGGGCAAAGCCTGGCAAGGTGAGGCCGCGATCACAATAAAGCCCGGCACAGCGGGGGTGACGTGCTGGCGGTGGGAACTTGCACGGGGCGATCACGGCAGCACTACCGCCAATGCTCCAGGCATGATTACACACGAAAAGCTGACCGCCTTTCTTGAAACGCTGCCGAAAGGCGACCTGCTGATGCGCGGTGACAGCGTGGCCTTTCCGCCTAATGGCTGCGCCTATCTGCACCGTCACCAAGGGCCCGGCATCCGCTGCCTTGTCGAAGGCGGCATCCGCATCGATACGCATGGCCGTTCGACCTCATTTGGCCCGGGTGGCGCCTGGTATGAGTCCGGGCCCGACGCCGTATTCGCGCAGGCGGCCTCCGACAAGCTCAGCCGCTTCATTCGCGTAATGATCTTGCCGCGCGAACTCGCTGGCAAAAGCTCGATCCAATATGTCAATGAAGAGGACAAGGCGAAGCCGAAATCGCAGCAGTATAAGATCTACGCCGACGCACCTATTTCATTCGAGACGCGCAAGTGAGTTGGTTGAGGCGATGACATCCATCGATCGCCAGCAGATATTTTCGGGCACCAAGGATGCGGCGCCGGCGCTACGCCTCGATGTTGCCCAGCTCGAACGCTATCTCGCCACAGCGATCACCGGCTTTGCTGGCCCCCTCGCCATCAAGCAGTTTAAAGGCGGTCAGTCGAACCCGACCTATCTGCTGGAAACGCCCGCGCGGCGCTATGTGCTGCGTCGCAAGCCCCCCGGCAAGTTGCTGCCGTCGGCACACGCAGTTGATCGCGAATATCGTGTGATCAGCGCGTTGCACGGCCAAGGCTTTCCTGTCGCTGAGGCGCTTGTCTATTGCGCAGACGACTCCGTTGTGGGCACGCCTTTTTATGTCATGGGCTTCGTCGATGGCCGTGTGTTCTGGGAGCCGCAGATGGCGCAATCTACAGCGGCCGAACGTGCGGCAGTGTACGCGTCGATGAACGAGACAATCGCGCGGTTGCACAGCTTTGATCCGGCAAAGATTAGCCTCGGCGATTTCGGGAGGGGCGAAAACTATGTCGCACGCCAGGTCGAGCGCTGGTCGAAGCAGTACAGGGCGTCTGAAACCGAAAAGATCGAAGCCATGGAGCGGTTGATCGATTGGCTGCCGAAGCACATTCCGGCAGGAGGGGCGGTGCGGCTGGTGCACGGCGACTATCGGCTCGACAACCTTATCGTCGCACACGACCGGCCGGAGATCGTCGCAGTGCTCGATTGGGAATTGTCTACGCTCGGCGACCCTCTTGCCGATTTCAGCTATCACTTAATGGCGTGGCATATGCCGCATTCCGACAGTGCGGCCGGCACCGCTTCCCTGCTCGGACATGATCTGCGCGCCCTCGGCATTCCGTCGATGAGCGACTATGTTGACGCTTATGTTGCGCGCACCGGCCTCGACCCGCGCCCGGCGCTGCCGGTTTATCTCGCCTATAATTTTTTCCGCATCGCCGCCATTTTGCAGGGGATCATTGGCCGCGTTCGCGATGGAACCGCGACATCGGAGTTTGCGCCCGCCAAAGCCGAAATGATCCGGCCATTGGCCGATAAAGCGTGGGACTTCGCGCGCCAGGCCTGACGCGCCCTGAGAGGGTCAACGAATCGTTTCTCGGCAGGGTCGGATTTCGCCTGCTGGCGACGGAAAAAATTGAGACCTGTACTCTTACGTTGCTGCCGCGATTGGAAGTGACGTTTATGGCCGTCAGCGATACTGGCATTCAGGTCATCATGCCGAAGACCGGAACATCACCGAAGTCGACGCCGCAGCAGCAGGCCAACGAGCGCGACGACACGACTGCACAGGTCACCCGGCAGTGCCCGCCCCCGCCCGGCATGGGCAAGCTGGTGGACAAGACGGCGTGATCCGTCGCGTTAGCGGCGCGCCTGGAAAAACTGTTTCAGCAGCGCCGCGCATTCGCTCTCGTTTATGCCGCCGTAAACTTCGGGTCGATGGTGGCAGGTAGACGCCGCGAAGAAGCGCACGCCATTTTCGACAGCGCCGCCTTTCGGATCCGCAGCACCAAAATAAAGCCGCCGGATGCGCGCAAAAGACATCGCCGCGGCACACATGGCGCAAGGCTCCAGCGTCACATAAAGATCACAGTCAGCGAGCCGTTCGTTGCCAAGCTCTACCGATGCCGCACGAAGCGCAATGAGCTCCGCGTGCGCGGTCGGATCGTGGTCAGCGATGGTGCGATTGCCGGCTCGAGCCACCACGGTACCATTTTGCACGACCGCACAGCCCACGGGTACTTCACCGCGCGCTCCGGCGACGCGGGCCTCTTCAAGGGCGATCTGCATGAATGACGGCACGCTCGTGTCTCACCTTGTTCTCTGCTATCAGGCCGCATCCTTATTGCGGCTTCGCACATGCCCGACAAGAGCCCTTCCCAGACCTCAGGCGAACGCATCGCCAAGGTAATCGCGCGCGCCGGGCTTGCCTCGCGGCGTGAGGCCGAAACCTGGATCGCGGCGGGGCGCGTGTCGGTCAACGGAGCGCTCATTTCTTCGCCCGCACTTAACGTCACGCCAGCCGATCGCATCGCGGTGGACGGCGCGCCACTGCGGGCACGCGAACGCACCCGTCTTTTTCTCTATCACAAGCCGCGCGGGCTGGTGACAACCCACTCCGACCCGGAAGGACGCGATACGATTTTCCGTGCGCTGCCAAAAGGTCTGCCGCGCCTCATCAGCGTGGGCAGGCTCGACATCAATACTGAGGGGCTGCTGCTGCTCACCAACGATGGCGGGCTTGCTCGGGTATTGGAATTACCGGCGACCGGCTGGCTGCGCCGGTACCGCGTGCGTGCACTCGGCCGCGTGCGGCAGGAAGCGCTCGATCGTCTGCGTACCGGCGTCACGATCGACGGGATTCGCTATGGACCCATTGAGGCCACGCTCGATCGCGAACAAGGCGCCAATGTCTGGCTCACGTTCGGCATTCGCGAGGGCAAAAATCGTGAGGTGCGCAAGGTTCTTGAAACGCTTGGACTAAGAGTGAATCGACTGATCCGCGTCGCATTTGGTCCGTTCGAACTGGGCGATCTTGAGGACGGCGCGGTAAAGGAGATTGAGACGGCGGATTTGCGAGCGAGCCTCGGTGAGCGGATCGTGGCTGAGGCCGGCGCCGATTTCGACGCACCAGCAAGCGAAGACGTGCATGCGCCGTCTGGCCGTCATACTGAAATGCCAGCGCATGAGCCACGTGAGCCTCACCACAGGCGAGGCAAAAGAAAGCCGCACCGCCGCGATCGATCGGGCGGCCCGCGTCCAAAGCATCCGAGGCCGCGATAATGCGAGTGGTTGGCGGCAAGCTCCGCTCGCGCCCGCTTGCGGGCCCGAAATCGGACGCGGTGCGTCCCACCACCGACCGGCTGCGCGAGGCGCTGTTCAATATCCTCGCCCACGCCTACGCCAACCCGGTAACTGGCGCGCGCGTGCTCGACCTTTTTGCCGGCACCGGCGCGCTCGGCATCGAAGCCATATCCCGTGGCGCGACTTACGCACTTTTTGTGGATGAAGGCGTGGAGGCGCGCGCGCTGCTGCGCGACAACGTTGAGGCGCTTGGCCTTGGAGGCGTCACACGAATTTTCCGGCGCGATGCAACCAAGCTTGGCCCAGCGCATCCGCTTGAGCCGTTTTCACTCGTGTTTATCGACCCGCCCTACGGCAAGGGCTTGGCGGAAAAGGCGCTCTTTTCCGCACGCGAAGGAGGATGGCTTAAACCAGGTGCGCTGATCGTGGTGGAGGAAGCGGCCGGCGTCGCCTTCAAGGTGCCGGAGGGATTTTCGGAATTGGAGCGCCGCCGCTACGACGACACAGAGTTCATCGTTATGCAGCTGAGCTAGTTCATCGGCGTCCGAACAACCGCTCGATGTCGGAAAGCTTCAATTCCACATAAGTCGGGCGACCGTGATTGCACTGACCGGAATTAGGCACGGCTTCCATCTCTCGTAGGAGCGCGTTCATTTCCTCTGGCTTGAGCCTGCGCCCCGCGCGAACCGACCCGTGACAGGCCATCGTCGCCGACACGTGTAGAAGACGGCGCTCCAACGGCAACGAATCATCCCATTCCGCCATGTGTTCGGCGAGGTCGACGACCAATCCCCTCACGTCGACTTCGCCCAGCAATGATGGTGTTTCGCGCACTGCCACGGCGCCTGGGCCGAACGTCTCGATGATAAGGCCAAAACGCGCGAGTTCTTCCGCGCGCGCCGCGAGTCGCCCAGCATCGGTCTCATCGAGTTCTATGATTTCCGGGATGAGCAGTATCTGTCGCGTGACGCCGGATTTTTCAATTGCCGCTTTCATGCGCTCGTAGACAATCCGTTCATGTGCGGCGTGCTGATCGACGATCACGAGTCCGTCGCGTGTTTGCGCCACGATATAGGTCTCGTGCACCTGCGCGCGCGCCGCGCCGAGTGGCCGGTCGATCTGATCGGCGGCCGGCTCGAAACTTGCTATCGCAGCATCCCCGGCCGGTTCGCCGACATCAAAGGCAGTCTGCGCGGGTTCCGCCAAACCGACCGCCACGCCGCTACGAATCGGCGCAAACCCAGCCGGCCGCGCCGGCGATCGTCGCCAATCATATGCGCCGCGACGCGGCGAGGCCGCCGGGCGAAATGTCGCGATGGTTGCACTGCCGCCGGTTGTCGACGCCCGCTGGCCTTCGCGCGTCAACGCTTCTTTTAGTGCATGCACGATCAGCCCGCGCACGAGTGCGCCGTCGCGGAAGCGTACCTCGGTCTTGGCCGGGTGCACGTTGACGTCCACTTCTCGCGCATCAAGCGCGACAAATAATGCAAGCATTGGGTGCCGGTCGCGCGGCAGATAGTCGGCATAGGCTGCACGGACCGCACCGTACAAAAGCTTGTCGCGCACAGGCCGCCCGTTGACGAACAGATATTGCCCGAGCGAATTTGCGCGAGACAGCGTCGGCAGCCCCGCGAATCCGGTCACGCGCACGCCCTCGCGTTCGGTATCAATGGCTATGGCATTGGCACGGAAGTCCGCGCCAAGCACGTCGCCAAGTCGCATGATCTGGTCATTTTCAGCGGCACCCCAAGTCACTGGCGCGCGCTCCTCGCCGGCAAGCGTGAAGGAAACATCGGGCCGGCTCATGGCCAGCCGCCGTACGACCTCCCGCACTGCCTCCGCCTCACTGCGATCGGCTTTCAGAAACTTCAGCCGCGCAGGAGTGGCATAGAACAGGTCGCGCACCTCAACGCTGGTCCCCTGCCCGAGAGCGGCCGGTTTCACGTCCGACTTCTCGCCTGCCTCGACGGTGATGCTCCAGGCATGCGGCTCGCTCGCGTGCCGTGTGGTGATGGTCAGCCGGGCCGCCGCACCGATGGAAGGCAGGGCCTCGCCGCGAAACCCGAGGGTGCGGATCGACAACAGGTCATCGCCGTCAAGCTTCGAAGTCGCGTGGCGCTCGATCGCGAGTTCAAGATCGGCGCGTGTCATACCCTCGCCGTCGTCGGTCAGCCGGATCAGCCGACGGCCTCCACCGTCTGTGAGTACGTCAATGCGGTGAGCGCCAGCGTCGAGTGCATTCTCGACCAGTTCCTTCACGACGCTCGCCGGCCGTTCGATCACCTCGCCGGCTGCGATGCGATTGACGACGGCCTCGGATAACTGGCGGATGGGCATGACGTTTTCTGGTGGAGAGCGCTTCCCCGAATCGAAGAGACTGTACCTGACGGCCAGCAGCCCCTGCGAGACAGGGGCGGAATCTGCCCCCGTTATCCCAAGGCCTAATCCCAGCCCGGCTTGTTGCGCCGGAGGCTTTTGATGCCGGAACGACGTTTCTTGGCCTCCAGCCTCTCCCGGCGTTGCGATTTCGGGACCTTCGTGGGCCGGCGCGGCGTTGGCTTCACTGCGGCCTGCCGGATCATCGTGAACAACCGGTCGCGTGCGTCCTCGCGGTTGCGTTCTTGGGTGCGGTGCTGCTGCGCAATGATCACGATGACGCCTTCCTTGGTCAGTCGCTTGCCCGCAAGTCGCATCAGTCGAAGGGCAACATCGTTCGGCAACGACGGCGACTGGCGCACGTCGAAACGAAGCTGCACGGCGGACGACACCTTGTTGACGTTCTGGCCACCCGGCCCCGAGGCGCGCACGAAGGATTCCGAAAGCTCGGATTCGTCGATGGCGATTGTGTCGGTGATACGGATCATGATCCGGCAATGCGTATCAGGACATCAGATAAGACTTTGCAAGCACCTTACCCTGCTCCACCGCCGGTTGGTCGAAGGCATCGATCCCAAGGAGATGCGCGGCGATGATGGTTTCCAACATGAAATGCATCATGAGCTCGCCGAGACTTTCTTCATCGAGCTTGCCGATATGGATCGTCCGCACCGGGCAGCCATTCTTTGCCAGCGTCTCCGATGTGGCCCGGCCTTCCGCCGCCACAAGATCGCCAATGGTCTTGCCGCCAAATCCGGCCTCGCCCGCAAGTTTGGCAAGTTCACCATTAATACGCGGCCCAAGGCCGGCGCCATCGACCGTAACGACAGTGAACAGCTTGTCGCGCGGCCCTCCGATGAACAATTGCAACTGGCTATGCTGATCTACCGGTCCGAGCGCTGCCAATGGCGTGGTGCCCTTTCCATCTTTGCCCAGACTCTCGGCCCAGAGCTGCACATACCAATGCGTGAAGCGCTGCAAGCGGTCGCAATAAGCCATCAGCGCGCTGATCGATTTTCCCTTGCTCTCCGCCAGCGCGACCGACAGCGCGGCGCCGATTGCGGCCGGCACCTGAGTCACCGGCTTCTTTGACAGCACAGGCGCCAACGCAAGGCCGGCGCCTTCACGTATCGCCGCGATGTCGAGGCCCAACATCGCGGCAGGAAGCAAGCCAACGTTGGTGAGCGCAGAGTAACGACCGCCAACGCCAGTGTCGTGATCGAGCATAGGCACGCGATATTTGCCCAGGAGATCGCGCAAGCCATTCGCTTTGCCGGGCTTGGCCGGCTCGCTGATGCCCAAAAAGATATCAGGGATGCGCGTCTGCAATCCCTGACCCATCACCGCCGACAAGGCGGCGATGGTCTGCATCAATGTTTCCGCTGTTCCCCCGGATTTGGAGATCGCGACGAAACGTGTTGTCGCATGCGGCAACTTCGCAAGCATAGTTCCGAAGCTGTCGGGATCGAGGTTGTCGATGAAATGTAGATGCGGTGGTGCGCGCAATGCGCCGACGCCCGGGATGGCGAAGCCCGCGAGTTGCGCCAGCGTCTGCCCGCCAAGGCTGGAGCCGCCCGTGCCGAGGATAACGATATCGGTCGCCCTGTCCGCAAGCTGACGCGCCGCATTCCGGATTGTTTCCAGATCGCCGTGAGCGTCTGGCAGGCGCAGCAGCGGCAGACTGCGGTCTGCGTGGCGGGCACGGAGCCAATCAAGGGCATTTTCGGCCCGCTGCAGAACGGATTTCAACGTACCCGCACTGACGCCGTGCCGCCCGATGTGCTCTTCGCGCGCGTTGTCGATCGATTGGACGATGCTCATGCCGGTATTTGCCTAGAATCGCGCGCAAGGCGCAACGGCAGAAACAACGCGGCCGCTATTCTGTGGTTTCGCTCGACGTAAGCCCCTTTGGCCGACCGGCGACGGTTACCAGCATGCCGCCGCCATAAAGACGGCGTGCCACCCGCTTGGCGTCCTCGATAGTCACGGCGTCGATCATGGCGCCGCGACGCTGAATATAGTCGATGCCGAGATTGTCGATCTGGATTTGGGTCAGCTGCACCGCAATCTTTCCCGAAGTATCGAGCGTAAGCGCGTAGGAGCCCTTGAGAAACGATTTCGCGGCCGCGAGTTCCTCCGGCGTTGGGCCTCCATCCGCCATCCGCTTGATCTCGTGCTCGATCACCGCGAGCGCATCGGCAGTACGGTCGGCACGGGTAGCCGTCCCGCCCAGCACAACCGCGGCACTCCGGAACCAGACGAGGCTATCGGAAACGCCGTAGGCTAAGCCCCGCTTTTCGCGCACCTCCCTGTAGAGACGCGAGGAGAAGCTGCCGCCACCCAGAATATGATTGACGATATACGCAGCCATAAAATCGGGATCGTGTCGCGCGATGCCCTGCCCGCCGAAGGTGACCACGGCCTGCGGCACATCGACATTGATCACGATGCGGCGGCCAAGCCCGCTCGGTGTCGCGTTTGCTACCGGCTTGAGATCGTTTTTCGCCGGCAAGCCGCTGAACGCACGGTCGATAAGCGCGCCGGCTGTTTTGGCATCGACATCGCCTACAATTGAAACCTTCATTTCATTGCGCGCGAACACGCGACGCACATAGTCGCGCAGATCGCCGGCTGTAATGCGCGGCACTGTTTCCAACGTTCCCTTGGTTTCGCGACCATAAGGATGGTCGGGGAACGCGGTTTGCCACCAGCGGCGGCTGGCGAGATCATTGGGATTGGTTGTATCGCGTTGCAACGCAGCCAGCTGTTGTCCCCGCACGCGCTCGACCGCGTCGGCGTCAAAACGCGGGCTCGAGAGGGCCAGGCGCAACAATTCGAAAGCCTCGTCGCGGTGCTCGGTCAGCGCGCGCAACGATCCGTGGATGTAGTCGCGACCCACCTGGAAACCGAGTTCGATGGCATGATTTTCCAGACGCTCGTGATAGGCCTTGCTGTCGAGATTGCCGGCGCCCTCGTCGAGCAGATCGGCGGCTAGATTGGCAGTACCGGCCTTGTCCGCCCCGTCCTGGGTGGCGCCGCCATGAAATGCATAGTTGAGCGTGACTAACGGTACGGCCTTTTCGCGCACGAGCCAGGCTTCAATACCGGATGGACTGACGATCTTTTCAATTGTCATCGCCGATGCGGTACCTGCCCAGCCGATCAGAGCGACTACGCCGCAGAGAATTGATGCAACAAGCCGGGTCATGACCGCTTCTCCGCTTGCGGGCTTACATCCTTGATCAGATAACCGGTAACTGAGCGCCGCTTATCGAGCCATTGCCGGGCAGCGTCCCGCACCTGATCGGCTGTGACGGCCCGGATCCGGTCCGGCCAATGCCGGACATCATTGACGGACCCGCCGGTGGTCAGCGCAGCGCCATACCAGCGAGCCATGCTGGCCTGGTTATCCTGGGCATAAACAGCGTCCGCAATCAGCCGGGTCTTGGTGCGCTCAAGCTCTTCTTCCGTGACGCCCTTGTCGATGAGGTGGGCGACGACCGCATCGATTTCCGCTTCTAGCTGGGGCAGCGTAGTTCCAGGGCGCGGCGAACCGTAGATGCCGAATTTTGACATATCCAGCGCATTTGAGTCGTACCAGGCTTCGGCTACGACGGCGACCTGCTTTTCGACAGCGAGTGCGCGATATAGACGGCTGTTGGAGCCGTTACCGAGAATATGGGCGAGTACTTCGAGCGCTTCAGACTCGCCCCGCGTTCCCGTGGCGTATGACGGCACGAGTTACTCCCGTTGCAGAGTGGGCATCTCGACCCGAGCATCGGCAAGTGTGAGCGACCGCACCGCCACAGGCGGTGGCTCTTGTG
>JBGQLL010000076.1:0-12887 GCA_041500065.1 Pseudolabrys sp.
ACTCGAGGCCTATCTCGCAAAAGTCGAGTAACCGAAAGGAGGACATTATGGCAATCGCAAAGCACAAGATCACGCCGTGCCTGTGGTTCGACACCGAAGGGGAGGAAGCGGCAAAGTTCTATTGCTCGATCTTCAAGGATTCCAAAATCGGAAAAATCAGCCGCTACACCAAGGCCGGGCAGGAGGTCCACCACAAACCGCCGGGATCGGTCATGGTCGTTGAATTCGAAATCGAGGGACAGACCTTCACGGCCTTAAACGGCGGTCCGAATTTCAAATTCAACGAGGCGGTCTCTTTGCAGATTCGCTGCGAAACCCAGGCCGAGGTGGATTATTTCTGGAGCAAACTCACCCAGGGTGGTCAGGAAGGACCTTGCGGCTGGCTGAAGGACAAATACGGCCTGTCATGGCAAGTCGTGCCGGCCGCGATACCGAAAATGATGACGGCCCCGGATCAGACGAAATCCGAGCGTGTCATGAACGCTTTTCTAAAAATGAAGAAACTCGATATCGCGGCGATTGAACGCGCTTATGAGGGGCGGCCACGATGACAGCCGCTGCAAAAACGGTGCCGTACGGGGAAGCGAGCGTCACTCTCACTCGCGTATTCGAAGCGCCGCGCGCGCTGGTATGGAAGGCGTGGATCGACCCTAAAATGATGGCGCGATGGTTCGGCCGCGCGGGTTCACCAATCCGGTCTGCGAGCTCGACGTGCGAGTAGGCGGGAGCATACGCATTGTGATGCGCGGGCCGGACGGCAACGACTATCCGATGAAAGGTGTATTCCGCGAGGTTTTAAAACCCGAACGGCTGGTGTTTACCAACATCGCAATCGACAAAGCGGGCAAGCATCTTCTCGAGGGCGAGACCACAGTCACTTTCGCCGAGAGCAACAACAAGACCACGCTTGTCCTCCGAACTCATGCGGTCGGTCTTGTTCCGATGGCTCCGCAAATGCTCGCCGGTATGGAGGCGGGCTGGACGCAGAGCATCGACAAACTGGAAGAACTGGTCACCGCCTCGGGGTGACGGGCCACAGGTCAGACCAGCATCCACGTGATCCAAGCCAGGAGTGCCGCGATCACCCATAGAGCCATCGCTGTCCACCGATTGCGTCGCGCTTCTGCCGCACCAATGGCAGAAACGGTTTCCGGAGAAAGCACCAATCCATCGCGGGTAATATCGTCCAGCTGGTCGAGCAGTGTCCCCGCGCGCGTGAGCAAGCCGGGAACCTGTCCCAGGAAGCGGCCAATCTCGCCGGCGCCTTCGACTGCGTCCTCAAGCCGGCCGACCGGCCCCAGATTGCGCGCGATCCATTCGCGCACCACAGGGTCGGCCGTGCTCCACATATCGAGCTTGGGATCAAGTGAACGGGCGACGCCTTCCACGACCACCATCGTCTTTTGCAGAAGAAGCAATTCCGGACGCGTACGCATGTCAAACAGGCCGGTCACCTCGAACAGCAGCATCAAGAGCTTCGCCATCGAGATGTCTTCGGCAGTGCGATTGTGAATCGGCTCGCCGATGGCGCGGATTGCCTGCGCGAAACTCTCAACAGAATGCTGCCGCGGAACGTAACCCGCGTCGAAATGGACTTGTGCTGTTCGGTGGTAATCGCGGGTAATGAAGCCGAACAGGATCTCGGCGAGAAAGCGCCGCTCTTTCGGCCCTAATCGTCCCATGATGCCGAAGTCCACGGCCACCAACCTACCTTCATCATCAACGAATAGATTACCGGGGTGCATGTCGGCGTGAAAAAACCCATCACGCAAAGCATGCCGCAGAAAACTCTGGATCACGTTTTGGCCGAGGTCCGGCAGATCGAAGCCTTTCGCTTGCAATGCTCCGTGGTCGCTGAGGCGAATGCCGTCGATCCATTCAAGAGTCAGCACTTCACGCGCGGTGCGGTCCCAGTCGACTGTTGGCACGCGAAAGCCAGAATCCTCGCGGGTGTTCTGCGCCATCTCCGAAGCGGCCGCCGCCTCCAGACGGAAGTCCATTTCGATTGCGACTGAACGGGCGAGGGTGGATACGACCTCAATCAAGCGAAGCCGCCGGGCTTCCGCCGAGAATGCCTCTGCCTTGCGCGCTGCGAAGAAGAAAGCATCAAGATCGGATTTGAAGCGGCGTTCGATACCGGGCCGAAGGATTTTCACCGCCACCGGTTTGCGCGCGCCGTTAGTCTCGATCTCGGCACGATGCACTTGCGCAATAGAAGCCGCGGCGACCGCCGGCCCGAAGCTGGCGTAGACCGCAGAAAGCGGCTTGCCAAAGGCAGCGGCGATGGCCGCCTCTGCCTCGCCCTGCGGAAACGGCGCCATTTTGTCCTGAAGGCTTTCCAGATCGCGTGCGATCGCCGGGCCGACCACGTCCGGCCGCGTCGCAAGGAATTGACCAAGCTTGACGTAAGTGGGGCCAAGCTGGGTAAGGGCAGCGGCCAGCCGGCTTTCGCCGCTTTTTGTGCTTGGCCGCTCCAAGAGGCGGGCGATCGCAATGGCCGTCTTGGCCGGCAACGGTAAAGGCCGCGTATCAACCAACGCGAATACGCCCTCGCGCGCAAACACGAAGCCGGCGCGGGCAAGGCGGAGCAAATGAGAAATAGCAGCGATCACAAGTGCCAGCCTGAGTGCAGGGCCACTACGCCGCCGGTCATCGACGAAAACGAAACCCGCCGAAAACCGGCAGCTTCGATCATTTGGGCAAAAGCCTTCGGCTTTGGAAATTTGCGAATCGATTCGACAAGATACTGATAAGCCTCGCGGTCGCCGGTCACGACTTCTCCAACGCGCGGAATGACCTGAAAGGAATAGAGTTCGTAGAGCGCATCGAGACCGGGTACGTCGACCGAAGAAAATTCAAGGCACAGGAACCGGCCGCCAATCTTGAGGACGCGATATGCCTCATCCAGAGCGCGTCCGATGCGCGGCACGTTGCGGATGCCGAAGGCTATGGTCACGCAATCGTAGCTGCGATCGGGGTAAGCAAGCTCCTCGGCATTGCCTTGCTCGAAGGTGACGACACCGTCGAGCCCGCGCTCGCCCGCCCGTTTGCGGCCCACGCCAAGCATATCGGGGTTGATGTCACACACGATGACGCGAGTACCGGCGCCACCGGCTTGCGCAATACGGAAGGCGACGTCGCCGGTACCACCGGCAAGATCAAGCACCGTAAATTCGCGGCCGCTTTTCGGCGGGTTCACCGCCGTCACCAAGGCATCCTTCCATGCCCGGTGCAGCCCGCCGGACATCAGATCGTTCATCAAGTCGTAACGCCGCGCGACCGAATGGAAAACGTCGTCTACCCGCTCTTGCTTGTCATCGAGCGATACGGTCTCGTAGCCGAAATGGGTCTGTTCGTTGCCGCGGGGCATGGCCAATAGTCCTTGTCCGGCAGGACCATAGCGCGGGTGACGTGAGGGCGCTATGTGTCAGCCCGGGAGCGGTTAATCAATGCCCGAATTGCCAGAAGTCGAAACCGTGCGCCGCGGCCTGGCGCCCGTCATGGAAGGGCAAAGCTTTGCGAAGGTCGAAGTACGGCGTGGCGACCTGCGCTGGCCGTTGCCCAGGGGCTTTGCCCAGACGCTGCATGGCAAGACGGTTGAGGGACTGGGCCGCCGCGCGAAGTATCTGTTGGCGGACCTTTCCTCCGGCGACGTATTGCTGATGCATCTCGGGATGTCGGGTTCATTTCGCGTCGGTAAGGACAGCGCGCCCGGCAAGTATTATCACGAGCGTTCCAAAAGCACCGCGCACGATCATGTCGTTTTTCACATGTCGAACGGCGCAACGGTCACGTTCAACGATCCGCGCCGCTTCGGCTCGATGAAACTTGTGTCACGTGCCAAACTCGAGAACGAGCCGCTGCTGCGTGCGCTTGGCCCGGAACCATTGGGAAACGAATTCGACGCGGCGATGTTGGCGAAAGCCTGCGCGGGCAAGAAAACACCTCTGAAGGCTGCGCTGAGCGACCAGCGCGTTGTTGCAGGCCTCGGCAACATCTACGTCTGCGAGGCACTGTTTCGTGCGCGGCTGTCGCCCAAACGGCGAGCCTCCACTATTGCGGACCGCCACGGCAATCCGAACGAGCGCGCCGAAAAACTGGTTGATGCCATCAAGGCGGTGCTTACAGATGCAATCGAAGCTGGCGGCTCGTCCCTGCGCGATCATCGACGTGCCGACGGCTCGCTCGGCGATTTCCAGCACAATTTCAAGGCCTATGATCGCGAGGGCCAGCCTTGTCCGGACAGCAAAGGCACAATCAAACGAATTGTGCAGGTTGGCCGTTCGACCTTCTATTGCCCGTCATGCCAGAAGTAGGCCACGTTACGTCGCCTGAACGCCGACGGGGTTGTTGATATGCGCAAATGTGCCCTGGTTGCCCTGACGCTCGCCACGATGGCGGCTTCCGCTCCGGCCGCAGATTATCCCGATCATCCGATCCGTTTCATCGTTCCGCAAGCCGCGGGAAGCGCGACCGACACTGTCGCTCGTATTCTCGCTGCCGAACTCTCGAAGCAATTCGGCCAGCAGGTGATCGTCGACGATCGCCCGGGTGGCGCGCTCACCATAGGCCTCGACCTGGTCGCAAAGTCGGCGCCCGATGGCTACACCATTGGCATGGGGCCGATTGGCGCACTCGCCATCACCCGGCACATGGTCGCGAAGCTGCCCTATAACATCGAACGCGACTTTCAACCGATTGCATTGGTCGCGCGCGGACATTTGTTGCTTGCGGTCTCGCCGAAATTGCCGATCCCTTCGGTGAAGGAGCTGGTCGACTACGCGAAGAAGAACCCGGGCAAACTCACGAACGCTTCATCCAGCAATGGTTCGCCCGGTCATGTCGGCGGCGAATTGTTCAAATACATGACCGAAACCGAAATCGTACACGTGCCGTACCGTGGCGGCGCGCCGGCAATCACCGATCTGATTGCGGGGCACGTTGACCTGATGTTCGAAAGTCTGCAATCGATCGCGCCCTTCGCGCGCGACGGCAAGGTGCGTGCACTTGGCGTCAGCGGGGCTGCGCGGTCACCTGCGTTTCCGGAATTGCCGACGATTGCCGAAGCCGGCGTGCCCGGATATCTGGCGCCGACCTGGACGGGTGTGATCGCTCCAGCCGGAGTGCCGAGGCCCATCGTTGATAAGCTCAACGCGGCGATCAACAAAGCGCTTGAGTCAGAGGCGTTCAAGGAGAAGTTTGCCAAGATCGGCGACGAGCCAGCCGGTGGAACGCCGGAGGAATTCGCTGCAACAATCAAGGCCGATTCCGCCAAATGGGACGACGTCGTGCGTCGCTCCGGCGCAAAACTCGACTGAGCCAGGGATTAAGTCATGACCTATCAGAATATAATTGTCGAAACGCAAGGTCGGGTTGGCATCATCCGCCTCAACCGTCCGCAAGCGCTCAATGCTCTCAACAAAGCACTGATTGCCGAACTCACACAGGCGATCGAGATGTTTGACGCCGACGAAAAGATCGGTTGCATGCTCATCACCGGCGGCGACAAGGCTTTCGCTGCGGGAGCCGACATCAAGGAAATGGCAGATAAGCCATTTATCGAGGCTTATCTCGGCGATTTCGTTTCAAACTGGAATGCTGCGGCCCATGCTCGCAAGCCTATCGTCGCGGCCGTAGCTGGTTTTGCGCTGGGCGGCGGTTGCGAGCTGGCGATGCAATGTGACATCGTCGTCGCTGCCGATACCGCCAGGTTCGGCCAGCCTGAGATCAAGCTTGGCGTCATTCCGGGCATCGGTGGCACCCAGCGGCTTGCGCATGCAGTTGGCAAGGCCAAGGCCATGGACTTGATCTTGACCGGACGGATGATGGATTCGGCAGAGGCCGAAAGGTCCGGTCTGGTGGCGCGCGTCGTTCCGGCCGCTCACCTGATGGACGAAGCCATGAAGGTTGCTGAGACTATCGCCAATATGTCGCTGCCGTCAGTCTTGGCGGGCAAGGAAGCCGTCAACCGTGCATTCGAAAGCGGGCTCTCGGAAGGCATGGCCTTCGAACGGCGCATTTTCCACTCGTTGTTTGCCACTGAAGATCAGAAGGAAGGCATGAAAGCCTTCATCGAAAAACGTGCGCCGAAATGGGAAAACAAATAGCTATTTACGAACGCAAATAACGCGAAGGATTGCCGCCTTCGCATCGTCACCGTCCGCTGCAGGTACGACTTTCTGCGCGGTCAGAAAGTCGCGAATGGTCCCCGCAGTGATGAGACGCACCGGCGGTGCGGCTGGCTCGGTACTCGCGAGCATGAAATTTTGCATCGCCATCATGCCGAGGAAATGTCCTTGTGCGTCGAGCGCTGCAGCGCCAGAAAAACCTGCCATCGGTACCGGTCGACGCAATTCGATCGCATTGCCTTCGGCAAGCCGCGCCTTGATCTCGGTGAGTTTCTTGGCGCCGTTTTGCTCTTTCGGGTCCGGGATGCCGATCAATGTTAAGTCGCTCTTCTTCGGTGCAGCAGAGCCAAGCGTGACTGGCGAGAGCTTGCGCGGGCCATACACGCGCAGAAGGGCCAGACCGGCATCCTTGTCTTCGGCGATACGGTCAGCATCGCCAAGACCAGCGGCGATAATGACCTGGCACCCCGACACAAGCCTGCGGTCGGTGATGATGTGGCCACGCGCACTTACGACCAGGCCGTTGCCATATTCGACCGAAGTTGCCATGGCAGCGAACGGCGAACTGCGTTCGGGGAAAGGCGAGAAAGCGCTCACCATCGCTGCCGTCACGGGCGCGACAATGGTTTCCATCATTTGGTCAAACAGCAGCGTGAAGCCGCGGATTTCGCCGTCGCGCGCGTATGCGCGCACGGAGAATTTCTTCAGCCCCTGCATGCCGCTGATAAAGAAACCGTCGTCGCGCAGCGCGCTGGATTCGATTTTGCGGCTGGCCGGTTCCTTCTTCTCTTGCTCGAACAGCGCAGCGAGCTTGATGCCGGTATCCTTGATCCGGAATGTTTCGACCTGCACTTCGCCGTGCGCGGCCGACCAGCGTGTTCCGCGCGCAGCGTCGCGCACTTGCGGCACCAGTTTCAATGGCAGGCCGAGCCGCACACCCGTCGACGGATCGGTCACGATGGTCCAGCCGAATTCGTCTTCATGGTTTTTGGCAGCAGTGAGCAGATTGGCACGCTCGGTGGGCGAAAGGACACCTGTGATCTTTGACCTCGCGCGCTTCTGGAAGTTTTTGATGGCGGAAAGAAAGGCGTCTTCACCGCCGATCGAACCGGTATAGTCACCTGACCACAAGAGTGCCGCCTGGATTTTCAGACGCTCGGCGTCAGAAAGAGCTGCGGACATTCCCGCGGCTGGCTCAGCCTCGATAGCCTCGGTTTTTAACGCTGCAGTTTTTGCGGCGACGGTCGCCGGCGCCGCAATCTTCGGCGCTGCATGCTTGCGAACGTGGGTCGATTTTGCTCTCTCAGGCGGCTGAGCAGGCTTTGGCATGATTCCAGGCGAATCCTGCGCCAGCGCCGGAACGGCGCCGAGCAGAAGCGCAAGTATTACGGCCAGCCCACCCAAACGCATCGTATTGACGACGCCCCAGTCATATTTTTTGTTGGGAATCTTAACCGATGGAGGTGAGCGCGCAAGGCGGGCTGGGGACTTCTGTGCAGCAGAGTTACCGGGCCACGTAACATTTTGCCTCCGCATGGCGCTTTTGGAAGCCCGGTTCGCGCGTTTTACCGTCATGCGGTAAGTTAACCCTGATGCTCGACGCCAAAGAACTCGAACGCTATGCCCGCCACATCGTGCTGCGCGAAGTGGGAGGTCCGGGCCAGGCCAAGCTCAAGGCCGCACGCGTTCTGGTCGTCGGGGCCGGCGGGCTTGGGGCGCCGGTGCTGCTCTATCTTGCGGCCGCTGGAGTCGGCACGCTTGGCGTCGTCGACGATGACGATGTCTCGCTATCGAATTTGCAACGACAGGTGATCTTCGCAACCAATGACATTGGCAAGCCAAAGGCTGAACGCGCCGGCGATGCAGTAAAGAATCTCAATCCGCATGTGAACGTCGAAACACATCATGTGCGGCTGACCGCAGCCAATGCACTCGATCTGATCTCGCGATACGACATCGTGGCCGACGGCTCCGACAATTTCGCGACGCGCTACCTTGTCTCGGATGCTTGCTATTTCGCCAAAAAGCCTCTCGTCACCGCCGCGGTTGGCACCTTCGACGGATCACTCACCTCAATCCATGCTCACGAAAAAAGGGCCGACGGCACCCGTAATCCGACCTACCGATGCCTGTTTCCCGAACCGCCGCCGGCCGGCACCGTACCCGCCTGTGCGGAAGCCGGTATCCTCGGCGCATTGCCGGGAGTTCTCGGTTCGCTGATGGCGCTTGAAATCATCCGCGAGATCGTCGGTTTTGGCGAGGGCCTCGTGGGGCGCCTTCTTATGGTCGATGCCCGCTCGATGCGGTTCGAGACGCTGACCTATGCTTGGGATTCCGGCAATCCGTTGTCAGGCGAGGCCCCGACAATCAAGGATTTGTCGGTCCATAAATGACGTGTCGGTCTGACTGGCGCCAATTCTCTTAACCCGTGCTCCTCGATGGAGGATGTCATGCGGGCTTTTTCTTACAGCATCGAAGGCAGGACCCGATCTGGCGGGCGATGGCCGTCGATGAAAGTCTTGATGTTGATAATGACTTTCTCGCCCATATCGATACGGCCTTCGATCGTCGCCGATCCCGTGTGCGGCAGCAGGACGACCTTGCCCGCGCGCGCGAGTTTAACCAGTTTTGGATTGACCGCCGGCTCATGCTCGAACACGTCAAGCCCCGCGCCGGCGATCTCACCGGACTCGATCAAGCGGGCGAGGGCGTTCTCGTCAATAACCTCGCCGCGCGACGTATTGACGATGAAGGCTTCCGGCCGGAGCATCTTGAGCCGCCGTGCCGAAAGCAAATGATATGTCGCCGGAGTGTGCGGACAATTGACCGACACAATGTCCATGCGAGCGAGCATCTGGTCGAGGCTCTCCCAGTAGGTAGCGTCGAGTTCCTCCTCGATCTTGGGCGCCACCCGCCGCCGATTGTGATAATGGATCTGCAAGCCGAATGCGCGCGCCCGGCGCGCGACAGCCTGGCCGATTCGCCCCATGCCAATAATACCGAGGCGCTTGCCCCAAATGCGGTGGCCGAGCATCCAAGTCGGGGACCACCCGTCCCAGTCCTTCTCCGCAGTCAGGACATGGGAGCCTTCCACCAGCCGGCGCGGCACAGCCAGGATCAGCGCCATTGTCATATCGGCGGTATCTTCGGTGAGAACGCCCGGCGTGTTGGTGACGGTAATACCGCGCTGAACCGCGGTAGCGACATCTATATTGTCGACGCCGTTGCCGAAATTCGCGATGAGTTTGAGCTGTTCGCCCGATTTGCTGAGGACCGAGGCGTCGATCCGGTCAGTGACGGTGGGCACCAGGACGTCGGCGGTCTTCACCGCCTCGGCAAGCTGACTTTGAGTCATCGGCTTGTCGTCCGGGTTGAACCGGGTGTCGAAAAGTTCCCGCATTCGCAGCTCGATGGAATCGGGCAGCTTACGCGTCACAATGACCAGCGGCTTCTTGCTTTTCGCCATCTGCTCTCAACTGCGGAAATTGGCGGGATACCGCCAGGAAGCACCGATTTAGCCCTCATTAACCGGGCTCGCCCACACTGCGCGTTAGGCGAAATCCGTTCTTTTTTCCTACCAGATGGCAGTGACAACACAAAGCTCCCGGACCACGCTCCGCGGCCTCGTACTGGCAGCCAGCATTGTGGCGGTGCAACCGGCTCCCGCCCGGTCAGCCGGTGACGTTGCTACCACTGGCTCAGTAAGCGGCCTTCCGATCCCACGGTTCGTGAGCCTCAAGTCGGACCGGGTCAATACGCGGTCGGGGCCCAACAAGGACCAGGACATACGCTGGGTCTATACCCATGCAGGCATGCCGGTAGAAATCACCGCGGAGTTTGACAACTGGCGCCGCGTCCGTGACTGGGAGGGCGCCGAAGGCTGGGTCTATCATTCGCTGTTGTCGGGCAAGCGGATGGCCGTGGTGGTGCCGAAAACGAAAGACGAGCTGGTCCCCCTTTATGAAAGCGCGGATATGGAGTCGGCGGTGGCGGCTCGCCTCCAATCCGGCGTGCTCGGCGCAATCAAGTCCTGCAACGGCACATGGTGTCAGTTCAGCGGCAAAGGCTTCGATGGCTATGTGCGCCAGGAGCGGCTGTGGGGCGCCTATCCGAACGAGAAAGTGGAGTAATTCCCGCCAAAGCAAAATGCCCGGCACTAGGCCGGGCACGAATAACAGCTTGGCATTTAGCGATTAAAGAGCGTGATCAGCTCTTTCGCCGCAGGCGGACGACAACATCAACGCGCGCAATTTCGAAGCCTTCCGGCGGCGTCGGAGTTTTCCCGACGGTCACTTCCGCATCGGGAATATCAAACACTTCATCCTCACCCTCGACAAAGAAGTGATGATGCGCCGTTACGTTGGTATCGAAATAGGCCTTGGAGCCGTCGACCGCGACCTGGCGCAATAAGCCGACTTCGGTGAACTGGTGAAGCGTATTGTAAATGGTAGCCAGCGAAACCGGCACCTTCGCCCGCGTTGCTTCCTCGTAAAGCATTTCAGCGGTGAGGTGGCGATCGCCCTTGCCGAACAAAATCCAACCCAAGGCCATGCGTTGGCGCGTTGGACGCAAACCAACCTGGCGCAACATGGCTTTCACATCATGCCACGGGCAACCAGTGAGCGCCGCTCGATCCGGAGACCGCCCGGCGTCGACCTTTATCTTCGGTATAACGATGGTGCGCGTTGGTATCATTCTGGTTACGCCCAAACGGCCAGCCCCGAACAGAAGCCGGCCAAAAACCGTTTTGTTTGCATCACATTGTTTGCATCATATACGAAATCGACCCCATAGATGCAACCGCTTCGCAACTGATGAAAGCGCCGTATTGTCACGGGTTTTGGGCAAAAACCGACTGGCCAACCGCGGTCTCTCCATCTTTGCCCGCTGGCTTTGGTATGTTACCAACTCGGCATGGGAATTCAGCCAAGCCCCCTAAGCGGGGAAGCGACGCCAATGGACACCCGGCGGCATAGCTTCGAGTACGAAGATCTGCTCGCCTGCGGCCGCGGGGAACTCTTCGGCCCAGGCAATGCGCAACTGCCGCTGCCGCCAATGCTGATGTTCGATCGCATTGCGCAAATCAGCGAAGAAGGCGGCGAGCATGGCAAGGGGATGATCCGGGCCGAGCTCGACGTGAAGCCGGATCTCTGGTTTTTCCTTTGTCATTTCAAAGGCGATCCAGTGATGCCGGGATGCCTGGGGCTCGACGCGTTGTGGCAACTTGTCGGTTTCTTCCTTGGCTGGCTGGGTGCGCCAGGCAAAGGCAGGGCACTTGGCTTGGGCGAGGTGAAGTTCTCCGGCCAGGTATTGCCGACCGTCAAAAAAGTTATCTATGGCATCGATATAAAGCGGGTGATGCGCTCGAAATTGGTGCTGGGTATCGCCGACGGCTGGCTCTCGGCTGACGGAAACGTGATCTATCGTGCCAGCGACCTCAAAGTTGGCCTGTTTAAACAGGACGAGGCGTTGCAGCCTAGCGGCGCTTGAGCTCGGCGGGGGTCTTGCGGAATTGCCTCGGCGGCTCAAACTTGTCGCCAATCACCTTCAATCCATGGCGTGAATTGAGGTAAATACGGCTATGCGGCGGGTCGTCGTCACCGGAATGGGCATCGTCTCATCCATCGGCAACAATACGCAGGAAGTGCTGGCGAGCTTGCGCGAGGCGAAGTCCGGCATCAGCCGCGCTGACGAATACGCCAAGCTCGGGTTCCGCTGTCAGGTGCAGGGCGCGCCGACGCTCAATCCGGCCGATTCGGTCGATCGCCGCGCCATGCGTTTCCTCGGCGGCGGCGCCGCCTGGAACCACGTCGCCATGGAGCAGGCCATCCGCGACTCCGGCGTCGAGGAGAGGGACATTTCCAACGAGCGCACCGGCATCATTATGGGTTCCGGGGGACCGTCGGCGCGCGCCATCGTCGACGCCGCCGACATCACCCGTACAAAGGGACCCAAGCGCGTCGGCCCGTTCGCGGTGCCGAAGGCGATGTCGTCGACCGCCTCGGCAACGCTCGCCACCTGGTTCAAGATCAAGGGCGTGAACTACTCGATCTCCTCGGCCTGCGCGACGTCCAACCACTGCATCGGCAATGCCGCCGAGATCATCCAGTGGGGCAAGCAGGACATGATCTTTGCCGGCGGCTGCGAGGAATTGGACTGGACGCTCTCGGTGCTGTTCGACGCCATGGGCGCAATGTCTTCGAAATACAACGACACGCCGGAAAAGGCCTCGCGTGCCTATGACAAGGATCGCGACGGCTTTGTCATCGCCGGCGGCGCCGGTGTGCTGGTGCTGGAAGAGCTCGAACACGCCAAGGCGCGCGGCGCCAAGATCTATGCCGAAGTCGCGGGTTACGGCGCCACCTCAGACGGTTACGATATGGTGGCGCCTTCGGGCGAAGGCGCGGTGCGCTGCATGAAAATGGCGCTGGAAAACCTGAAGGCGCCGGTCGACTACATCAACCCGCACGCCACCGCCACGCCGATCGGCGATCTCAAGGAGATCGAGGCGATCCGCGAGGTATTCGGCGCCAAGTGCCCGCCGATTTCCGCCACCAAGTCGCTCACCGGGCATTCGCTCGGTGCCGCCGGCGCGCAGGAGGCGATCTATTCGCTGCTGATGATGCAGAATGGCTTCATCTGCGAAAGCGCCAATATCCAAAATCTCGACCCCGCCTTCGCCGACATGCCGATTCAGCGCACACGCAAGGACAACGTCACGCTCGGCGCCGTGCTGTCGAACTCGTTCGGCTTCGGCGG
>JBGQLL010000077.1:0-12821 GCA_041500065.1 Pseudolabrys sp.
AAAAAGCGCAGATGCGTTTTGCGCCCAATTCCGGATATGCATTTGCGGTCGGCAACGACACGTGGCATTCGGCCGACCCGGTGCACAATCGGGTAAAGACCCGCGATTCGATCTTGCTTACCTATTTCGTTGATCAAGGTGTGCTGAAGATTTTGCGCAACCGCGGCAAACGGCTGGGCAATTTCGTCCTCAACGAAATTCGTCACCGGATCTAGCGTACGACGCGACGGCATCGCGCCCGGCTATTGAGCGCGCGCACGGTGCTTTCGTGAGTGTTTGGTTCCTGTGGGCTGAAACGAATCGGCCATATAGGGGTTCGGATTGCACCAGCCCCGATTGCCAGCCAACACGTTCGGCCGACACTCTTCAATCGATCGATACTCACAGTGCCACTGCATGTCACCGTCGCCCGCCGCGACGACCGCACACCAGGGGGCGCCATAGTAGTCGGCCGCCGCCGGCAGTTGGCCGAAGGCTAGAAAAGCAACAATAGCTGCCGCGACGAAAATCCTAGGGGTCATCGTGAACCTCCGTATTCCATGCCGGTAATAACACCGGACGGCCTGACGGCATTCGCCCAAGCGAGTCGTTGTTGGGTGGGTCGGTGCATCGCCCGATACCATCCCTTTTTGGGCCGCTAACCCGTCGATTTAACTCCGCCAAAAATTTTCGAAATTTAAAGACGCCTTAACGGGCTTGGGCCATCTTGGCGGCCATGGTCACCCACCGCCGCCGCCGAACGATCCTGACCGTTCTCGGTCTCTATTTTCTTGCCGCTCTATTTATCGGCTATTTCGGCATCAATGCCTTCACGGGCAATCACGGCCTGCGTGCGCAGCAGGATCTTGAACAGCAACTCGCGACAATGAAGGACGAGTTAGGGCAACTCAAAGCCGAGCGGGCAGTCTGGGAACGACGGGTTTCACTTTTACGTGCGGACCGTATCGACCCGGACATGCTCGATGAACGTGCCCGCGCTCTTCTTGGGTATGCCGACCCGCGCGATCTGACCTTCCTGCTGCATCCTCGCTAGTGGCCGTACCGAACGGCGGCGAGTGCCCTATCTGAGGCGTATCCCCACTGTTTCCGGCACAGGCCGCCGGGCTCGCGCTTTCACCGTAGGGTGATTTAAGCTATGGGGGGTCTGGAAGCCTACCGACGCCCCGTCACAATTGCCGGACGCTTTCGCAGGGAGTGCTAATGGCGGTCGCCCAAAAGAATCCGAGCGCCGACGTCAAATCCGTCGCTGAATTCAGCAAGGAACAGGAACTTTCCGCCTATCGGACCATGCTGGTCATTCGCCGCTTCGAGGAGAAGGCGGGTCAAATGTACGGCATGGGACTGATCGGCGGCTTTTGCCATCTGTATATCGGCCAGGAAGCAGTGGTGGTCGGCATGCAAATGGTGCTCAAAGAGGGCGATCAGGTCATTACCGGTTATCGCGACCACGGACATATGATCGCGACGGGCATGGACCCGAAGGGCGTGATGGCCGAGCTCACCGGTCGCGCGCACGGATATTCCAAAGGCAAGGGCGGCTCCATGCATATGTTCAGCGTGGAAAAAGGCTTCTACGGCGGGCACGGCATTGTCGGCGCGCAAGTTCCATTGGGCACGGGACTTGCCTTCGCCAATCATTACCGCGGCAATAAAAGTCTCAGTGTTACCTATTTCGGTGACGGCGCAGCCAATCAGGGTCAGGTCTACGAGAGCTTCAATATGGCGGAGCTCTGGAAGTTGCCTGTGATCTATGTGATCGAGAACAATCGCTACGCCATGGGCACTTCGATCACGCGATCCTCGGCTGAGGTAAACCTGTCTCGTCGCGGGCTTTCTTTCAACATTCCCGGTGACCAAGTGGATGGAATGGACGTGCGCGCCGTGAAGGCGGCGGGTGAGAAGGCGGCCGAATGGTGCCGCTCAGGTAAAGGCCCCTACATCCTTGAAATGCTGACTTACCGCTATCGCGGACATTCGATGTCCGATCCAGCAAAGTATCGCACCCGCGAAGAGGTCGACGAGGTGCGTACGCATCACGATCCGATCGATATGGCGCGCCATCGCATCCTTGAAAGGAAATTTGCGAGTGAGGACGCGCTGAAGAAAATTGATGGCGAAGTACGAGACCAGATCAACCAGGCCGCAGAATTCGCGACCCACGATCCGGAACCGGACGTGTCAGAACTTTATACCGACGTCTATCGCTGATCCCGTCGCTGCGGAAAATATTGCGCTCATGCCAACCGAAGTCCTCATGCCCGCGCTCTCGCCCACGATGGAAAAGGGCAATCTTGCCAAATGGCTCAAGAAGGAGGGCGACAAGGTCAAATCCGGCGACATTATTGCCGAAATCGAAACCGACAAGGCGACGATGGAGGTCGAGGCTGCGGACGAAGGCACGCTAGGAAAAATCCTCGTACCGGAAGGCACCGCCGATGTCGCGGTCAATACCCCTATTGCAGTGATCCTCGGCGAGGGCGAGGACAAGACCGCGATCAAATCTTCGAAACCCGCCCAACAACAAAGAGCGGCCGAGTCCGCGGCGCCAACGAAGGCACAAAAGCCACAGTTAAAAACGCAGGACGCGTCGGCACCAAAGCCGGCGAAAGCTCCCGAGGCTCCCGCCGTGCAGGCTGCGAGCGATCCCGACATTCCCGAAGGGACCGTGATGGTCACCATGACCATGCGCGAAGCTTTGCGCGACGCCATGGCCGAGGAGATGGGGCGCGACAAGGACGTGTTTGTGATGGGTGAGGAGGTGGCCGAATATCAGGGCGCCTACAAGGTTACGCAGGGACTGTTGCAGGAATTTGGTGCAAAACGAGTGATCGACACGCCGATCACTGAGCATGGTTTTGCCGGTCTTGGCGTTGGTGCTGCGCTCGCTGGCCTGAAGCCTATCGTCGAGTTCATGACTTTCAATTTCGCAATGCAGGCTATGGACCAGCTGATCAATTCTGCGGCGAAGACGCTCTACATGTCAGGCGGGCAGATGGGCTGCCAGATCGTATTTCGAGGGCCGAATGGCGCTGCTGCGCGCGTCGCCGCACAACACAGTCAAGACTACTCGGCATGGTACTCACACATCCCTGGCCTCAAGGTCATCGCGCCGTCCACCGCTGCGGATGCCAAAGGATTGCTGAAGGCCGCGATCCGCGATCCCAATCCGGTGATCTTTCTCGAAAACGAAATCCTATACGGCCATTCGTCGCCCGTGCCAAAACTCGATGACTTTGTGTTACCGATCGGGAAGGCAAAGATCGCGCGTGCTGGAAACGACGTGACGATCATTGCCTGGTCGGCAGGCATGACTTATGCCCTGAAGGCGGCTGAAGAGTTGGCGAACGATGGGATCGATGCTGAGGTGATTGACCTTCGTACGCTCAAACCGATGGACACCGACACGATCTTGGCGTCGGTGCAGAAAACCGGTCGGGCTGTAACGGTCGAGGAAGGCTGGCAGCAGTCCGGAGTGGGTGCAGAGATTGCTGCGCGCATCGCGGAACATGCTTTCGACTATCTCGACGCGCCGGTCGCGCGCGTTTCGGGAAAAGAAGTGCCGATGCCCTACGCCGCCAACCTCGAAAAGCTGGCGCTGCCCTCGGTCGCCGAAGTGGTCGATGCGGCCAAGGCCGTTTGCTATCGGTAGGCGTGCATGCCCACCAACATCCTCATGCCGGCGCTGTCGCCCACGATGGAGAAGGGCAACCTCGCGCGCTGGCTGAAAAAGGAGGGCGACAAAATCAAATCCGGCGATGTCATCGCCGAGATCGAGACCGACAAGGCGACTATGGAATATGAGGCCGTGGACGACGGTACGCTCGCCAAGATCGTGGTGCCCGAAGGTACGCAGGACGTCGCGGTAAATGCGGTCATTGCGGTGCTCGCAAACGAAGGCGAGGACATTAAGACCGCGGCTAGTGTCCCCAAGGCCGCCGCACCCGCGGCTACGGCGAAGCCGGCACTCGCGCCCGCACCAAAATCGGCCGACAAGAGACCAGCGCCGGCTGCCGCACCAAGTGCGCCCAGGGCACCATCACCACCAGCGTCTGCGCAGCCGTCGCGTGGCACAAACCGCGTCTTCTCCTCACCGCTCGCGCGCCGCCTTGCGAAAGAATCCAACATCGACCTCAACCGCGTGCAGGGCTCCGGTCCGCACGGCCGTGTCATCGCGCGGGATATCGAGGCTGCAAAATCGGGCAAGAGCTTGCGCGCTCCTGCTGGCGCACCTGCCGGCGGCGCGACAATCACCCCTGCGATGTCCGATGCCCAGGTTCTTTCTCTCTACGAGGAGGGCTCGTACGACCTGGTGCCGCACGACGGGATGCGTCGCACGATCGCACAGCGGCTAACCGCCTCTGTGCAAACCATCCCGCATTTCTATGAGACGATGGATTGCGACATTGGCCGGCTGTTGGCCGCGCGCGAGGAAATCAATGCCGCCGCGCCCAAGGACAAAGATGGCCAGCCTGCCTACAAGCTTTCGGTGAACGATTTTGTTATCAAGGCGCTGGCGCTCGCACTCCAGCGTGTTCCCGATGCGAATGTAAGCTGGACCGAAGCCGGCATGCTTAAGCACAAGCATTCCGACATCGGCGTTGCGGTGGCCTTGCCTGGCGGGCTTATCACACCGATCGTGCGCAATGCCGAAAGCAAATCCTTGTCGGCA
Organism: Pseudolabrys sp.; assembly: GCA_041500065.1. GTDB lineage: Bacteria > Pseudomonadota > Alphaproteobacteria > Rhizobiales > Xanthobacteraceae > Pseudolabrys. The sequence continues at coordinate 4,670 of JBGQLL010000077.1, forward strand.
ATCTCCAACGAAATGCGCGATCTCGCAGCGCGCGCGCGTGCGCGAAAGCTCAAACCGCACGAATACCAGGGTGGAACTTCGTCGGTCTCCAACCTCGGCATGTACGGCATCAAGGATTTCACTGCGGTGATCAATCCGCCGCAATCGACCATTTTGGCGGTCGGTGTGGGCGAAGAGCGGGCGGTCGTCCGCAATGGCAAGATCGAGGCCGCCACCATCATGAGCGTAACGCTGTCCTGCGATCATCGTGCGGTCGACGGCGCGCTCGGTGCAGAACTTATTCGTGCGTTCAAAACGCTGATCGAAAACCCTGTGATGATGGTGGTTTGATACTCAGGCTGGGTCGTAGCCTTTCGCCTTGAACACGGTCTGCGCCGCCGGCGATTTCAGAAATTGCACCAGCGCTTTGGCCGCCGGCATTCGGGGCGCCGGACTGGACACCAGCTGCATAGACGACGGTGAAGGCCATATCGCCGGGCAGCGGTCCGACCACCTCGACCCCAGGAACGGACAGCAATTCCGGTTTTGACTGGACCGCGACGTCAGCTTCGCCGCTGATTAGCAGCGTCCCGGAAAATCCGCCTGACGGCGGGAATTTGGTTTTGTTCTTCAAATCTTCGGTGATGCCCATGCGCTCGATCTGCTTGGCGATATGAACACCACTTGCGCCGCCGGAGGCCGGATCGGAATAACTGACCCCTTTTGCCGCCAGCAGAGTCTTTTTGAGCGCGTCGGGGGTGGAAATATCAGGCTTCGGTGCACCCGCTTTCACCGCGACTGCAAAGATCGATTGCCCAAAGAGTGTCTCTGTGCCCGGCACGATCTTGTTTTCCTTGAGCAAGGTCTCGATATTGCTTTTGATCAGGATAAGCGCGTCCGCTTGCTCGCCCGATTGGACGCGTTTAGCCAGCAGCGCGGCAGTGCTCCAGATGATATTCAGCTTGTGGCCGCTGAGTTTTTCGAATTGCGGGGTCAGCTCTTCAAGCGCCCCTTTGACGCCGATGGTGCTGAAGACCTTAATCTCGGCAGCGGAGGCTAGCCCCGCTTGCGCGATTAGAAAGACTGCGATAGCCGCAAGGCGGCCCATTGTCGTGCTCATGACGTCTCCCCAGGTGTTATGGCGGTTATTACAAGCCTAATCTGGGCTACATTCAATCGGGGTCGCGGCGGAGGCGGACGGACGCATGGCTGACACGAATTTCGACGTTCTCATCATCGGCTCGGGCCCCGGCGGCTATGTGACAGCCATTCGCGCGGCCCAGCTCGGCTTCAAGACTGCCATCGTTGAACGCGATTATCTGGGAGGCATTTGCCTAAACTGGGGTTGTATCCCGACCAAGGCACTCCTGCGCTCGGCCGAGATATTTCACTACATGGCGCACGCCAAAGACTACGGCCTGAAGGCAGACAATGTCGGCTACGACGCCAAGGCCGTTGTGCAGCGCTCGCGGGCGGTGTCGAAGCGGCTCAATGATGGCGTCGGCTTTTTGATGAAGAAGAACAAGGTATCGGTGGTATGGGGCGAAGCGTCGATCGACGCGCCCGGTAAAGTCACGGTGAAGCCATCAAAAAGCGAGGCACCAAGAGGTGCGCTCGGCGCCGGCAGCTACCAGGCCAAACACATCATCATCGCCACCGGCGCACGTCCACGCGTGCTGCCTGGAATCGAGCCCGACAAAAAACTTGTGTGGACCTATTTCGAAGCGATGGCCCCGGATCGGATACCGAAATCTCTCCTGGTCATTGGCTCCGGAGCGATCGGAATTGAGTTCGCCTCGTTCTTCCGGACGCTCGGGTCCGAGGTAACCGTCGTTGAGGTGCTGCCACAAATTCTGCCCGTCGAGGATCACGAAATCCAGGCATTGGCCCGCAAAAGCTTTGAGAAGCAAGGGGTCAAGATTCAAACAAATGCGAAAGTCACGAAGCTGGACAAGAAAGGCGACAGTGTCACCGCAACCATCGAGGAAGGCGGCAAGTCGCAGACAATAACCGTTGAGCGCGTCATTTCGGCGGTCGGCGTTGTCGGCAACATCGAAAACCTTGGTTTGGAAAAGCTGGGCGTGAAGACCGATCGCGGCACTATCGTCATTGACCAATTCAACAGAACCAATATTCCCGGCATTTATGCGATCGGCGACGTGGCAGGTCCGCCGATGCTGGCACACAAAGCCGAGCATGAAGGCGTTATTTGTATCGAGGCGATCAAAGGCCTCAACCCGCATCCCATGAACAAGTCGATGATCCCCGGTTGTACTTACTGCTCGCCACAGGTTGCGTCAGTCGGTTTGACCGAACAGGCCGCGAAAGAGAAGAAGCTCGACATTCGCATCGGCCGTTTTCCGTTCATGGGCAATGGCAAGGCGATTGCGCTGGGAGAGGATCAGGGATTGGTCAAGGTCATTTTCGACAAGAAGACCGGCCAATTGCTGGGCGCGCATATGGTTGGCGCCGAGGTCACCGAGCTGATCCAGGGTTATGTCGTCGCAATGAATCTCGAGACCACTGAAGAAGAGCTGATGCATACAATCTTCCCGCACCCGACTTTGTCGGAAATGATGAAGGAAGCCGTGCTGGATGCGTATGGACGTGTGCTGAACGTGTGAGTGCTAAACGCACGAAGGAAGTCAGTTATGGCCAAATTCACAAACATTCTCGAAACCATCGGCCGCACGCCGATTGTCCGCATTAACAAGCTCGGCCCGAAAGGCATCAATCTGTTCGTCAAGATCGAAGCGTTCAATCCGCTTGGGTCTGTCAAGGATCGCTTGGCACTCGGTGTTATCGAGGCCGCGGAAAAATCCGGAGAGCTCAATCCCGGGCAAACGGTCATCGAGGCGACGTCAGGAAACACAGGCATTGGTCTTGCTATGGTTTGCGCGGCAAAAGGCTATCCGCTTGTCGTGACTATGGCGGAAACTTTCAGCGTCGAACGACGCAAGTTAATGCGTTTTCTCGGTGCCAAGGTCGTCCTCACGCCCGCTGCCGAGCGGGGGTTGGGCATGGTGAACAAGGCCATCGAACTCGCAAGGACACATGGCTGGTTCCTCACCCGGCAGTTTGAGAACGAGGCCAATCCCGACATGCACTCGCGCACCACAGCACGCGAAATCGTTGACGACTTCAAAGGCGAAAGGCTCGACTATTGGGTCACCGGCTTCGGCACCGGCGGCACACTCAAAGGCGTTGCTCGCGTGCTCGCCAAGGAGCGCCCGGACACTAAAATCATCGTCTGTGAGCCAGCCGAGGCACCGATGCTCTCCAGCGGGTCCAAACAGGAGCGCAATCCCGACGGTTCACCAGCCAAGCCCAACGCCGCATTCAAGCCTCATCCGATGCAAGGCTGGAGTCCGGATTTCATTCCGAAGATCACCGGCGATGCTGTCGACATGGGCGTGATCAGTCGCATCATCACCATCGCCAACGCCGATGCCATGAAATGGAGCCGCGAACTCGCGCAAAAAGAAGGCATCTTTGTAGGCATCACGGCGGGCGCGACCTTTGCGGGCGCGCTCGAGGTGTGCAAGAGCGCCGCCGCCGGCTCAACTGTGCTCTGCATGTTGCCGGACACAGGCGAACGTTACCTGTCGACGCCGCTGTTTGCCGATATTGGCGCGGACATGAACGACGACGAACTACAGATCTCCAATTCGACGCCAAACCACAGGATGGCACCGAAGGCAGCCTGAGTTCGTTGGCAGCCTATTTGTGATATTTCCGCCAGACCGCTCCAGCGATGTTGGAGTAGTCGTCGGTCCATGTGCGCACTGCGGGATCGGGCGGGGTCAATACCCAGAACTTGTCGCGCGCCAGCGCGCCTATGTCGTCCGCGTTTTCCGCCAAAATCGCCACGTCGGACGAAAAGATGTAGTTATCGTCGTCCGTTTCCTCGTTGTCGTCGCTCCAGATCCAGGTCTTGAGGCCGTTGGCGGCGCCAATTCCTTCGACCACACTCCGCAGTTCCAGGTGACGGTTCGAAATATGCATGACCACCACACCGTGCGGCGCGAGCTTGGATTTGTACATCGCCATCGCCTCAGTTGTTGCCAGATGTACGGGAATTGCGTCTGAGGAATAAGCGTCGACGATAATGAGATCGTAGGTTCGGTCCAGCTCTTGTGCGAAGGTCAACCGGGCGTCGCCGATCACGATGGGAACGTTCGGTGCGCAGGACGAAATAAATGAGAACCGCTCAGGATCGCGCGCGATCGCGATCACGGTCGGATCAATCTCGAAGAACCGCCAGCTTTCGCCCGCCGCAATCTGACAGGCGAGCGTTCCGGAGCCGAGGCCAATCACGGCCGTGCGCAGCGGCCCGCGTTTGCGCGCTCGCACCGCTTCGATGACTTGATTTATCGCCGATTTATCGTGGTAGTAGGTGATTGGAGTTGGACGACCGGTGATCGGTTCGCCATCTTCATCCTCAATCATCTGTGCCCCGTGGATGGTCGATCCGTGCTTGAGAATACGGAAACGCCCGTCATCGCTTTCGAATATTTTGTGAACACCAAAGAAACTGCGTCGCGTTTCGAGGTGAGTTTCAGTGGTTGGATAGAGCCAGAGCATCGCAAACGCGACTGCGGTGATGAAGGCAGATTTAGGCGGATCGCGCAGGAACGCCAAAGAAACGGTGGCCAGTGCCAGAACCAGAATTGTGAGGTTTGATTCCGTATCAATTTCGGGACGGAAGCCATCGAAACTCGGAATGACGAGCAAAATTGCAATACCGATAGCGACCGGCCAGAACCAGCGTTCAAATACCGGCCAATACGACGGGGCCGGCGGCGAAACTTTGCGATTGATGTTTTGTCCAAACGGCCGGCAGAGGATCGCGAGCACCGCGAGGATTGGATATTCCACCAGCCAGGAAAAAACATAAGGTGCGATCAATCCGGAAAATAGTCCGCCAGCCATCCCACCGAACGAAAGCGCGACATAGAACGTCGTGAGATGCTGCGGCGCAGGCCGGGTGCGCGCGAGTTCCCCGTGGCAGGCAAGGGCGATGACAAAGAATGCCACGAGATGCCCTGTGAGGCTGAAGAACAACCCCACGCGCCCCGTATACACCATCAACACGACGATTGCGGCGACCGCGAAAGGTTGCAGCAGCAATGCGCAACTGTGCGGGATCAATGGTCGACGCTGAAATACAAGGACCCAGGTGAGCAGATAAAGCGAGAGCGGAATAACCCAAAGCAGGGGCGCGGCTGCGATGTCGGTCGAAATGTAGGCGGTGACGGCAATGAGGAGTCCCGATGGGACGGCTGAAACGAAAATCCAGCGGCCGATCGTCGGCCAGTCTGGCTTGGGTCGGGACCTGGTTTTGGTACGCGCGGTCGATCGGCCAGGCGAGCGCAGCATCAGAAAGCCGCAGCTGGTGATCAGCACGATCAGCAGCAGAAAGCCGATGCTCCATAAGCTGTTCTGCGCGTGCAGTGTAAAGACGGGTTCAAACAATACAGGATATGACAGAAGGGCGATGAAGCTGCCGGCATTCGATGCAGCGTAGAGAAAATAGGGATCGTGCGCATCGCGGTGCTCGGTCAGAACGAACCATGCTTGCAATAATGGATTGTTCGCGGCGAGCGCAAAGAATGGCAGACCGATAGAGACGGCGAACAATCCGAGCAGCCAAAATGGTGCAACGGCGGTGACAGGCGGGGTGCCCCAATCCGCGGCTATTGCGAGCGGCAGGGTCAATGCAGCCGCGAGCAGGAGCATGAGGTGAATCACAATCGGCGCGTAGCGGTTTCGCAGACTCATGAGAACGTGCGCATAGGCATACCCGGCCAGAAGCATCGACTGGAAGAAAACCAGGGCCACAGACCAGACCGACGGCGAGCCGCCAAGTCGAGGCAGCACCATACGTGTGAACAGGGGCTGCACGCCGAACAACAGCAGCGCGCTCAAAAACATCGCGGCGATATAGACACCGAGGATGAGCGCATGGGCGTTCGCTTTCGAACGTCGTTGTGGTGTTTTAACCATTGCAAAGTTTGGGGGCAGGGCGAAGGACGAATGCAGGCCTCGCATTTCGTACGGAGTTGTATAGATTTCCGCACCGCGTCGCATCCTAAATCAGGAGAAATTCATGGGCGTCATTGCCTGGATTATCATCGGCTTGATTGCCGGCTGGCTTGCGACCCAAATTCTCGGTGGACGCGGTGGCTTGCTGTACAATCTCGCAGTTGGCCTCGTCGGTGCTCTGGTCGGCGGGTTCCTCTTCGAAAAGCTCCGGCTGGAAGTCGTGCCGGATTTCTGGGGTAATCTGATCACCGCGACCATCGGTGCGGTCATTTTTCTGCTGATCTGGCGTGCGATTCGAAGGGCATGATCGACTCAGTCTTGCGACGACGCAGCCGCAGCCGTAAGTAGGGGCCATGCCCGTCGTCCTCGATCTTCTGAACAATCCGCGTCCGCGCCATCCCGAAAAGGCGCATAGACCGGATTCGGCCGTCCTTCCGAAGCCGCACTGGATTCGCGTCAAGGCGCCGGTGTCGCCCGGCTATTTTGCCACCCAGAAGATCATGCGCGACAATGGCCTGCACACCGTGTGCGAGGAAGCCGGCTGTCCGAATATCGGCGAGTGCTGGGAAAAGAAACACGCTACCTTCATGATCATGGGGGATACTTGCACGCGCGCCTGCGCGTTTTGCAATGTGAAGACGGGACGACCGGGCGATCTCGATGAAAACGAGCCGGCCCAGGTAGCCGATGCGACCGCAAAGCTTGGGCTCGCTCACATCGTGGTCACCTCCGTCGATCGCGATGACCTTTCCGATGGTGGCGCGCGACATTTTGCCGACATCATCCGCGCCATCCGCGAACGTTGCCCGCAGACCACGATCGAGGTGCTTACGCCCGACTTTTTACGTAAGGGCGGCGCGCTCGAGATCGTCGTGGAGGCAAAACCCGACGTTTTCAATCACAATCTCGAAACCGTTCCATCGCTTTATCTCACAGTGCGTCCCGGCGCGCGATATTTCCATTCGCTCCGCTTGTTGCAGCGCGTGAAGGAGCTTGATCCGACGATGTTCACCAAGTCCGGTATTATGGTTGGACTCGGGGAAGAACGGAACGAGGTGCTGCAGGTCATGGACGATCTGCGTTCCGCCGAGGTCGATTTCCTTACGATCGGTCAGTATCTGCAGCCCACCCGTAAGCATCACGAAGTTAAGCGTTTCGTGCCGCCTGATGAGTTCAAGGCGCTCGAGACTGTCGCTTACAGCAAGGGCTTCCTGATGGTGGCGGCTTCACCCCTTACGCGCTCGTCGCACCATGCCGGCGAGGATTTTGCGCGGCTGAAAGCCGCGCGTGCCACCATCTAAGGGTCAATGCCTCAATTTTCGACAAAGCACCGCGTTCGTCATGCTGCCACCAAAATGTTTGAGCTGGTGGCTGACGTGGAAAAGTACCCGCAATTCGTGCCGCTCTGTAGCGCGCTGGCAGTAAAGAGCCGGACCGAAAAAAACGGCACCACAATCTTGGTGGCCGACATGACAGTCGCCTACAAGATTGTTCGCGAGACGTTTACCAGCCGGGTCACGCTCGACCGATCAAACTTGAAGATCCTGGTCGAATATCTCAGTGGCCCGTTCAAGCGCATGCAGAATCGCTGGACATTCCACCCGATGGGCGAAGAGGCCTGCGATGTGGAATTCTTCATCGACTACGAATTTCGAAGTCGCGCTCTCGCGGTGTTGATGGGCGCGATGTTCGATGCTGCATTCCGGCGCTTTGCTACCGCGTTCGAACAGCGTGCCGATGAAATTTACGGCCGGCGGCGCATTGCCTAATTCCTTCTAAGGCGGCCCGTTCTCCGCTCGCTTGACAGCGCAACATCCGGCTATAGCGTCGCCACAACAAGAGATCGGGTGATTCCGATTCTCAATGCCCGCAAGACGAGTGCGATGGCAAGCCCAGCATTTGAACAACCGCAGGCTCTCGACCATGCCGTTGCGGCTTACCGGGCAGGGCAATATCTCGAAGCAGAACAGATTTGCCGGCAGATCGTTTCGACACGCCCCGAGTTTTTTGATGCGCTCTATGTCCTCGCTGTCGTCCAGGCCACGCTCGGCAAGCACGATCCCGCCTTAGAAAACTACAATCGCGCGCTCGTGTTGCAGCCACACCATGCGGAAGCGCTTTCCAATCG
>JBGQLL010000078.1:0-12819 GCA_041500065.1 Pseudolabrys sp.
CTGAAACCTCGCGCTCGAAATCAATCAAGCCTTCAAGGATGCACGGCGCATTGTGTACCGACCGCCATGCCGAGATCGCGTCACCGCTTTTCGAGACTTTCGCCTGACCCTTGCCGTCATAGCCAAGTTGACGCGTCTTGAGCACGGCCGGCAAACCAACGGCCTCCACAGCCTCGGCCAATTGCGTTGCGCTGTGAACCGGTTTGAAAGGTGCCGTCGGAATCTTCAGCCCGCTGATGAAAGTCTTCTCGACGAGCCGGTCCTGCGTTGTCTCCAGCACTTTTGGGTCGGGCAGCACTGGCTTCCGCTGGGCGAGGAAGGCGGCGGTCTTGGCCGGCACATTCTCGAATTCATAGGTGATGACGTCGACGGCACCGGCAAAGCGCGCGAGTGCGGTCTCGTCCTCGTAAGGGGCACAGGTGCCCGCATGCACCACATCGAACGCGCAGGAGTCCTTTTCGGGCGAATATACGTGGCAGCGCAAACCGAGAGGCGCGGCGGCAAGTGCGAGCATGCGCGCGAGCTGGCCGCCGCCGAGAATGCCGATGGTGGCGCCGGGCTTCAGCAAGGCTCAATCTTTGGGCCGTTTGGCCACGGCCTTGGTCTGCCGCGCGCGCCAGGCATCCAGCCGCTTTGCAATCTTTGCATCGGACAGCGCCAATACTGCGGCCGCAAGCAGCGCGGCGTTGGTTGCGCCCGCCTTGCCTATGGCGAGGGTGCCGACAGGGATCCCGCCCGGCATCTGCATGATCGAGAGCAGCGAATCCTTGCCCTCGAGCGCGTGCGTGTTCATCGGCACGCCGAACACCGGCAGCGGCGTCATCGACGCGGTCATGCCAGGCAGATGGGCGGAACCGCCAGCGCCGGCAATGATCACCTTGAAACCGTTTTTCCGGGCGCTGCCAGCGAAGTCGTAGAGCCGCTTGGGGGTGCGGTGCGCGGAGACGATGCGCGCTTCGTAACCGATCCTGAGGGCATCGAGTGCCTTGGCGGCGTGCTTCATCGTGGCCCAGTCGGACTGGCTGCCCATGATGATCGCGACCGGTTTTGATGCCATTGTGCTCCCCGAATCCGCCACACCCCTGCGGAAGGAAGCGGTTGATTATAGGTTGAGGCTCCCCTCTGGCAAGGCGAAAGGGGTATTCTCGGTCGCACGGTTAAGATTCGCGAGGACTGAAACATGGGTCTCCAGCACGCCGAGGCGCGCCTTTACGACGATTTTCCACAAGCCGCGTCGCTATTGGCCGAGATCGAGCGGCTCAAGCGCGAGGTCGCCGTAGCGCGTGCGCGAATCGGAGAACTCGAGGCTCGCGCCGACATCGATCCGCTACTCGATATACTCAATCGCCGCGGGTTCGAGCGCGATCTCAAGCGCGCGATCGCGTATGTGAAGCGCTACGGCACGCAGGCTGCGCTCATGTTCATTGATCTCGACGGCTTCAAGGCGGTCAACGACCGCCACGGCCATGGCGCCGGTGACGCCCTTATCAAGGCGGTGGCGCGTGAGCTCGTTGGCCATGTGCGATCCTCCGATGTGGTAGGGCGGCTCGGCGGCGACGAATTCGGTGTGGTGGTTTGGCGGGTCGACGAGGCGCAGGCCTCGATGAAAGCGCGCGAGCTGGAAGCGCTGATCGGAAACGTCAGCGTTATGCACGGACAGACCCAGGTTCACGTTAGCGCCAGCGTGGGCGCGGCGCCACTTCTTCCGGACGCCACAACCGCCGAGGCGATCGAGGCCGCCGACCGGGCGATGTATGCGCGTAAGGACGAGCGAAGGGCGCAGTTCCTTCCCCCGCTGTCCTCACCAGCCTAGGCGGACGGTCCTACGCAATAATATCGGGCGTGAGCTGGTCCTCGATGCGGCGGATTTTGTCGCGCAATACCAGCTTACGCTTCTTCAGCCGCTGTACCTGAATAAGGTCAGAACCGGGAGAGGTGACCAGGGCCGCGATGGCCGCATCAAGGTCGCGGTGTTCCTGCAGCAGGCGCGCCAACTGCTCCCGCAACGCGCGTTCTTCCTCGTCAGTCATTGCCACCGTTGCTTGCGCTTGGCCGTTCCGTCTCGGCAAAAGCGCGTTAATTATTGCGTTTTCCACAAGGGCATTCAAGCTTTCGGAAAAACGACGCCAATCAAAGGTTTGGGCCGGTTTGCCGGCAAACGAGGGCGGGTGTACGGTCGCCCTTGTGGTGAGTCTGCGCTACACTTAAATTGTAGAGAGCCACTGATTGAGGAGACATACCGCATGTCGATGCAATCGCACCTTGCGGAATTGGAAAGAAAACATCAGGCGCTTGAAGACGAAATCACCGAATGCCTGACCCATCCTGCGGTCGATGACCTGAGAATAGTGGAACTCAAACGTCGCAAATTGCAAGTAAAGGACGAGATCGAACGGCTGCGCTATAACGGCCGCGCCAGCGTACACTGACCGGCTCGATCTCACGTTAGAGTCTTGTTGCTCACGCCGAACTCGGGGATACCCCGGGTTCGGCTGTATTTTTTGGTACGGCCGGCTGCAATATCCGGCATCCGCCCTAAGTGCCGTTTTGCGTTATAGTGTCGGCAAATAAGACCGTCCGTTGTGCTGGGAGAAACCGCCATGTCCCGATTTGCTGCTGCCGCCGTGTTGGCGCTCGCCATGATGCTTGCGATTGGTGCTGCTGCAGCCGCCGACTATCCGGCGCGCAATGTCACGCTGGTGGTGCCTTATCCGCCAGGCGGCGGCGTCGATGCGATGGCGCGCGTGGTCGCCGCCAAATTGTCCGAGGCCTTGCATGCGCAATTCGTCGTCGACAACCGGCCCGGCGCCGGAGGCACCATTGGCACGCGCGTTGTCGCGCAGGCGGCACCCGACGGCTATACGCTTTTGCTCGGCCACACCGGCACGATCTCGATCGATCCCAGCCTCTACGTTCATGCCGGCTACGACCCGCGCAAGGATTTCGCGCCGATCGGGCTGGTGGCGTCGATGCCGGTCGCATTGCTGGCGAATCCATCGTTTCCCGCCAAATCGATTTCCGACGTCATCGCCATGGCCAAGGCGCAACCAGGCAAGCTCAATCTCGGCACCTCGGCGCTCGGCACCGGCGGCTACATGTGCGCCGAATTGTTCAAGGCCGAGGCCGGGGTCGATATGGCGATCATTCCATACAAAGGCTCGGCGCCTGTGATGAACGACCTGCTCGGCGGCCATGTGTCGGTTGCTTTCAGCGTGTTGCCGCCGGCGCTGGGCAACATCCAGGCCGGCAAGCTTCGCGCCATTGCAGTCACCAGCAAGAAGCGCTTCTCGCTTCTGCCCGATGTGCCGACTTTCGACGAAGCGGGAATGCCCGGTTTCGAGGCCGTGCTGCATTACGGCTTGCTGGCGCCGGCCGGCACGCCGAAGGAGATCGTCGAAAAGCTCAACGGGGAACTGCGCAAGCTGGTCGACAATCCGGACGTCCAGACGCAAATTCACAATGAGGGCGGCGATCCGATGACGTCGACGGCGGCTGAATATGCCGCTGATATCGATAAGGAAGAGACAAAGTGGGGCGGGCTGGTCAAGAAGCTCGGGCTCAAGGTGGAGTAGGCGTCATGTTGCGACCCCCGGGAAAATGGATGGCTCTCGCGCTGATCTCACTTGCGCTGCTTGGTGCGTTAACTGAAGCCCGCGCTGACGACTATCCGAACCGTCCGATCACCTTGATCGTGCCGTTCCCGCCCGGCGGTAGCACTACGGTCATGGCGCGCAACGTCGCTGACAAACTGGCGGCCGCGCTCGGCCAGCAGATCGTGGTCGAGAATCGTGGTGGTGCCGGCGGCACACTCGGCACTCGCTTCGTGGCCAAGGCCGCACCTGATGGCTACACCATTTTGCTCAGTTATACAGCGACGATGGCGATCGCGCCCGCCATGAACCCCAACGCCGGGTATGATCCGCACAAAGACTTTACACCGATCGGCATGATCGGTTTTGCCCCGAATGTGCTCGTGGTGCATCCTTCAATGCCGGTGCATTCGGTGGCCGAGTTGATCGCCTACGCCAAGGCAGCCACCGCGCCGCTGCAATATGGCTCTCCCGGCGTCGGCACCGTCAACCATCTCGCCGTCGAATACCTTGCGAGCGATACGGGGCTGAAGCTTCAGCACGTGCCTTACAAGGGCAACGGTCCGGCCATAAGCGATCTGCTCGGCGGACATATTCCAATGATGTTCCTTCCGATTCCCGTCGCGCTCGGCAATATCAAAGCCGGAACTTTGCGTGGGATCGCGATCACCAGTGCGAAGCGGTCGAACCTGTTGCCCGATTTGCCGACGCTTGCCGAAAGCGGCGTGCCCGGTTTCGATGCGGCGCTACGTTATGGGCTGATGGCGCCCGCCGGTACGCCGCCCACTGTCATTGCGCGACTCAATAAGGAACTCAACGCCGCGCTCGCGACGAAGGACGTGCAGGAGCGTCTCGCTACCGAAGGCGCCGAGTCCCTACCCGGGACACCAGAGGCCTATGCCGCGGATGTCGCCGGGGATGAAAAGAAGTGGGGCGGGCTGGTGAAAAAGCTCGGATTGAAGGTAGAATAGCCGACTGCCGCCGTGCAGCCATTATTGTGCTGTTTGATTCACCCACTGCAGAGGCAACCGTCGAGGCCGCTATGAAATTCCGCGCAACACCCCGTGCGTTCGCTGCCGCAGCAGCCGCTTTGCTCGTGGCACTTGCCGTTGCGCCGGCCGCGAAGGCGTTCACGATCGAAAACCAGGGTGGGGCCAGCGGTGGCCAGGGCTACCTGGACACGGACAAACCAGCAGCGACGCCGGATCGCCATACGCCGGTGTCGCCGTTCAATACCGACAACGGCCAGACCAGCGTGAAGCAGGGCAACACGACGTTTCAGTTCGGCCAGCAGCGCTCATTCAATGAGCGCTACAATAGCAACAACCTTTTTGATCCGTACGCCCGCGAAGGGCGATAGCCACCAGCGATTACCGTTTTCGAGTCAGGAAAGCCGCGAAGGCCTTTTGCGCTTCGGGCGAAGCCAGCCGCGTCTTGAAGGCCTCAACCTCCTCGTCGATGCGCGCCACGATCTCCTCGACGGAGCCGCGCATCAGTCGCCGTGCGGCCGCCACGCTTTCGGGCGGTAACGCCGCAATCTCGCGCGCCACCGTGAGCGATCGCGCGTCGAGTTCGGCGGCGGGCACGACTGCGGTAACGATTCCCGCTGCTTTAGCCTCTTCGGCGGAGAGCGACTTGCCCATCACCAGGAGCGAAAACGCGCGCGCATGGCCCATCAGGCGCGGCGCTAGCAGGCTTGAGCCTGCCTCGGGCAGGAGGCCGAGCGAAACGAAAGGCGTGAGCAGGGTCGCCGTATCGCTTGCAATCACCTGATCGCAGTGCAGCAGCATGGTGGTGCCGACGCCGACCGCAGCGCCGCTGACGGCCGCGACCAGCGGTTTTTCGCAACGAGCAAGCGCATGCAGGAACCTTACAATCGGCGCGCCGAGCGCACCGCTTCTTGCCATCGCGACAAAATCGTTGAGGTCGTTGCCGGCGCAGAAGACATCATGCGTGCCGGAGATCAGCAGGCATCGCACGCTCGCCTCCGTAGCAGAATCCTCGATTGCGGCGGCCATCGACTCATACATCGCGAGCGTCAGCGCGTTTTTCTTCTCGGGCCGGTTGATCCGGATCTTGCGGACGGGGCCTTCGCTGATGATGAGAATGTCGGGCATGGGTTCACTGGGTTACATAAGAATGGCGGGCACATGTCTTGACGGCCAAGACTCAAACCGCCTTCGCCATCTCGCGCAGCTTGAATTTCTGGATCTTGCCGGTGCTCGTTTTCGGGATGTCGGCGAACACGACGTAGCGCGGGCATTTGTAGGAAGCCAAATGCTTGCGGCACCACTGCAACAGCTCATCGGAATTGACCCGTGCGCCCGGTTTTAGTTCGATGAAGGCGCAGGGCGTCTCGCCCCATTTGTCGTCCGGTTTCGCGACCACTGCGGCGGCAGCAACCGCGGGATGCTTATAGAGCGCGTCTTCCACCTCGATCGAGGAGATATTCTCGCCACCGGAAATGATGATGTCCTTGGAACGATCCTTGAGCTGGATATAGCCATCGGCATGCATGACGCCGATGTCGCCGGTGTGAAACCAGCCGCCGGCAAAGGCCTTTTCGGTCGATGATCTGTTCTTGAGATAGCCTTTCATCACCACATTGCCGCGCATCATGACTTCGCCCAGCGTTTCGCCGTCGCGCGCAACGGGCGTCATGGCCTCGGGGTCGAGCACGTCGAGCCCCTCCAGAGCGCCGTATCGAACGCCTTGCCGCGCCTTCTTTACCGCCTGCTCGGCGGGCGCAAGTGCGTTCCAGTCAGTATGCCAGTCGTTGACGACGGCCGGCCCATAGGATTCCGTCAGGCCGTAGAGATGCGTGACATTGAAGCCCGCTTCCTTCATCGCCGCGAGCACGGCTTCTGGCGGTGGTGCCGCGGCCGTGAAAAATTCGACCACATGCGGCAGCGGTTTTTTCTCGCTTGCCGGCGCATTCAGCAGCGTCGCCATCACGATCGGTGCGCCGCACAGATGCGTCACTTTGTGTGTAGCAATCGCGTCATACATCGCCAGCGCACGCACGGCGCGCAGACAGACATGCGTGCCAGCGGCGACCGAAATCGACCACGGGAAACACCAGCCGTTGCAGTGGAACATCGGCAGTGTCCACAGATAGACCGGATGCTTGGCCATTGAGCAGGTGACGACATTACCGACCGCGAGTAAATGCGCACCGCGGTGATGGTAGACCACGCCTTTCGGATCACCTGTTGTGCCCGACGTGTAATTGAGCGCGATTGCGTCCCATTCATCATCAGGCATTTTCCAGGCATAGCGGGAATCGCCCTGCGCGATGAATTCTTCGTATTCGATTGTCCCGAGCCGCTCGCCGGCGCCTGTGTATTCGGGGTCGTCATAGTCGATCACAAGCGGTTTTGCTTTGCAGAGGCCGAGGGCCTCCTTCATGATCTTGGAATATTCGCGGTCGGTGATCACGACCTTGGCCTCGGCATGATCGAGTGAGAAGGCAATGATCAGCGCGTCGAGCCGCGTGTTGAGCGTGTTGAGCACGCCCTGGCACATCGGCACGCCGTAATGGCACTCAAGCATCGCCGGCGTATTGGCGAGAAACACTGAAACCGTGTCGCCGCGTTTGATGCCATGCTTTGCCAGTGCTGACGCCAACTGCCGTGCGCGAGCATAGAACTCGGCATAGCTGCGCCGCATCGCCCCGTGGATGATGGCGGTATGATCGGGGAATACGGCCGCCGCGCGCTCGAGAAAGCCGAGCGGAGTCAATGGCTGGTAGTTGGCCGGATTGCGCTCGAGATCGGCGTCGTAGGGTGATTTCGCCATGCCCGATATCCCTTCGGGCAAAAGCTAGCGGTCAATCCCGGTTTTGTCATCGCCGGGCTAGCGCTCAGGCGACGGTTCGCCCCAGGAGATGCTTGGCAAATTCCGGCATCGTCCGGAATGCGACATGCAGGTTGTCGTTGAACGAGCCGGTCTGGCAGCCGTGGACGCGCCAAGCCTTGATTAACGCGTCTCGGCTGAACATCGAAATATGGCCATTGCGCGGGCCGACATACCACCAGTTCATGCCGAGCTGGTCGAAATTCTGCGGTTGCACAAGCGTCGAAAACAGAACTAACCCTGGATCCGCCAGGTTCGCCACGACTGCGCCGATGCCTGTAACCGGATCGGGCACGTGCTCAAGCGTCTCGAAGCAGGTGATGAGGTTGAATTTGCCATCGGGCGGCTTCGCATATTCAGGTACGAAGGGATCGTAGGTTGTGGCGACCGGAAATCCCGCTGCCCGCAAATCGGCGCACAGCACATCGTTGCCGCCGCCAAAGTCGAGCACACGTAGTGCCGCCTTGTGCGGGCCGAAGACGCTTTGCACCAGGGTAGCATTGCTGCGCGGCCGTGCCTCCTGATATCCGGGATCAACCGCGAGATAGCCGCCATTATAGATGTGCGTTTTGAAGTCGTCCGGGCTCCAGTCGTCGAAAGCGTCGGTAAACAGGAAGCCGCAGGCGCTACAGCGGCGGTAATAGACAGGCGTGCCTGTAAGCGGCAGTTTCACGCAGTCGGGGATCTGGCAGTTCCTGTTGAAGTCGACGAGGCCGAAAAGCGGGGCAGGCTGCCGGCATATTTTACAGGGCGTCGCCTCAGTCGAAGCCGGCTTTAGACTCAGCATGGCTCATCTTCAGGGCCGGGGCGGTGTAGTCAATGGCGCAGGGCACTGCCTTGTTTGCTACGTCGGGCCGTTCCACAATCGCCGCCAAAGAGCAAAAAGGGAGGGGGCGATGGACGCCCGTACCAGCCGCTATCACGACGTCTATGCACACTGGCAGCGCAGCCCGGAGGTCTTCTGGGCGGAAGCCGCGGCGGATATCGAGTGGTACGAGAAACCGAAGAAGATCTTCGACCGCGACGCTGGTATCTACGGCCGCTGGTTCGCGGGCGCCACCTGCAACACCTGCTACAACGCGCTCGACCGTCACGTGCTCGCCGGCCGTAACGACCAGCCGGCGTTGATCTACGATTCTCCCGTCACCAACACCGTGAAGACCTTCACCTACGGCCGCATGCTGTCCGAGGTGCAATTGCTCGGCGCCATACTGCGTGATTTCGGCGTGGAGAAAGGCGATCGTGTCATCATCTACATGCCAATGGTGCCGGAAGCAGTGTTCGCCATGCTCGCCTGCGCGCGCATTGGCGCCATCCACTCGGTGGTGTTCGGCGGGTTCGCGGCGAAGGAGCTTGCCACCCGGCTCGACGACTGCAAGCCGAAAGTGATCCTCTCCGCGAGTTGCGGCATCGAGGGCGCGCGCGTCGTGCCCTACAAGCCGCTGCTGGATGAAGCGATCAAACTCGCAAAGCATAAGCCGCAGAGCTGCATGATCCTTCAGCGCCCGCAATGTGAAGCGCCACTCACCGCCGGCCGTGATCATGACTGGCGCAAGGTGTGGGAGAACGCTGTCAACTACGCCAAGACCAGCGAGTGTGTAGCGGTTGCCGCGACCGACCCGCTCTACATTCTCTACACGTCAGGCACCACGGGAATCCCAAAGGGCGTCGTGCGCGACAATGGTGGGCACATGGTTGCGCTCAAATGGTCGATGCAGAACCTCTACGGCGTCTCTCCCGGCGAAGTGTGGTGGTCCGGCTCCGATGTCGGCTGGGTGGTCGGCCACTCGTACATTGTCTATGCGCCGCTGTTCCACGGCTGCACGTCGATCCTCTACGAGGGCAAGCCGGTCGGAACGCCCGACGCGGGCGCATTCTGGCGCGTGATTGCACAGCACGGCGTGGTGGCGTTGTTCACCGCGCCGACCGCCTTTCGCGCTATCAGAAAGGAAGACCCAAAGGGCGAGTTCATCGGGAAACACGACCTCTCCAAATTTCGCACGCTGTTCCTCGCCGGCGAGCGCGCCGACCCGCCAACCATCCAATGGGCTGAGGAAGTGCTCAACGTGCCGGTGATCGACCACTGGTGGCAGACCGAGACCGGCTGGTGCATCGCCGGCAATCCGGTCGGCCTCGGCGCGCTGCCGGTGCGTTACGGTTCGGCCTGCGTGCCGATGCCGGGCTACGCCATCGATATCGTCGACGAAGCCTGCAAGGTGCAGCCGGTCAACAAGATCGGCTCCATCGTGGTCAAGTTGCCGTTGCCGCCGGCCTGTTTCCCGACGCTGTGGCAGCAGGACGAGCGCTTCAAGGAAAGCTACCTCGCGGAATTTCCCGGCTACTACAAGACGGCGGACGCCGGCTACAAGGATGAGGACGGCTACGTTTATGTCATGAGCCGCACCGACGACATCATCAATGTCGCCGGTCATCGGTTGTCCACCGGTGGCATGGAAGAAGTGCTGGCCGGACACCCGGACGTCGCCGAATGCGCGGTGCTCGGTATCAAGGATGATCTAAAAGGCGAGGTGCCTTGCGGGTTCATTGTCTTGAAAGCCGGCGTCAACCGTCCGCCGACGGAAATTGAAAAGGAAATCGTCGCGCTGGTGCGCGACAAGATCGGACCAGTAGCTGCGTTTAAATTGGCGATCACCGTCGCGCGGCTGCCGAAGACGCGTTCAGGAAAGATCCTGCGCGGCACGATCAAGAAAATCGCCGACGGCGACCCGTGGACAATGCCGGCGACGATCGATGATCCGGCGATCCTGGATGAGATCGGCAGCGCCCTGGAAGGGCACCGGGTGGGCAAAAACCCGCACTAAGAAAGCGTGTTTCACAATATTGCATACCGGTTGCTAATTACCGCAACAGTGTTCCCGCGCGTGACAAATCGATCACACCGAGAATGAAAATCAGGCTGCGTCCTAATTGGCTGTGATCCGGTCACGCTGCCGCCCCGATTGGCTGTCGGATTTTGGCGCATGGGGACACGCCTTTTGAATTCATCCGCTCGTTTTCGGAACTTTGTTCGACTGGTTCCCGCCGCCATGATGGCGGCGGCGCTAGGGGCGTGCATGCAGACCCCGGCCGTCACCGACAAATCCGAATTGCGCGCCAGTCGACAGGCATCGCCTGGAGAGAACCAAGAGGCGCCGGTGACGCGCAGGCGCGTCGCGATCAAAGCGATCAAGCACACGCCGTATAAACATACAGCCGCAACGCCGGCGACTTCGTATGGGGTCGCCAGCTTCTACACGGAGGAACAGCAGACAGCGAACGGCGAAAAGTTCAATCCGGCTGAACTCACCGCGGCTCACCCGACGCTGCCGTTCGGCACCCGGTTACGCGTGACAAATGTTTCGACCGGGCGATCTGTCACGGTTCGCATCAATGACCGCGGTCCATACGTTCCCGGACGCGTTGTCGACGTCTCGTATTCGGCGGCCGAAACTTTGGGAATTGTCGATCGAGGTGTTGCGAAGGTTAAACTCGACGTCATTCATTAAATCGCGCCATCAATCAGACGTCCTTAATGGCAGCATCCAGAGCCCTGGAAAGCGCTTTGGCTTTTGAGAGAGCCGCGCGACACTTCTCTTCGTCGGAGGTCGCGCGGCCTGCCTCGACGGTCACCATGCACCGTATGGTGTCGTTGCCCCTGGAGAGAACGACCGAGAATTGATCCGTTTGAGCGTTGCGGGTGATTTCCAGCTTTTCCATACAATGCTCCTGCTTTTCACCAAACACCGCGCTAACGCCCACGTCTAAATATACTTGTATCTATCGCCATTCAAAACGCGCATAATGGTGCGATGCACGGTGACGCAATCGACAGGATGGTGACCTATTCCTTCTGGGGGCTGGGGTTGCTGGTCTCCGCGGGAATAGTTCTCGCGGTTCTTATTTGGTGATCAAGCTACTGAGGGCTCGCGGTCGCGCTGTCGCTCTGCCATCGAGGACATTGCAATGCTCACACGCACGAAACGCGTGACGCTGACATTCCAGCATCCTTTTTCGCTCAAAGGAGTCGACCGGCGCCTGGCCGCCGGCGAATATGAAGTGGCGACGGATGAAGAACTGATCGAGGGGTTATCGTTCCCGGTTTATCGCCGGGTCGCGACAATGATTTTCCTGCCCGTCGACGCGCACCGGTCGTCGTCGATCGAAATGGTCAGCGTCGATCCCGCCGATCTTGCGGCGGCCCATCAGCAGGATCAGGCGGCGTGAGCGACGGGGACCTCCACCGTGATCCGCCGCGCGTTATGAAGGGCGGTCTTGATCGAAGCGACTACTCTGTCGTGGTGAAGAACCGCGCCCGCATGCCCAAACCGTGGCGATGGGAAATCTACCGCGCTGGACGGGTAAGCCCGGTAGCGCATTCGGAGGAATATTTCGAGTCGCGAAGCACGGCGAATCTGGAGGGCAAGCAGGCCCTCGAGCAGCTGCTGAAAAAGCTGGTATTTTAGAGCACCGCTAGTGCAGCAACGCCGCGGCGGTCACGGCGATGACCAGCATCGCCGGCACAACGACAGGCGGTACGAACCAGGCGAGCATCGTTCCCTCCCCATGGACGACAAAAAAGCTCGGCGCTGGGCCGGGCCTCCGTTCTTGAACGGTCGCGCAGCTTACTTCTGCTGCTGTTGCTGACCGCCCTGCTTGTCGGTGTTCTGCTTGGGATCGCCCTGGGTCTGCTGTTGCGGAGACGGAGCAGGCGATACGGGCTTCTGGGTTTCGTTGGATGAAGGATTAATTGTCATAGTATGTATCCTTTCAAAAGGACCTAATTATCATTTAGGTACTTCAGATAGCTGTGTACTCGGCACGGCGATAACAAGACACTGCGGCTGTCTTCGGCCGGTATATTCGATAAAAAGCTGTCCCACCGCATTGCGATGGAACAGCTGGCCGCCCAAACCGCCTGGCGGCGGCTTCCCTTTCTTATGACCGCGCAGCCGATCGTGCCTGATGGTCGATGACATCGAGCGTCACGGGTGCGAGACCTGAGAAGCCCAATGCGCGAGCGGCCGCCGGCATCACGTCAATGACCCGACCGCGCACGAACGGTCCACGATCGTTGATTCGGACGACGATCGACCGACCAGTGTGCTGATGGGTGACGCGCACCAGCGTTCCAAATGGCAGAGTTTTGTGGGCAGCGGTCATGCCACTCGCTTTAGCGATCTCGCCATTCGCCGTCTTGCCGCCCGAATAAATTTGACGCAATTCCAGATTGGGCTTTGGCGACGGACGCAGCGCCGGTGAATACGACCGAAAAGCAAAGTACGGCAGCAACGGTGATACGTGTACGCTTCACGACAGCGGCTTCCTTCCAGCTGTTGGAGAAGGCCGCTATAGGCGTGGCAAGCCGGGTTTTTTC
>JBGQLL010000079.1:0-12801 GCA_041500065.1 Pseudolabrys sp.
CCCCGCATGCCGCAAATAACGATCGCTGTCCCAACCGGATAGTCCAACTCCTCGCCGACACCGGTCTCGCGGTCGCTCCCCGCGCGTTTGTGGCCGATGCGCAACTCCGACGTGGGAAACGCGGGCGTTTCGTTCAAACGGCGGACGCGCGGCGAAACCCAAAGTGTCAAGCCGAAAACTCAAAGCCGAATCATAACAGGGATTGAGTCATGAAAAAGTTTTTCCTGGCGGCAGCCTCCGTCCTCGCGCTGTCGACCGCGGCCCATGCAAACGACCTGCCCTTGCCGGCGAAGGCGCCCGTCTATGACCCGCCTCCGCCAATACTGACCTGGACCGGCGGCTATTTCGGCATTCAGGGCGGCGTCGCGCGCCACGATTCGACGGTCGATGCCAATTGCGCTCCCAATCTCAGTTGCGGCACGACCGAGCGGACCAAAGCCGGCAGCGCGATCGGAGCGCTTGTCGGATACAACTGGCAGCAAGGCGGTTTTGTATACGGCCTCGAGGGCGACTGGAGCTCGCTCGGCGGTTTAAGGACAAGCGAAACCGGCATCGAACTTTCGACCGCCGTCGACGTCAGGTGGGTTGCCACCGCCCGCGGTCGCGCCGGCCTCGCCTTCGATGCCACCTTGGTCTACATCACCGGTGGCCTCGCATTCGGCCGTGTGGACAACAGTATCGTCGCCAACATCGGGGATGGCGGCTTGGTTGGCTCCTTTATCGACGATAAAACGAGGGTCGGCTGGACGGCGGGCGTTGGCGTCGAACACATGCTTGCGCCGCATTGGACCCTGCGCGGCGAATGGCGCTACGTCGACCTTGGAACATCCGACATCGCCTGCGCGCATGGAAACGATCTGTGCACCGGCGCTCACGCCGACTTCAGCAACACGCTGATGATGGGATTGGTTGGCCTGGCCTACAAGTTCTAGCGGCAATCTTTCGCTCGTCGTCATGCCCGCGCTCGTCGCGGGCATCCACGCTTGCCTGCTGCGAGGCCTCTTAAACGATGATGGCCGGGACAAGCCCGGCCATGACGGAGTTTGTATTTGTATTAAAGGGCGGCCGGACTAGCGGCCGGACAGTCAACCCTTCACGAGCACTGGTCCGGTGCCCTGCGGCCGCTCGCCTTCGCTCATGATGCCGAGGCGCTTGGCGACTTCAGTATAGGCCTCGACCAGGCCGCCGAGATCGCGGCGGAAGCGGTCCTTGTCGAGCTTGTCGTTGGTCTTGATGTCCCACAGCCGGCAGCTGTCGGGCGAAATCTCGTCGGCAACGACAATGCGCATCACGTCGTTTTCCCACAGCCGGCCGGTTTCCATCTTGAAGTCGACGAGACGGATACCGACGCCGAGGAAGAGTCCGGACAGGAAATCATTGACGCGGATGGCGAGCGCCATGATGTCGTCGATCTCCTGCGGCGAAGCCCAGCCGAAGGCGGTGATGTGCTCCTCCGACACCATCGGATCGTTGAGCTTGTCGTTCTTGTAGTAGAATTCGATGATCGAGCGCGGCAGTTGGGTGCCCTCCTCGATGCCGAGGCGCTGTGCCAGCGAGCCTGCAGCGACATTGCGCACCACGACTTCGAGCGGAATGATCTCCACCTCGCGGATCAACTGCTCGCGCATGTTGAGGCGGCGGATGAAGTGAGTCGGCACCCCGATGTCGTTGAGGTGCTGGAACACATATTCCGAGATTCGATTGTTGAGGACGCCCTTGCCCTCGATGACTTCGTGCTTTTTGGCGTTGAAGGCGGTCGCGTCGTCCTTGAAATGCTGAATCAGCGTTCCGGGCTCCGGGCCTTCATACAAGACCTTCGCCTTGCCCTCGTAAATGCGGCGACGGCGGCTCATAGGCGTATACCGTGGTTTGTGAAAGTCCATCAGGTTGCCGTGGCTCCGTGTTGTGCGACTTTGCAAGATCCGCGGCTGCGGGACCGGACTGAAGCGCTGGCCGCGCCAGCGGTCCGGACACGACGTGAACCTAGCCGATCGGTAGAGGCAGCACAATCACGCCTGCGGCACGTTTTCCACTCCGTAATTTCGCCGCAAAGGAGCCGCCCGATGTTGCCTTGACGGTTGCCCGGCGATATGCAAGGCGGCAACGAAGAAGACAGCGAGCGACTCTACCGGTCGCGAAAACGAGAGGCCGCATGACCACGACATTCGACAAGCGCGAGGAAGGCTTCGAGAAGCAATTCGCGCATGACGAGGAGCTCCGATTCAAGGCGATGGCCCGCCGCAACAAGATGCTCGGGCTATGGGCGGCCGGAATTCTCGGCAAAAGCGGCGCCGATGCGGAGGCTTACGCCAAGGATGTCGTGATGGCCGACTTCGAGGCGGCGGGCGACCATGACGTCCTGCACACGTTGCTCAAGGATCTGCAGCCGAAAGGCATAACCGAACAGCAAATTCAGGCGCAGATGACCGAGCTGCTGACGCAAGCGGTCGCGCAGATCAAGAAGAGCGGGTAAAATTTTGTGTCCCGGACGCGGTGCAGCGCGCCAGCGGTGCACCGCAGATCCGGGACCGCGTAAATTTTCTCGATCCCGGGTCTGCAGCGCACCACTACGTGCTGGGCCGCGCCCGGGAAACACCCCGAGAGCACGATGACGGGAACCTCGGCTTTCGCTCTCGCCAGGCGCTTGCGCGCGGGCGAAACGGTTTACGGCGCCTGGTGCATGACCAACTCTCCGATCGTCGCCGAGACCATCGCGCGCGAAGGCTTTGCTGCGGTCGTGCTCGATGCGCAACATGGGTTGTGGGACACCGCCTCGCTGATCGTCGGTGTCGCTTCGCTCAACCATGCCGGAGCCACGCCGGTGGTGCGGGTACCGCACAACGATTTCGCGTTGGTTTCCCGCGCACTCGACTTCGGTGCCGAGGCGCTCATTGCGCCGATGATCAATAGCGCTGCCGAGGCCCGTCCCTTCGCCGCCGCGGCGAAGTATCCGCCGCTCGGCGAGCGCAGCTGGGGTCCGGTGCGGGCCATGGCAATGCAAAGCCCGCGCGCGGCGTCGGTCGATTACATGCGTGACGCGAACGAGGGCACGCTCACGTTCGCCATGATTGAAACCACAACCGCGCTCGACAATGTCGAAGCGATTGCGGCGACGCCCGGCATCGATGCGCTGTTTGTCGGCCCCTACGATCTCGCCACCGCGCTCAGCGGCGGCACGGCGCAGGATGTCCAGGCCCCCACGGTCGAGAACGCCATCGACAAGATCTGTGCCGCTGCGAGCAAGGCCGGCAAGATTCCCGGCATCTATTGCCGCGATACCAAGAGCGCACTGGCCATGGTCAAACGCGGCTTTCGCTTCATCATCGCCGGCAATGACCTGACGACTTTGCGCGAGGCCACCGTGGCGCAGCTGAAGGCGTTGAAGGAATAGGCGCTGCCCACACTCCGCTCATTCCCGCGCAAGCGGGAATCCAGGGGGCCTGACTGAATGGCATAGAAGACTGGGTCCCCGCTTTCGCGGGGACGAGCGGACGGCCGTGCCTAGCCTTCGCCCGTTACAACAGCGGAGAGATCGTCCAGGGTTTTCCCCACATCCTTTTCCACCTCATCCGCCCTTGCCTCGTAGACCCGATAGCCCCGCGCGGACAGGTAAGCCTGCCTTTCGGCGCGCGTACGCGCGGCCTCGGCAGTTTCGTGCGGTGGCACGAGGTCAATGACGCATTTCAACGGGAACGAAACGAAATCAGTGATGTGCGGCCCAATCGGCACCTGCCGCTTGAAGCCACGGCCGGCAAAGCGGCGGTCATTCACCAGCGCCTGCCACAACACGCGCTCGGCCTCGGTCGGATTGCGGCGCAGAAGCCGCGCCAGTCCGCGCACCGGCCCCCGCTCGCCGGGCACGCGGCCGCCACCATGCTCCGCCAACAGGTCGCGCAGCTTCTGGGATTCCGCTGCGTCGAGCACGCCGCCGCGCGCCGGCCCCTTGCGCCCCTGCACGATCGCGTTGACGACGCCGTGCAAAGTGCGGATGTCCTGCTGTGTCGGCGTCATGCGCTGGAAAATGTTGCGCAAGTTCACACTCATGGTGCCGCGCTTTTCCTCGGGCCGGAAGAATTCGACCCGTTCGAGCTCGCGTTCGAGGTCGGAAAAGAAGGCATCGAGCTGCTGCTTCGGCGCCGGCGGTGATTTTTCCGGCATGGCGAATGGCAATTCGCCGCCGGCTGCGCGCTTGAACCATTCATAGGCAACGATCACCACCGCCTGCGCCAGGTTGAGCGACGCGAAAGCCGGGTTGACCGGCAAGGTCACAATGCGATCAGCAAGTGCGACCTCATGATTTTCGAGCCCGATGCGCTCGCGGCCGAAGATGATGGCAACGCTCTCACCCGCCGCTACCCGCGCCACCATTTCTGATGCCGCGGCGTCCGCAGATACCACCGGCTTGGCCTGATCGTGATTGCGCGCGGTGGTGGCCAGGACGAAGCTGCAATCGCCGATCGCGTCGTTCAGGCTGTCGTAAAGCGCGGCCCCGTCGAGGACCCGGTCGGCACCTGCCGCCATGACGCGCGCCTTGTCATTTGGCCAGCCCTGTTGCGGCTTCACTAACCGCAACCGCGAAAGCCCGAAATTGGCCATAGCGCGCGCGGCCGCACCGATGTTCTCGCCGAGCTGCGGTTCAACCAAAACGACGACTGGCGCCGGCGTTTCGATCCATCGCTTGGTCTTGTCGGTGCCGGCACCAGGCATGCAATCCTCCGTGCGCGCGGTATACCCGCCCCCTTCGGTGTAGGAAAGAATGCCGGGAATTCGCGGCTTTTACCGCGCGATTTTGGGTGCTATAGGGCGCGTGCCGGAAGCATTTCCTCCCCGTCCGCGCAACTTTCAAAAGGTTCTACCCGCAATGGCGAAGATCAAGGTGGCAAACCCCGTCGTCGAAATGGACGGCGACGAGATGACGCGCATTATCTGGCAGCTGATCAAGGACAAGCTGATCCATCCCTATCTCGACATCAACCTTCTCTATTACGATCTCAGCGTCCAGAAGCGCGACGAGACCGACGATCAGATCACCATCGACGCCGCCAACAAGACCAAGGAAGTCGGCGTCGCGGTGAAATGCGCCACCATCACGCCGGACGAAGCGCGCGTGAAGGAATTCAATCTCAAGAAGATGTGGCGCTCGCCCAACGGGACCATCCGCAACATCATCGGCGGTGTGATCTTCCGAGAGCCGATCATCTGCAAGAACGTGCCGCGCCTGGTGCCGGGCTGGACGCAACCGATCGTGATCGGCCGTCATGCCTATGGCGACCAATATCGCGCGACCGACATCCGGGTGCCCGAGAAGGCCAAGCTCACGCTGAGCTACGTCACCCCGGACGGCAAGAAAATTGAACATGAAGTGTTCGAATTTCCGGGCTCCGGCGTTGCGCTGGCCATGTACAATCTCGATGACTCGATCCGCGATTTCGCGCGCGCCTCGTTCAACTACGGCCTGTCGCGCGGCTATCCGGTCTATCTGTCGACCAAGAACACCATCCTCAAAGTGTATGACGGCCGCTTCAAGGATCTCTTCCAGGAGATCTTCGACAAGGAATTCAAGGGCGAATTCGAGAAGAAGAAGATCACCTACGAACACCGGCTCATCGACGACATGGTGGCGGCCGCGCTCAAGTGGTCGGGCGGCTATGTCTGGGCCTGCAAGAACTACGACGGCGACGTGCAGTCCGATATCGTGGCACAGGGCTTCGGCTCGCTCGGCCTGATGACGTCGGTGCTGATGACACCGGACGGCAAGATCGTTGAGTCGGAAGCCGCGCACGGCACCGTCACACGGCACTACCGCGAGCATCAGAAGGGCAAAGAAACGTCGACCAATTCAATCGCATCGATCTTTGCCTGGACCCGTGGGCTCGCCCACCGCGCCAAGCTCGACAAGAACGACGCGCTGGCGAAGTTCTCGAAGACGCTGGAAAAGGTTTGCGTCGACACGGTTGAGGCGGGCTTCATGACAAAGGACCTGGCGCTCCTGGTCGGCGCCGACCAGAAGTGGCTCTCCACCACCAGTTTCCTCGACAAGGTGGACGCCAACCTGAAAAAGGCGATGGGGGCATAGGGGCGTCCGCGCGCACCGTTTCGTGCGTTCGGCGCGTCACGTAACCTTGTCAGATGCAATTTCACGCCTGGTCGGAACGACCCCCTTCCCGACCCGTTTTTCCACTACATCCTTGATCCGCGCGGCAATGCGCGGGTCACGCTGCATCAGCGCGTGCAAGTCGTGAGCGTCGAGCCCCAGCAAATTGGTACGGGTGACTGCGGTGACGGTCGCAGTGCGGCGAGTTCGGCGCAGCACTGCCACCTCACCGAAAAACTGGCCGACGCCGAGCCGCACAGGTTCCTTTTTGCCCTTGATCTCTATCTCAACTTCGCCAGCTGCGATGAAATACATCGAACGCGCGGAATCGCCTGCGCGCATGATCACTTCGCCGGCCTCGACCACCTGCGCCCACAGCAATTCCATGACGTCGGAAATTTCCGTGGCATCGAGCTCCGCGAATAGCGGAACCCGGGAAATCATGCCCCAGGTGACGATGAAATCCCGGCGCTGGATCTGCTCGGCGAATGCGGTGGCGATGATGCCGACCGGCAGCGCCATCATCACCAGGCCTGCGAAGATCGTGCCGGTCGCGATCAGCTTGCCGAGCGCTGTGACCGGTACCACATCGCCATAACCGATCGTGCCGATCGTCACGATCGCCCACCAGAAGGCATCGGGAATTGTGCCGAGTTTTTCAGGCTGCACGTTGCCTTCGGCCAGGTGCATCAGCGAGGCTGCAACAAGCGCGCTGCCGAGCGCGATGACGAGACAGCCGAACAACGCCCGCCGCTCGTTATAGAGCACGTCCAGCAACGAGCGCATCGCCGGCGAATAGCGCGCGAACTTGAAGAAACGCACCATCCGGAAGACCAGCACCACGCGCAGATCGCCCGGCAGGATCATCGCAAACCAGAACGGCAGCACCGCAACGAGATCGATAATCCCCGCAGGGCTAAGCGCATATTTGAGGCGTGCGCGCGTGGCCGCCATATGCTGGTGCGGCCCATGTTCAACCGCCGACCACAGGCGCAGGCCATATTCGATGGTGAATACAACGAGAGAAAAAAATTCGATCAGCGCGAAAGTCGTCGCGTAACGATCCTCATATTT
The DNA here is from genome assembly GCA_041500065.1 of Pseudolabrys sp. Taxonomy (GTDB): domain Bacteria; phylum Pseudomonadota; class Alphaproteobacteria; order Rhizobiales; family Xanthobacteraceae; genus Pseudolabrys. Next base: position 7,169 of record JBGQLL010000079.1, read on the forward strand.
CGGTATCGATTCGAGCGCGACCGCTATCAAATTGATGAGGATCAGAATCACAAGGAATCGGTCGACAGCCTTGCTGACGCGATCACCAACCGGGCCTTGTTCGAGTACGCGATAAACGCGCCGGCGCAAGTCCTTGAGGCGATTGCGTGGCATCGCCGATCATCCACTCTTGGACGTTGCCGGCTGGACCATTTGCTTGATTCGCTCTAGGGCTTCTTTCGCTCCACTCGGATTGGTCCCACCACCTTGGGCCATGTCCGGCCTGCCGCCACCTCCTGATCCCCCAATCGAGGAAACCCCGGCCTGAACCATTTGAACTGCGTTGTTTGATGATGTCAGGTCGGGAGTCACTCCCACAACAAGGCTAGCTTTTCCGTCATCGGAACTCGTCGACAGGATTACTACGCCTGAGCCAAGTTGTTTCTTGTAGTCGTCGGCAATGCCCCGGAGATCGCTAAATTTGACGTCGGTAAGCTCCTTTGCCAGCACCTTCACACCCTTGATCTCTTGAATATCTCCCTGTGTGCTCGCCTTGCCCCCGCCGCCCATGGCCAGCTTCTTTTTTGCGTCCGAGAGGTCGCGTTCAAGCTTTTTGCGCTCATCCAAGAGGACCCCGATACGTCCGGGCATCTCTTCAAGCGGTACTTTAAGTTCTGCCGCCGCTGCTTTAACGACTTGAAGTTGTTTATTAGCGGCCTTGCGGGCGGCTTTTCCGGTCAGAGCCTCGATCCGGCGCACGCCCGCTGCCACCCCGACCTCGCCGACCAGCGAAATGAGGCCAATGTCGCCGGTCCAGCGCACATGGGTGCCGCCGCAGAGTTCGACCGACCAGCCCATGGTGTTGCCGGTGCCCTCGCCCATGGCGACGACGCGCACCTCATCGCCGTATTTTTCCCCGAAGAGAGCGCGCGCACCCGACGCGATCGCATCGTCGACCGCCATCAGGCGGGTGGTGACGGGCGCGTTCTCAATCACGATGTCGTTGGCGATGTCCTCGACGCGCTCGATCTCTTCCGGAGACATCGGTTTGGGATGTGAGAAATCGAAACGCAGCCGGTCGGGCGCGACCAGTGAGCCCTTCTGGGCGACATGGTCGCCGAGCACCTGACGCAGCGCTTCGTGCAGAAGATGCGTGGCGGAATGGTTCTGGCGGATCGCGCCGCGGCGCGTATGGTCGACATCAAGCAACAGCGGATCGCCGACTTTGACCGTGCCCTGCTCCACCTTGACGAGGTGCGCGAACAGATCACCGGCTTTTTTCTGCGTATCGCTGACCGTCAGCCGCACGCCCTCGCGCCGCATCTCGCCAGTGTCTCCGACCTGGCCGCCGCTCTCGGCGTAAAATGGCGACTGGTTCATCAGGACGGCGCCGCTCTCACCCTTTTTCAATTCGGAAACTTCCTTGCCGTCCTTCACCAAAGCGGCAACGACGCCCTCGGCGCTTTCCGTCTCGTAGCCGAGGAATTCAGTTGCGCCGATCTTCTCGTGTAGCGGAAACCACACGGTCTCTTGCGCCGCCTCGCCCGAACCCGCCCAGGAGGCGCGCGCCTTCTCGCGCTGACGCTCCATGGCGTCGCTGAAGGAGGCGAGATCGACGGAAATGCCGCGCGAGCGGAGCGCGTCCTGCGTCAGATCGAGCGGAAAGCCATAGGTGTCATAGAGCGTGAAGGCGGTGTCGCCGTCAAACATGGCGCCTTTCTTGAGCCCCTTGCTCTTCTCATCGAGGATGACAAGGCCGCGTTCGAGCGTGCGGCGGAAGCGCGTTTCCTCGAGTTTGAGCGTTTCCGTGATAAGCGCCTCGGCACGCAACAATTCGGGATAGGCCTGACCCATTTCGCGGGTCAGCACCGGCACGAGCCTCCACATCAGCGGCTCTTTTGCGCCGAGCAGTTCGGCATGACGCATTGCGCGTCGCATGATGCGGCGGAGCACATAGCCCCGGCCCTCATTCGAGGGCAGAACACCATCGGCGATCAGAAATGCCGACGCGCGCAGGTGGTCGGCGATGACGCGATGCGATGCCTTGTGCGGTCCGTTTGGCGACACCTTGGTCAGATCGGCGATGGTCTGGATCAGCACGCGGAACAGGTCGATGGCGTAGTTGTCGTGGGTGCCTTGCAGTACGGCGGCGATGCGCTCGAGCCCCATGCCGGTATCGATCGACGGCCGCGGCAGATCGAGGCGCTTGCCGCCCTCAAGCTGTTCGTATTGCATGAACACGAGATTCCAGATCTCGATGAAGCGATCGCCCTCGGAGTCGGCCGAACCGGGCGGCCCGCCGGGGACCTTGTCGCCGTGGTCGTAGAAGATTTCCGAGCACGGGCCACAGGGGCCCGTGTCACCCATGGCCCAGAAATTATCCGCGCCGGCGATGCGCAGGATCTTGCTGTCGGGGAGCCCGGCAATCTTTTTCCAAAGCTTGAAGGCGTCGTCATCGTCGACATAGACCGTGATCAAAAGCTTGTCCTTCGGCAGCGCGTATTCCTTGGTGACTAGCGTCCAAGCCAACTCGATCGCGCGCTCCTTGAAATAGTCGCCGAAGGAGAAGTTACCGAGCATCTCGAAGAACGTGTGGTGGCGCGTGGTGTAGCCGACATTGTCGAGGTCGTTATGTTTACCGCCTGCGCGCACGCATTTCTGCGCGGTCACGGCGCGGGAGTACGGCCGCTTTTCGAGGCCGGTGAACACGTTCTTGAATTGCACCATGCCGGCATTGGTGAACATCAAAGTGGGATCGTTGCGCGGCACCAGCGGCGAGGACGCCACGATCTGATGATCGTTGCGGGCAAAGAAATCGAGGAACCCTTTGCGGATATCGTTGACGCCGCTCATCTTGAAACGCTGTTAGGCCCCTGTCCGATGGGGTCTAAATCCCCGTTTTGGCTTGATGTTTTTCAAGGCTGCTATTTAGCGGCGGGGGTGGCGTAAGTCTAGGAAGGCCGCGGGAAAAGCCACATCCGCTCGGTCATGGGCAAACGGGAGCCTGGATCGCCCGCTTATGCTCCGAAAACGCTTTCGCCCCCGTCCTCGGTGGCGGCCGCTTTACGCAGCCGGGTGCCGACGGGGGCGAATGCCTAACGCATCTCTTGCGCTACGCGTCACCTAATGGTGCAGCGGATAACTCGGGCGCCGCCGCCTCGCCTTACTAACTTTTCAGACCACTAATGGCCTGTCTTCCCTTTGCGCTTCGAGCCCTTCACCTTGGGTCCTCTGGCCTTCGCTACGGTGGCCTTTGGTTCCGTGCTCTTGGTAGTGCTCTTGGTACTATTCTTGGCGTCGCTTTTGGCGTCGCTTTTTGCGTTCGCGCTCTTGGCTTTGCCTTTCGCAGCTCCGGCCTTCCTCGGTTTAGCGGCCTTTGGCTCTGCGATCGGCTCGGCAACGTCTCTGACTTCGACGAGTTGGGTCGGTGCGGGCAGGACAGGTAGCGGTTCTGGCCGCTCCTGCGCCGGCTCTTCGCTCTTGAAGGCTATGCCTTCTTCGCGAAAACCGGCTCCGGATGGCAGCGTCGCAACAACGCCATCCGGCAGCCCATCATCCTTTCAAGCCTCAGCCGCCTCGTCGTCGTCGTCCTTGTCGTCGCTCTCGCCCGCCAAGATTGCTTCCGCAATCAGGCCGGCATTCTGGCGCACGGAGGCTTCGATTTTGGCGGCGACGTCGGGATTGTCCTTAAGAAACTGCTTGGCGTTCTCGCGGCCCTGCCCGATGCGCTGACTGTCATAGGAGAACCAGGCGCCGGACTTCTCAACGACGTTGGCCTTGACGCCAAGGTCGATCAATTCGCCGGTCTTGGACACGCCCTCGCCGTACATGATGTCGAATTCGACCTGCTTGAATGGCGGCGCCAGCTTGTTTTTAACGACCTTCACGCGAGTCTGATTGCCGATCACCTCGTCGCGCTCCTTGATGGCGCCGATGCGACGGATGTCGAGACGCACGGAAGCGTAGAATTTCAGCGCATTGCCGCCGGAAGTCGTCTCGGGCGATCCATACATCACGCCGATCTTCATGCGTATCTGGTTGATGAAAACCACCATGGTGCGCGATTTCGAGATCGAGGCGGTGAGCTTGCGCAGCGCCTGGCTCATCAGCCGCGCCTGGCTGCCGGGCTGCACATCGCCCATTTCGCCTTCGAGTTCGGCGCGCGGCACAAGAGCGGCCACCGAGTCGACCACCAGCACATCGATTGCGCCGGAGCGCACCAGCGTGTCGGCGATTTCCAGGGCCTGCTCGCCGGCGTCTGGTTGAGAGATCAGGAGATCGTCGACGTTCACGCCAAGCTTGCGGGCATAAATCGGATCGAGCGCATGTTCGGCGTCGACGAAGGCGCAGATGCCGCCTTTCTTCTGGGCTTCTGCGATGGTGTGCAGAGCGAGCGTGGTCTTGCCGGAGGATTCCGGCCCATAAATTTCCACCACCCGGCCGCGCGGCAGGCCGCCGATACCGAGCGCGATGTCGAGCCCAAGCGAGCCCGAGGAAATGGCTTCGATATCCATGGCCTTGTCGTTCTTGCCAAGCTTCATGACCGAGCCCTTGCCGAACTGGCGCTCGATCTGGCTCAGCGCAGCTGACAGGGCTTTCGACTTATCCATGGATGATCCTTCGACGAGACGCAGGGCAGGCTGACTCATGATGTCGCGCTCCTTATGGCCGGGATTCGACCCCCCGACAACGCGGCCCCCCGCACCGTCGGAATCGACTGAAGGCAACCAATGTACCCTATTTGTTCTAAGTTCGCAATATGTTCTTTTCGGTAATTTGATACCCATCAGCGTTATTTGTGCGCGGCTCTACGGAGAATCCCTGAATTGAGCCGCCGTATCCTTCTTTCTTTCTATCTAATTCGGCGGACGACTTGTCGTCCTAGGAGATTAGCCATGGACATGCTCACAGGCGTCGCGCTCGCCGCAGTCGTCGTGGTCGTTCTGATTGCGGGCGTCTATGTTTTGCGGCCCGAAAAATAAGCCCGGGCCTGTTTCCATCTTCCAGAGGCCGCCTCAGTGGGCGGCCTCTTCCGCTTCAGTATCTTCTATTTTGCGCTTGCGGCCTGGTCAGCCTCATACAGTCTTGGCGGCCCGTTTTGATCACGCCCCAAAATCGTCTTTGCTAGTCTGCTGTGGCGGCGAATGAATTCATTTGGGGAGCATCCATGATTGGCAAACGCGTGCAGTTTCACGAAGAGACCTGGCAGGAGCTGCGGTTGCTCGCGTCCGAAAACATGAAGTCGTTCCAGGAGCTCGCCGATGAAGCGTTCAACGATCTCCTGAGAAAGCATGGCCGTCCAGCCAGCCTCAAGGAAGCGCTGCGCAGAAGTGCCGGCGAAAGCGCGAAGATCATCCCCCTCAAACATAAATCGCGACAAACTCGACGAAAAAAGTGACGTCGCTTCAAGCTTGCCGCAGCGGTTTTCGCTGCCGGCTTTTTGCTCTGCCCGACCCGCCCGCCACCCACGTCCGGGAGCTGGTTTTTCAGCCATTTTGGAAACCAAGCCCATCCCGGGCGTTGTCGGGATGATCCGGCATTCGTCGGATTTGCCTATTTGCGGTGCAAGAGGTTATATTGCACCGCAGTAATGTGTAGATGCCGCGGGGCCGGGGACGCGGCGGAACGGAGCGTGTTATGCGCAAGGCCTTGGC
>JBGQLL010000080.1:0-12703 GCA_041500065.1 Pseudolabrys sp.
CGACGAAAAGGCCGGTTCCCGGCGTGATCATCCGGTCGAGCCAGGCCGATACGTCGCCGCCCACAAACCGCAACGCGAAAGGTTCAAAGCCGGCAACGCCATTAATAAAATAAAATGTGATGGCATTGGTGCCGATCCAAACGAAGATCGTCGCCCAAGCCCTCCATCCCCACACATCGATGACCTGATGCATGACGCCGAGCAGGATCGCGCTGTAGCCGCCGGCGACCAGCACGAATGATGACGTCCAGATCGCCTTGATGACCGGGAACTGGAGGCCCCAAAGATAGCCGGCTAACACCGTCACAGTCCCGGCACCACTCAACCACAGCGATTTCTGTGTTGATGTGAGGCGCTCGTCCTTCAGAAACAGCCCGGCCATTACCCCAAGGAGACAGGTGGCGATCGCCGGCAGCGTGCTCAGTAGTCCTTCCGGATCGCGGGATTTGTCCCACAGTCGGCCTGGCAAATAATGTGCATCGATCCAGTTGGCGAGATTGGCGTCCGGGCCGAATGAGCCGGCGCCGATGCCCGGCACGGGGACGAACGTCATCAGCGCCCAGTAGCCGCCGAGGAGCGCGGCGAGCGCAACAACCAGCCCGCGCCGGTTGAGATTCAGGAGCAAGAGTGAAGCGAACAGGTAGCAAATCGCAATGCGCTGCAGGATGCCGACAAAACGGATGTCGCTCCAATGCTGGCTGACGCCGCCGTAGAATATCAATCCGAGGATATACAGAAACAGTGCACGGCGTAACACATGCAGGTGCGCCGGCGCCTTCCCCTCACGCGCGACCAGCCGAGGTAATGCCAGCACGATCGAAACGCCGGAGACGAAAATCAACAACGGAAAGATAAAATCGTAGAAGCTGAAGCCTTCCCACGCCACGTGACTCATTTGGCTACGGAGGAAGCTGCCGGCCGCGCTCAGCGCCGGTCCTTTGTCGTGCAGCATCCGGTCGAGCGCCCAGATCGCGCCGTCGGCGCCGAGTATCCAGAATATAGTGAATCCACGCAGCGCATCGACCGATACGACACGGCCGGTTTGCAGGGCGAGCGGCACTTCTGCGTAGCGCATCGGGCGCCAGGTGTGGTTACGGACAAGGCGTTAGCCGGACGAAAACGGACAAGCATGAAAATGGTTGCGAAAAAAGTAGTCGCCTGCGCCAGCGCGTTATTGACCCACGTCAATTGAAAGAAAGGAAAATGAAACTGCCGTCCTCGCATCCAATGGGTCGCATTGGGCTGCGAAGTCCCTAGAGAAAGCCTAGTGCCGCGACGCCGCCATAGTGGTTACGGCGGTGTTACATCGAGCCGGTTCCTGGACACGGAAATAGTTCCGCCCGACGAATGACTGGTCGTAGTGACGCCAGGAAGTGCCGTGATCTAATGCCTGCACGCCGGCGAGCGTGACCGCAAAAACGGAACTTTCCATGTCGCGCTGTTGTGCATCGAGGTTTTGAGGCAGCCGCGAACTTGCATAGTCGACATAGTAGACCCGCCGCACACAGGAAAGATCCTTCACCGCTTCGAGAGCGGCCTTCGCAGTCATCAGATGGTCGGAATGGTCTTTCGGATTAATACGCGTATTGGTCTCGGCCACATTGATCTGCGCTACAGCGGCCTTGCCTCGCTCGTAAGTGACGATTGCACGCAGCGTAGCAACCAGATCGTCCCAGCCATGATACGTGGCCGAGCCGTCGACCGCTCGCAGAATCTCATTTTCGCCAGTGGCCAAGCGCTTGAGAGATTGGAAGCCGGTCTCGTAATAGCCGTCACCAGACCAGTGACCGTCCGGCACGCGCAGGAAGTAGCCCACGGTGTTTAGGTAGCTGACTCGATAAATCATATGCCCGTTGAAAGACATCGAAGCCGCGATGCGCTCGCCCGGCACCGCATCGGCGTCGGCCATAAATCGGATCGCGGCTTCCGCGCCATTTTCGCGCGCCAGATAAAAGGGATGTTTGCGGCCGCCCAGGCCGTTACCGAGCCCTGCGTCGCCGGCGGTCAGATGCACGAACACGGTCTTGGCTGCGCCATTGATCACGTCCTGAAAAGCGGACGGATTCATGAACAACTGCCAGTCGTCCTCGTGCCCAGCGAAATAGAATGACACCTTGTCGGGCCGCTTGCCGTCATCGGCTGATGCCGGCGCGCTCGCCAGCACGGCACCGGCCAGACAGGCAGCTACAAACGCTCGCGATATCGGCATCCCCGATCCCCCTTCGTGTGCCCCGTTATTCGTGCAAATAGGATATGAATGCGACGCTTGCAATAAAAGGGCAGACTATCGCTTGTATACAAATAGTTACCTTACGGCTGCCGAAAGCTTTGCCGCATAAAACCCGCGCCCTTCGTCTGTTATGTGCTGAAGACGCTTGAAGAAGCGCTGAAGATTCTGTCCCAAGTGCGCCGCAGGACAGCCGTGTTCTGGCAAAGCGCTGAGCCTAACGGACGCGAACGTCGCTACTCACCCGCGTCGATAAGGTCATCGAATGACGATGTCCGCTATTGGGACAAAGCGGACATTGTAAACCTAACGAGCGGATGCATTTTCAAAGGAAAGACCGCCTCGCGGCGGTCCTTCTTGACAAAGTTAGCGTCGCAAAAACTCAGCGGGTGCTCATGCGGATCGAGGCTGGGTGCCCCGACAGCTTGAAACGCTTGACCGGGGTGATTTTTGTCCCGTTGACTTTCAGGATCGAGAGATCCTGATCCAGATAATTACCAATGTAGAGATATTTTCCGTCGGGTGTGAAAGCCGCGCCTTCGGGCAAGCCGCCGACTTCCACGTCGCCGACCTTGGTCACTTTCTTGCCGGAGATGCGCAGCACCGAAATGCTACCATTGCGCTTGTAAAAGTATGCGCTCTTATTGTTGGAGCCGGCGAGGATGATCGCCACTGCGACATCGCCCTTGGGGGAAAAGGCCAGGCCCTCCGGCCCGTCGCCCACCACAACGCGGTCGGTGATGCGCGGCGGATTGAGCTCGAGATCGACCACGCTGACGGTATCGACGCTGCCGTCGGAACTACCAGCGAAACCGTTATCGGCTGTAAGCGCGATCTTGCCGCTCGGCGCCACGGCGACATTGTAGGGCCACTGGCCGGTCGGCAAATCGAGCTTGTTGTAGGTCACCTTGTCGCCATTGACGTCGAGCAGGGAAACCTTGTGGTCATTGAACTTGGATACCAGCGCGCGCTTGCCGTCGGGCGTGAAAACGGCGTGTGAGACAATGCCGCCCAAATCAATCGTGTCGATGACCTTTACATCGGTGCCCTTGACCGACAGCACACTGACCGACTTGTCGACGCGGTTGGTCACGAGCGCGAGATTGCCCGCCGCATTGAAGCTCAGGCCGGACGGCTGCTTACCGACGGTGATCGTATTGGCAAGCTTGGGGGGATCGGCTTTGAGGTCTATGACATAGACCTTGTTGTCGGGCCCCATCTTGAGTTTGTCGCCGTCTTGCGTGACGTCGATCGAGTCCGCAACCAGCGCTATTGAATTGGTGGGATCAATCGCAAGATTAACCGGGGGCCCAACCACCGAGTTTTTTAGCGGGAGGTTGGCGATGATTTTCGGATTTTCCGGATTTGCCAGATCAAGGATTACAACCGAATCCTTTCCGACCGGCTGAATTACCGGAGCGCCCTTATCGTCCCACAACAGTTTCTCATCATTACCAACGATCAGGTACGGGGCGGCGGAAATGGAGTTCAAACCGGCGGCAGCCAAGAATGCGGCGGCACCGAGTGACGAAAGCAATGTGTATCTTACTTGCATGATGGCGACCCTCCCCAAACGGGATTTCTTTTTCTATCGAGTATCACCATTGCTCTTTCGGCATCGGACGGCAATTAAATTGACAGCGGCTTCGCTATCCGTAGGTCTCCTGACCTTAGGAAGATGCCTATTCGCCGCCGCTCAATGGTGTAGCAGCGGGCGTGCAATTTAAGGGGGTCGTGTCCGCTATTGGCACAAAGCGGACATAGGCTAGTGCGCTGCACATGTCCGCTTGCGTGACAGCAATATGAGGCTGCGATCACTAACACCACCTTTTGGTGCGGTTCGGTTTCGAATGCCAAATTGTGCGACAGGTGAGTGGCAGGTCGAGTTGTTTGGAAACGCCTGTCACCTGAAGCAATTTGTAAAACGTAAAGCCGCAGCCTAGGTACCTTCGAATTCGGATTTTGAAACGCTTGCGTCCGTGCATCGTCACAGCATCAATTCTTGACTTTTAATTGTGGAGCGAATTGTGGAGTGCCAGAAAAGTAATACCCAAGTTATTTAAATCATTCGCCAATTATTGAAAATTGGCGGAGGGAGTGATACTGCAAAACAAATTCTCTCCTCGCAGTACAGAGTAATCCCCCGTAAGTCCGCGTATCAGGGCGTATGGCGGAGGGAGTGTCCTCTCCAAATCGGAAATTGCTATGCGATATCAGTTTATTACCAATCCCCTTCATGTCGTACCCACAAATCTACCCACGGATTAGCGTGGTATTTTGGCGGTCAACGGCGAACGTCTGCAAGCTTTACCTGAGCGTCAGACATCGGCGAGATGGCTGTGCGCGTGCCTCTCGATGACGCGGGACGGCCTGCAGCCGCGATGGTTAACTCCTGTTGGTATCCACGTGCATGCCTTCGAAGGGTCGACCCACACGGTCGCAACCGCGCTCGGCACAAAAAGCTCTGAGAAGATCAAGTCACCATCGGTGCCGCCCTTCACCCAGTGCGGCTCGAGGTCGTGATAATAGACGACGTCGCCGGGCTGTACCGCCATGACCTGGTCGGCACCCGCGTAACAAGTGCCCCGTCCAGCGAGGAAGAACATGAAATGAGCGCCTCCCTGGTGGTGGTGCACCGGGCATTCAGCGCCGGGCGGATAGATGATCATCTCGCCGCGGATGGCTCGGGTCCCGAACATCTTCGGGGTCACGATATAAATGCGCTTGCGAGCGTCATGCTCGGATTGCAGCAGCGGTTCGTCTTGCCAATCTATAACACGGAAAGGTGGCGGATCGGTCCTGATAGCCGGATCGAGTCTTTCCACATCGGGCACCGAAGCGAGCAACAAGGTCGCGCCAGCATCGCTCGCGAGCGTCCCTTCGAAACCGGGAGGCAGCAGGCCGATATGGTTTGCTGTAATTGCTAATTTGCGCTCCGCGGTGTGCATGGTCGCGGTACCGTCGATCATCTGAAACCAGGCAAGTTCGCCGGGCGCAATCGCCAGCGCCTTGTGGCCGCCCGGCGAAATTGTCAGGCGATCGAGCTCGAACAGAATGTCCGACACGCGCTGTTTATTCAGCAATGGCTGGCGCGCAACGCCATCGGCCGTGCCGATCGGCGCGATCATGTCCTGATTGAAATGGATCGCCATCGGATCCCCCTTCTCACGCTGATACAATGGCAAGCGAGGCCTGCATTAGAGCGGCGGAGGACTTCAATCGGTACGTGCTCCGGTCCGCTCGTATTCTGCGACGAACCGGCAAAAATTTCCAGAGACCGCTCGCTTCCGCTTTTGTCCCGAATTTCAACGCAAGAATGGGCATGTCTGCCAGATCAAATCCGTCCAGTGAGTAGCAAGATGACAGCGAAACGGCCCTCAAAAATGGCACCTGTTAGATAGTTTCCGGGACCATTTTGATAGCTCCGCAGGGGCATTCGGCCTCGCAAAGCCCGCAGCCCTTGCAATAATCGTAATTAAATTGGAAGCGGTTGCCCGGACCCAATTTGATGACTGCATTGTCCGGGCAGACACCGTAGCAGTTGTCACACTCGAAACAATTGCCGCATGACAGGCAGCGCCTTGCTTCATAGAGCGCATTGGACTCATCGAGCCCTTTCTGCACCTCCTCGAAGGTGGATTTACGGCGCGCCATGTCGAGCGTCGGCCGCACCGTCTTGGACGCATCGGCGTAGTACCAGACATTGAGTTTGTCGAAATCAGCGAGCTCGTGTTTTTCCGGCGGCGCATAAACCGCCCCGCGCAGCCAAGCGTCGATGTGGCGCGCGGCCTTCTTGCCGTGGCCGATACCGACAGTAACGGTGCGCTCGGAGGGAACCATGTCGCCACCTGCAAATATGCCGGCATAACCGGTCATCATGTTGGTATCCACCTGCGCCACGCCGCCCTTGAGCTCCAAGCCGGGCACACCGTCGAGCAGCGAAAGGTCGACGTCCTGCCCAAGAGCTAGCACCAGCGAATCCGCTTCCAGCGTCTCGAACTCGCCGGTTGGCTGCGGAAAGCCCTTGTTATCGAGCACCATTTTCTCGACGGTGAGCACGCCCTCGTCCATCCGCTTGATGGTCGACAGCCATCGCATCATGACGCCTTCCTCCAGCGCTTCCTCTACCTCGAAGTCATGTGCCGGCATCCGTTCGCGTGTGCGGCGATAGACGATGATAGCCTCTGTGGCGCCCATACGTTTGGCCGTGCGCGCGACGTCAAGCGCGGTATTGCCGCCGCCATAGACCACGACGCGACGGCCGAACAGCGGTTTCTCCTGCCCTTCCATCGAACGCAGAACCTGAACCGCATCGAGAATCTTTGCTGCCGCGCCGGCCGGAATATTGGCACGCTTCGCAATATGGGCGCCGACAGCGAGAAAGGCCGCGTCGAAGCCGCCCGCTTTCATAGTATCGCGTATGTTTTCGACCTTCGAGTTCACCTTGAGTTCGACGCCGAGGTCAAGGATACGTTGAATCTCGGCGTCAAGCACGTCGCGCGGTAACCGGTATTTCGGAATTCCGAAACGCATCATCCCGCCCGCCACCGGCCCGGCCTCATGAATAACCACCGTGTGGCCAAGCCGGCGAAGATGATAGGCGGCCGACAGCCCTGAAGGACCTGCTCCGACAACAAGAATGCGCTTACCGGTTTCGGCTTTGGGCGGCGTTAGTCGCCAACCGCGCTTGATCGCCTCGTCACCGAGGAAGCGCTCGACCGAATTAATGCCGACGGCTTCGTCGACCTTGGCGCGGTTGCAGGCGGTCTCGCAGGGCTGGTAGCAGACCCGTCCCATCACGGCGGGCATCGGGTTATCCTGAGTGAGCGCGCGCCACGCGCTTTCGTAGTCACCCGATTCCGCGTGGTAAAGCCACGCTTGGATGTTCTCGCCAGCCGGACAAGCATGATTGCACGGCGGCAGGCGGTCCACATAAACCGGACGTTCGGTACGCCACGAGCCGGTGAGATTGGCGAGACTGCTGCCGCTATCGAGCGTGATGGCGAAAGGGTGTTTCATCCCGCTTCCTCTTCAGGCTCGAGCAGCTTGTATTCGACGATGTTACGGTCAGCGATGGCCTGCAGATGGCCGAGGCGCTGCGAATCGCCGCCATCCTTGAACAAATGCGCGAAGCGCCGCTGCGGCTTGAGATACTCGGCTACCGGAACCGGACGGCGAATTTTTCGGCTGTTGGTGACAATCCCATGCTCGGCTTCAAAGACAGGAAACATCCCGCATTCCACTGCCAGCCGCGCCAGACGAATGGTGTCATGCGAGGCAGAGCCCCAGCCAAGCGGGCACGGCACATGAATTTGGATGTAACGCGCGCCGTGAATCCCCATCGCCTTCATCACCTTACGTTCGAGATCATGCAGGTCGGCGACGGTCGCGGTCGCGACATAGGGAATGCCGTGGGCAACGGCAATCTTGGGCACGCTCTTGCCGGTGCCAAAAACGTTGCCGGGTTCTGGACCCATTGCCGGCGTTGTCGCCGTGCGCGCGGTCGGCGGCGTCGCCGAGGAGCGCTGCACCCCGGTATTCATATAACCTTCGTTGTCGTAACAAATGTAGAGCACGTCATCATTGCGCTCGAACATCCCGGACAGGCAGCCAAATCCGATATCGGTGGTGCCGCCATCGCCGCCTTGGGCGATTGTGCGCACTTCCTTGCGCCCCTTCACCCGCATGGCAGCGGCTACCCCGGTGGCGACCGCCGCGGCATTGCCGAACAGCGAGTGCAGCCAGGGCATTTGCCACGATGTTTCCGGATAAGGCGTAGTGAAGACTTCCAAACATCCGGTCGCGTTAACCGCGATCAGGTTGCCGCCGGTTGCACGCATCGCCGCATCCATGGCGTAACGCGCGCCAAGCGCCTCGCCGCATCCTTGGCAAGCGCGATGCCCACAGGTCAGCGCGTTCGATCGTTCGATCGAAGCCTGCACCGAACGCCCGGTATCCGGCACCAGCCGATTGCCGACGGTGAAGGTCCCCTTTTGATAGAAGTGAAGCTTCTGGTTGGCGGTGGCGGTGGCGGTCGGATCGGTCATCGGGCGCTCCCTTACTCCGCGGCTGCGTGCTGCGCAGCCTGGTCGAGCCGGCGCAACAGGTTCTCGGCCGTCGGCCCGGAGCGACGAACTTTGCGCACGTGGTGCAGTTCCTTGCCGATAATGTCCTCATTGAGGTCGAGAAAATGCGCGCCCTCCCACGATTGCGCCACGGCGCGGCGAAAAACGCGATGCAGGGATGTCCGCGTGATGGAACGCCCGCCTAGTCCGGCGATTACCGAGTGGACCTGCGGCGCTGCCGGCGTATTACGCAAAGCAAGATCGACATTATTGGCGAGTTGGCCGCCCATTCCGACTGCGAAGCTCTTTTCGACAACGACGACATGTTTTCTGCCAGCTAGCAGCCGTCGCAATGCTTCGGTCGGAAACGGTCGAAACGATACAATGTTTACAAGCCCGATGCTGAAACCGTCGGCACGCATTTCGTCGATGGTATCCTTGATGGTGCCATTGATCGAACCCATGGCGACCACCAGCATTTCCGCATCGTCGGCACAATAAGTGCGCAGCAGGCCCCCGGTATTGCGTCCAAAACGCCCGCTGAATTCCGCCGCCAATTCGGGTATCAGTTGCAGGGCCAAGGTCTGCTTGTAGTGCTGCAGGAAGCGCACTTCGGTGAATGCATCTGGCCCCACCATGGCGCCAATAGAAATCGGATCCGCGGGATCGAGCACCTGCACCGGCTCATAAGGTGGCAGGAACGCATCGACGTCGGCTTGATTGGGGATGTCCACGCGCTCGACGGCGTGCGTGAGGATGAAGCCATCGACGCAAACCATTACCGGCATCGACAGTTCCTCTGCCAGCCGGAACGCCTGGATGTGCAGGTCTATCGAATCTTGATTGGATTCCGCAAACAGCTGCAACCAGCCGGCGTCACGCATCGACATCGCATCGGAATGATCATTCCAGATGTTAATCGGCGCGCCGATCGCCCGATTGCCGAGCGTCATCACGATCGGCAATCCGAGGCCCGAGGCATTGTAGACCGCCTCGGCCATGAACAGCAGGCCCTGGCTTGCGGTCGCGGTATAGGCGCGCGCGCCGGCGGCCGATGCCCCGATCGCGACCGAGAGGGCCGCGAATTCCGACTCCACATTGATGAATTCGCAATTCTTCAGTTCGCCCAATCGAACCATCTCGCCGAGCCCTTCAACAATATGGGTCTGCGGCGTGATCGGATAAGCGCAGATGACCTCGGGACGGCACATGGCAATTGCCTCGGCTGTGGCATGGGAACCTTCAGTCTGCTTCAGCATCGGATTTTCCTCACGCCGCCGTCCTGACACGAGCGACCACGGCATTATGCGCCTCGGTGGCGGCGACAATGTTGGCGTTCCCGATCGCTCCAGGAAACGCCTCATGGATAGCCTTGGCGACCGACTCGAGGCGGACCGTTCCTGTCAACGCCGCAAATGCTCCGAGCAGCGCCGCGTTCGGTACCGGCCGCCCAATGTGTTTGAGCGCTAGCTCGGTCGCCGGCACCGTTACGGCGTGGCCAGCCGGGAGCTTGGCCACGACCGGGTCAAGCTGGAGGTCGCCGAAGCTCTGGTTGGTATTGACGAGCAGGTAGCCGTTATCTTTGAGGCCCAGGAAAACGTCGATCGCCTTGAACAGTGTCACGTCCTGAACGATCAACGCATCCGGCGCGACGATAGGCTCACGCAGCCGGATTTCCTTCGTATCGATCCGACAGAAGGAGACGACGGGAGCGCCCATGCGCTCAGAACCAAAACTTGGAAAGGCCTGGGCATGTTTATCCTCGAGGAACGCCGCGACGGAAAGGAGTTCCGCCGCCGTGACGACGCCTTGCCCCCCACGTCCGTGGATGCGGATTTGAAACATCATCGATATCCCGATTGAGCCACGGCACATTCCGATATCGTTTTGGAAACTAGTGCCGCGCGAACGACAACGTATTGATTTGCCGCAATTCCAACCTTGCCCCGCCGCTGGCCATTTATTGCTCGGCCGCCAAGACAACTCGTTGATATTGTTTGGTTTCGGAACTTAGCCGGCAATACAAAATGTCGCGAATAGAGTTCAAGCTATTCGCCATCATCGATGCCGCGATTGATTAAGTCACGCACCGACGCGAAAAGCTCCGCATTGGGGCAGAACGCCGGCGCCTTATCGACACATTCCGGCGCGCGCACGAGCCAATCCTGGCAGACTTGATCTGCACCGCAGGACTGACAATTGCTAACTGCAGCACGGAGGTCGCTGGCAAGGCGTCCATGGGCTAACATTGAGGCGTCCAAGCCCAGCCGATCGAGCATCTCGCACATATTTCGCCATCGGCGGTCTGCGTCGTGAATGTTTGACAAGACCTTCCCCCTGCGAAAACGTTTCATGGGGCGCGCAAGCCATAAACCTAACCGAATGACGGGTGACCGGTTTTGATCTAGCGCAAACCAGCGCCAGCAGAAACCGCCATGTGCGACCTCCGAATTCAAAACGCATTGCTGGCGATGTCCGCTTTGTGCCAATAGGCATGCAATTAACAGGTCGTCCACTCGATCACTTCGCCGACGCGGCTTCAGTAACGCGGGTCGTACATTTGCGATCGGACGTACGCCAGCAGGTTCTTCGGCGGTTTCCCTACAGCGAGGCCGCGTATGTACGCGACCCGCGCCACCGCTGCGGCGATGTGCGCCGAAACGTCGCGGATTCGCGGCAACGCAGGATAAAGGCTGCCCTGATCCAGGTCCTCCTTGCTCACAAGCTTCGCCAGTGTATTGGCAGCGCTCAGAAACATCTCGTTTGTGATTAGACGCGTCCCGCTGACGATCGCGCCGAGCCCGACACCGGGGAAGATGTAGGAGTTGTTGCCCTGACGCGGGACGAAGGTTTTTCCATTGAGCATCACTGGATCGTATGGGCTACCGCACGCGAATAGCGCACGTCCGTCGGTATGCCGGTAGGCGTCCTCGGCCGAACATTCCGCCTTCGATGTCGGATTGGATAGAGCGAATACGATCGGTTGCTGGTTGATTTGAGCCATCGTTTGCAAGACCTCGGGAGTGAACGTCCCGCCGACCGCCGCGACACCAATGATCGCGGTGGGCTTGAGCGTGCGGATCGCCGTCGGAAAGTCACCAATCGGCGCGTAGTCGTGCGCGTAAGGGAGCTTTTGGTCTGTGAGGTCGGTGCGACTCTTGACCACCAAGCCGCGTGAATCGACTAGCCAGTTGCGCCGGCGCGCCTCCGCTTCGGAAGAACCGAGTGCCACAATCGCCGAAACCACGAGATCCGCGATGCCAGTGGCGGCTTCTCCCGCACCAAGGAACAGCAATGTCTGGTCGGTGAGCTTGGCGCCGGTCACCCGCATGGCAGAGAATAGGCCCGCAAGTGCCACCGCCGCGGTTCCCTGAATATCGTCGTTAAAAACACAGAAGCGGTCGCGATATTTGTGCAGCAGGCGGAAGGCGGAATGGTTGGCAAAATCCTCAAACTGTATGAGGACGCCAGGAAAGGCTTTGCGCGCCGCCGTGACGAACTCGTCAACAAGCCTATCGTAAGCTGCGCCACTCAATCTTTTCTGGCGCACGCCCACATAGTAGGGATCGCTCAGCAGCGCTTCATTGTTGGTGCCGACATCCAGCATCACCGGCAGACAAAGCTTTGGATGCACGCCAGCGCAGGCCGAATAGAGCGACAGCTTGCCCACTGGGATACCCATACCGTTGGCACCCAGGTCGCCGAGGCCCAAGATACGCTCTCCGTCAGTCACAACAATGAGCTTCGCCGGATACGGCCAGTTGCGCAGTAGCTTGGAGATGCGCCCGCGATCATTGGCGCTAATAAAGAGGCCGCGTGGTCGCTGGAAGATGTGACCGAACTTTTGGCACGCCAACCCTACCGTGGGGGTATAGATAAGTGGCTGAATCTCATCGATATTGTCGCACACCAATCTAAAGAACAGCGCCTCATTGCGGTCGTGCAGCGCGTTGAGCGCGACATACTTGTCGAGATCGTTGGGCAATTGGCGCAGATTAGTCAGCATCCGCTCAGTCTGAGCCTTCATCGAAAGCAAATGTGCCGGCAACAAGCCGCGCAAGCCGAGAGTATCGCGCTCTCGCTCAGTGAACGCGGTGCCTTTGTTGAGCAATGGATCACGCAGCAATGCCATACCGCGTGGTGAACTAAAACTGGACGAACGAGCACTCGTTCGCCTGCGACTTTTCATGACAGCCTCCGAGGCTCAGAAAAAACCATGGTACCGTGTCAAACGAGCAAACTGAAAGGGGTTCGTTTTGGCTACGGTGTCCGCTTTGGGTCAAAAGCAGACATGTGCAGCGCAACAGCGGATGTCCGCTTGGTGCCAATAGCGGACATGGCGCGACTAGCGAAAATGTCGAGTGGTCCCTCGTTTCGCTTTGGTCGACCTTTCCAATTGTCCAACCACTCC
>JBGQLL010000081.1:0-12610 GCA_041500065.1 Pseudolabrys sp.
GTCAGTCACTACGACACATTCTTCCAAAAGAGCGCGCAACTGCTCGCCGACGAGGGCGTGATGGTGTTGCATTCGATCGGCCGCTCGGAAGGACCCAATGTCACCAGCCCCTGGATCGCAAAATATATTTTCCCCGGCGGCTACATTCCCGCGCTGTCGGAGGTCCTGCCGAAAATTGAGAAAGCCGGCCTGCTGGTCACCGACATTGAGATCCTGCGCCTGCACTATGCGGAAACACTCAAACACTGGCGCGAACGGTTCCTGGCGCATCGCGAGGAAGCAGAACGCATCTACGACCAGCGCTTCGTGAGAATGTGGGAGTTCTACCTCGCAGCATGCGAAATGTCGTTTCGCGAGCAGAACATGATGGTGATGCAAATCCAGCTCACAAAGCGGCAGGGAGTGGTGCCAATCACGCGCGACTATATTATGGACGAGGAACGACGCCTCGCGGCCGCCGAAAGGGAGCGTCGGCCGCCGTTGCGGCTCGCCGGCGAATAATGCCGCCGCATGTCCACGTGTGCGGCGTCGGGGTCAAGGAAAAACCGGCCTTTCCCACCGCTCAATGCAGCTTGTGAATTGCGGGACAACCGTGCGCGAAGGGCATTTCAATCACAAACCGCGTGCTATGCCACAATTTCCGGGTAAGCACCAAGATCCATGGCCCTCGCTGATTCGACAGCCCGCAAGCAGGTCGAAGAACCTGCCCCGCTCTATCGTTCCGCTCCGCACAACATCGAGGCGGAACAGGCGTTGTTGGGCGCCATACTCGTCAACAACGAGGCCTATTACCGTGTTTCCGATTTTCTGGAACCGGCGCATTTCTTCGAACCGATCCATCAGAAGGTCTATCAACTTGCCCGCGATCTTATCCGCGCGGGCAAGCTGGCGACTCCGGTCACTCTTAAGACATTTCTCGACGCCGGAGTTGATATTGGTGGCCTCACCGTCAGCCAATACCTTGCTCGGCTCGCCGCCGAGGCAACGACAATCATCAATGCAGATGACTACGGCCATACGGTCTATGACCTGTCGATCCGTCGCGCTCTGATCCAGGTTGGCGAGGACATGGTCAACGTCGCCTACGACGCACCGGTCGATTTTTCTCCACGTAATCAAATCGAGGATGCCGAGCGAAGACTTTACGAACTTGCCGAGACCGGTCGGTACGATGGAGGCTTTCAGCGTTTCGCCCAAGCGCTTACGACTGCCATCGATATGGCGGCGCATGCATTTCAGCGTGACGGAAAGCTATCCGGCACCGCCACCGGGCTCGATGATCTTGACCGCATGATGGGCGGCTTGCAGCAGTCCGACCTGATTATCCTTGCCGGCCGCCCGGGCATGGGCAAAACCGCCCTCGCCACTAACATTGGCTACAATGTCGCCAAGGCTTGGCGGGGCGAGGTAAAACCGGATGGTCATACTGTCACGGTCAATGGCGGAATCGTCGGTTTCTTCTCGCTGGAAATGTCCGCCGAGCAACTCGCGACCCGCATTATCGCCGAACAGACCGGGATTCCGTCCAACCAGATCAGGCGCGGCGGTATCAGTGAGAACGATTTCGAGAAAATCAAAGATTACTCGATCGAGTTGCAACATATCCCGCTTTACGTAGACGAGACTGGCGGTCTGTCGGTCGCCCAACTCGCTGCGCGCGCACGACGGCTCAAGCGCCAACGCGGTCTCGATCTGCTGATCATCGACTATCTGCAACTTCTGCAAGGCTCAACCCGCCGCTCGGCCGAAAACCGCGTGCAGGAAATCACTGAGATCACAACCAAACTCAAGGCATTGGCGAAAGAACTTAACGTGCCGATCCTGGCGCTCTCGCAACTATCCCGCCAAGTCGAGAGCCGCGACGACAAACGGCCTCAGCTCTCGGACTTGCGTGAGTCCGGTTCGATCGAGCAAGACGCCGACGTGGTCTTGTTCGTTTACCGTGAAGAATACTACCACCAGATGCGAAAACCCTTGGAATCCAGCCGGGAAAAGTTTGCGGAATGGCTAGCCGAAGCCGACAAGGTACACGGCAAGGCGGAAGTCATCATTGGCAAGCAACGTCATGGACCGACCGGTACCGTTGAGCTGCAGTTCGATGCAGCGGTCACCCGATTCTCCTCGCTCGCCCGCGAGGGTCGCCTGCCGGAGCGCAGATAGGTCATCGGGTTGCCGCACATAGACTAGCAGCTCGTGGACGGCTAAACCCAGTCGCCATGTCAGAGGCCGAAACCGCGCTGCAACCCGATTTGCCGGCAGAATCAGCCGGGCGTTTTGTGGAATCTGGGCCACCTGTTCCCGAGGCTGGCGGCATCCTCACCGTCAACTTGGGCGCTATCGTCGCCAATTGGCAGGACCTCGGCCGCCGCGCGATGCCGTCGGAGTGCGCCGCAGTAATTAAAGCCGAGGCCTATGGGTGCGGAATTGAGCCGGTCGCCCGCGCGCTGATGGGCGCGGGCTGCAAGACTTTCTTCGTCGCAGATCTCGGCGAGGCACGACGCGTCCGCGCGGTAGCGCCAGAAGCTGCGATCTATGTGCTCAACGGCCTATTGCCTGGCACCGCACCGGCTTTCCCCAAAATTCGCGTACGCCCCGTAATCGGCAGCCTGGTTGAACTGGCAGAATGGGATGCGTTTTGCTCCGCGAACCAATGGCACGGCGGCGCCGCACTACACGTCGATACCGGTATGAACAGGCTCGGCATTTCGGCCGACGAAGCGGACGCTTTGGCGCCGCGTATTCGCGCAGAAAACCACGGCATCACATTACTGATGAGCCACCTCGTCTGCGCCGAGCAGCCTGAACATCCGCTCAACGAACGCCAAATGAAGTTATTCCGCGATGTGCGTCTTCTCTACCGCGGCATACCCGGATCGCTCGCCAATTCATCCGGTATATTCCTCGGTACTGGCACCCACTGCGACATGGTGCGCCCCGGTGCGGCGCTTTTTGGCGTCAACCCGACGCCCGGCCACCGCAATCCGATGCGCTCGGTCATTGAGTTGCAGGCGCGCGTCGTCCAGGTGCGCACGGTCTCCAAGGGAGAGACCATCGGTTACAACGCGACGTGGACGGCCAAGCACACATCTCGTATTGCGGTGGCCGCTTTGGGCTATGCCGACGGTTATCCTCGGGCGGCAAGTGCCACCGATGCAGCACCCGGGGCCGACGCAATTGTTGCCGGTACCCGTTGCCCGCTGGCCGGGCGCGTTTCGATGGACCTTCTGGCGATCGATATCACCGCTCTGCCCGACCATTCGGTCAGGCGGGGAGATTTGGTCACTTTGATCGGCGGTGAAATCGGGGTCGATGAGTTGGCGGCGGCCGCAGGCACCATAGGCTATGAGGTGCTCACAAACTTGGGGCGCCGCTATCACCGGGTTTATCGGCAGACCTGACGGCTGGGGCCCGAACCCTTGGCGAATTAGCGACTTTTTAAAAATGTTCTTGTATTGTTCTCATAGGCGCTTTAGCGTGCCTTGACCACTCTTTTTGACGATTCCTCAATGTCGAAACGAAACCTGACCTTCGTCTGCCAGAACTGTGGTGCCGCTTTCAGTCGCTGGCAGGGCAAGTGCGAGGCCTGTGGCGAGTGGAATACCCTCAGCGAAGAAGGCGCTGAGCGGCCGGCCGGGCCCGGCCGCAAGCCCGGCAAAGGACGCCTTTTCGCGCTGGAACCGCTCGCGGGCGAGGCGCATGAAGCCCCGCGCCTGCCATCAGGCATCGCCGAATTCGACCGTGTGACGGGTGGTGGCTTTGTGCGCGGCTCAGTACTGCTGGTGGGCGGCGATCCCGGTATCGGCAAGTCGACACTATTGATACAGGCTACAGCAGCACTCGCGCGTGCGGGCCACCGCGTGGTCTACATCTCGGGAGAGGAAGCGGTGGCGCAGGTGCGCCTACGCGCCGAGCGATTGGACTTGAGCGACAGTGCGGTTGAACTCGCTGCCGAAACTGCGGTCGAGGACATTATCACCACGCTGTCGGAAGGCAGGACGCCGCGTCTGATCGTGATCGATTCTATTCAGACCATGTGGACCGACACGGTCGAATCCGCACCCGGCACGGTGACCCAGGTGCGTGGCTCAGCGCAGGCCTTGATCCGTTTTGCCAAAAAATCCGGCGCGGCGATCATCCTGGTTGGCCATGTTACCAAGGATGGCCAAATCGCCGGCCCCCGTGTGGTGGAGCATATGGTTGACGCCGTGCTTTCATTCGAGGGCGAAGGCTCGCACCAGTTTCGCATCCTGCGTGCCGTGAAAAACCGGTTCGGCCCAACTGATGAGATTGGCGTCTTTGAGATGACGGGCACCGGGTTGCGCGAAGTAACCAATCCATCGGAGTTGTTTCTGTCGGAGCGCGATCTCGGCCAGCCCGGCACCGCCGTCTTCGCAGGGATCGAAGGAACGCGACCATTGTTGGTCGAAATACAAGCGCTGGTGGCGCCGACATCGCTCGGTACGCCCCGACGCGCGGTTGTGGGCTGGGACCCGAGCCGATTGTCGATGGTGCTGGCGGTATTGGAGGCGCATTGCGGCGTGCGGCTCGGGGCGCACGATGTATACCTCAATGTTGCTGGCGGAATGCGAATCCAGGAGCCGGCAGGCGACCTGGCGGCAGCGGCGGCGCTCGTTTCCTCGCTCGCCAACGCGCCATTACCCGCTGACGCAGTTTACTTTGGTGAGGTTTCGCTTTCCGGCGCTGTGCGACCGGTGGCACAGAGTGCTGCGCGGCTGAAGGAGGCTGCAAAGCTTGGCTTTAACCGTGCCATCGTGCCAGAAGCGCGCGCCGATACCGCCGAGTCCGGCCTTAAAATCATCGACGTTACAACTCTCGCCAGTTTGGTCGCGGATATCGCCGCGCGCGGCAAAATCGGCATGGCTGGCAAGCCTATTGGATAAAACCGGTGACGGGACCGTGAGGCCCCGCTATATACGGCCCGTCAAAACCGGCTTATGCCTCGTCAAGCGCGACCGCAAGCGCAGAAATGGGCTAAAAATCAGATACTTAGTGTCGACATTGCCGCCCTGGCTCGGAGCCGCTATGGCTGCCCCGGATTCGTCGCGCTTGCACGACATGAAACGCCGAAACTTGCGGAGCTCATGAACTTTCGATGCCGATCACGCTGCTCGACATCATTTTGCTGGTGGTCATGTTGATCTCGGGGTTGCTCGCGATGATCCGCGGCTTCATGCGCGAAATCCTGTCGATCGGGGCTTGGGGTGTTGCCGCGCTGGTCACGCTCTATTCCTATTCCCGCGTGCTGCCTCTGGCGAAGCAGTATTTCAACAGTGATATGGTGGCAGCCGGTGTCTCGGCCGGTGGCGTGTTTCTCGGCACCCTGCTCATTGTGACGATCATTACTGCACGTATCTCCGACATGGTTCTCGACAGCCGGGTCGGCGCGCTGGACCGCACGCTTGGTTTCCTATTCGGCCTCGGGCGCGGCCTGATCATCGTCGTCGTTGCGTTCCTGTTTTTCGCATGGCTGGTGCCCGATCGTAGCCAACCGGAGTGGGTGCGCGGCGCCAAGTCAAAATTGGTGCTGCAAAACACTGGACAATGGCTGATGTCTATGTTGCCGGATGACCCTGAAAGCACCATCTTGAAGAGACTTAAGAAGCCAAAGCCAGATGATCAGGATGCGCCCGACGCCAATCCCGACCAGCGGTCGGAATTACAGTTGACGCAACCCAAGGCAAGTGGAACCCGATAACGATGCGCAACTCCCCTCAGGAACTGGTTTCCACGACTGATGCGGAGTTCGATCCCAATGCCGACCGGCTGCGTGAGGAATGCGGCGTATTCGGCATTTTCGGCCATCCTGATGCAGCCGCGATCACAGCGCTTGGCCTGCATGCTCTTCAGCACAGGGGCCAGGAAGCCGCCGGCATCGTCTCGTTCGACGGCAAGCGTTTTCATTCGGAACGCCGCCTCGGCCTTGTGGGCGACGCCTTTGCTCGTCGCGAAGTTATTGATCGCCTACCCGGCACATCCGCCATAGGTCATGTGCGCTATTCGACCACTGGCGAAACGATCATACGCAACGTGCAACCGCTATTCGCCGAACTCAATGCGGGCGGTTTCGCTATAGGTCACAACGGCAATCTTACCAACGGCATCAAACTTCGACGCGACCTCGTGCACGAGGGCGCCATGATGCAGTCGACCACCGATACTGAAGTGATCCTGCACCTTGTTGCGCGCGCCCGACGCAATCGCTTTGTAGACCGGTTTATCGAAGGCCTGCGTCAGCTCGAGGGCGCCTACGCGTTCGTTGGCCTCACCAACAAAAAGCTGGTGGGCGCGCGCGATCCGCTCGGTATTCGCCCCCTGGTGATCGGCAAGCTTGACGGCTGCCCAATACTTGCGTCCGAAACCTGCGCGCTTGATATCATCGGCGCACAATATGTGCGCGACGTGGAGAACGGCGAGGTTGTCATTTTTGATGAGGAAGGCGCACAGTCGCACAAGCCTTTCCCACCGATGCCGGCACGCCCTTGCATTTTCGAATACATTTACTTCTCTCGGCCCGATTCCATCGTCGGCGGCCGCCACGTGTACAACGTTCGCAAGACAATGGGCGCAGAGCTCGCGCGCGAATCCCCGGCAAAGGCTGACGTGATCGTTCCGGTACCGGATTCCGGAGTCCCGGCGGCGATCGGCTTTGCGCAAGAAGCCGGCATTCCTTACGAACTCGGCATTATCCGCAATCACTATGTTGGTCGTACTTTTATTCAGCCGACGCAGGCGATCCGCGACCAGGGCGTTCGTCTCAAACACTCCGCCAATCGCGCGGTCGTCGAAGGCAAACGGATCGTTCTAGTGGACGACTCGATCGTACGTGGCACGACGTCGCGTAAGATTGTGCAAATGATGCGCGATGCCGGTGCCAAGGAAGTACACTTCCGTATCGCTTCGCCCCCGATTACTCATCCGGATTACTATGGCATCGACACGCCTGAGCGCGACAAGCTGCTTGCTGCCACCCACGATCTCGAAGGCATGAGAAAGTTCATCGGTGCGGATTCGCTGGCATTCCTGTCAGTCGATGGCATCTACCGCGCCATGGGCTTCGAAGGACGCGATCCAGCGCGGCCGCAATTTACCGACCACTGCTTTACCGGCGACTATCCGACGCCGCTCACCGATCTCGGCGCCCAAGAAGCGAGCCCACGGCAATTGTCGCTGCTGGCAGAAGCCATCTAGCCCGCCTTTTACTGTCGTGAGCGTATGGCCAAGCCCCTTTTAGATCGTATTGCGCTCGTCACAGGCGCCTCGCGCGGCATTGGCGCCGCTCTTGCGCTTGAACTCGCGCAAGCCGGCGCGCACGTGGTCGCCGTGGCGCGTACCGTCGGCGGACTGGAAGAACTCGATGACAAAATCAACGCGGCCGGTGGCTCTGCCACTCTGGTGCCGCTCGACCTTAAGGACAGCGATGGCATTGCGCGGCTCGCGCTCGCCCTAAACGAGCGCTACCAACGGCTTGACGTCTTGGTCGGCAATGCCGGCATTCTAGGCTCGCTCTCTCCATTAGCTCATGTCCAGCCGAAGGATTGGGACAATCTTGTTGCGGTCAATATCACTGCCAATTGGCAGCTCATTCGTTGCATGGACGCCCTGCTTCAACGCTCGCGGGCTGGCCGCGCCGTGTTCCTCACCTCGGGCGTCGCCCACATGGGAAGGGCTTATTGGGGCCCTTACGCGTCCTCAAAGGCAGCTCTGGAAGTGCTGGTGCGCACCTACGCGGCCGAATGTGCGACCACACCCGTCCGCGCGAATCTATTCGCGCCCGGCCCGACCCGCACTCGCATGTATGCCAGCGCGTTCCCTGGCATTGATCCGCTGACGGTGCCCACGCCGGAGGAAGTCGCTAAGGCTATCGTACCGTTATGCGTGCCGGACTGCGTCGAAAATGGAAAAATCTACAATTTCCGTGAGATGAAATTTTTGGATTTCAGGGCGCCTGCCTGACTCGTTTAATGCTTTCTCTTGGCCCGTCCCTTGTACGGATTATCTTTCTCACGCAGCGCCAAACGGATCGGAGTTCCGGGCAGATCGAACGTCTCGCGCAGCGAGTTCAACAAATAACGTTTGTAGGCATCAGGCACGGCATCGGCACGCGTGCAGAACACAACAAAACTCGGCGGGCGGCTTTTGGGTTGCGTAATGTAGGTGAGGCGCAGTGAACGACCAGACACTGCAGGCGGGGGATGCGCACTCACCGCATGCTCAAACCAACGATTAAGTGCGCTGGTTGGGATGCGTTTGTTCCAAACCTCGTAGGCGTCGATGATTGCCTGCATCAACCGGTCGAGGCCTTCGCCGGTGAGGCCCGAGACCGCCACCAGTGGAACTCCCTTGAGCTGGGTCAGCTTCTCTTCCGCCTGTCCGCGCAGCTTGCCAATGGCACCAGCGGTTTTCTCCTTCAGATCCCATTTGTTGACTGCGATAACGATCGCGCGGCCCTCCTGCTCGACCAGATCGGCGATGCGCTGATCCTGTTCCTCGAACGCATTTTCCACGTCAAGCAATACCACGACGACTTCGGCAAAACGCACCGCATTAAGCGCGTCGGCGACCGAAAGTTTTTCAAGCTTTTCATCGACGCGCGAGCGGCGTCGCAGTCCGGCCGTGTCATAGATGCGAAACTTGTAATTATGCCAGACGTGCTCTACCGCAATTGCATCACGCGTGATGCCGGCCTCTGGCCCAGTGAGGAGTCTTTCCTCACCGATGAGCTGATTGATCAGCGTCGACTTGCCGGCATTGGGACGGCCGACAACCGCCACACGGATTGGATGTGCCTCTTCGGGCGCCGGTTCGGCTGTTTCCTCTGCGGCCTGTTCGGGCAGTAGGGCCCGCAAGGCATCGTATAGATCGGGCATGCCCTCATCGTGCTCGGCCGAGATTGGCACGGGCTCGCCGAGGCCGAGCCCATAGGCCTCTAGCCGGCCCGCTTCTCCCGCTGTCCCTTCGCTCTTGTTGGCGACGAGCACGATTGGCTTGCCAGATTTGCGCGCGGCATCGGCAAACCCGTAGTCGGTTGGCGTTGGGCCGACGCGCGCATCGATCATAAAAAATATGGCGTCTGCTTGGCAGATTGCCGTCTCGGTCTGGGCCCGCATCCGACCGGAAAGACTTTCGGGCGTCGACTGCTCGAGGCCCGCGGTATCAATCACTGTAAACTCAATATCGCCAAGGCGGCCCTGACCTTCACGCCGATCACGCGTGACGCCGGGCCGATCATCGACCAAGGCCAGACGTCGGCCAACCAGCCGATTGAACAAAGTCGATTTGCCGACGTTAGGGCGGCCGACAATGGCTATTGTGAAGGTCATCGGTTAGTGCCGCCAAGTCTGACACGGCAGCCCGTTAAATAAATTCAATGATGTGTTTGCGGCGAGGTCATCCTCGGGTCAAGCCCTAGGACGGGTGCCCGCGCGACGAGCTATCAGCGCGAGAAGGTGCCGGGTTGCGGCGACGAAGGCCACGGCTCCGTGGCATTGCTTTGCCCTTGTGCCGGCCAGGGCGCCTGACTTTGTTGCTGCTGCGGTGCCGGCTGCTGGCTCTGCTGCGGCCAAGGTGCCGGCTGCTGCTGCGGCGCCGGCTGTACGGTAATCTGCGTTGGCGGCTTCGGTGGACGCTTCGGCTTCGGCTTTGGTTCCGACTCGACCGCTGCTGTTTTCTTGTCCGGCTCAGCGGCGGGTGCCGCCGCGGAATCAACCGTCGGCTGGTTGCCCTTCACGTATTCTGGCGGGATCCCTTGTGAAACGCCTGGAACACCGCCGGGAAACACTTCCTTGCGTTCGCCAGGAAGTTTCTTCTTTTCATTGAGGCCTAAGAAATCGAGCTTGTCGGGGTCGAAACCGGAGGAACAGGCTGTTAACGCAGGAATGAAGGCTGCGAGGCCGGTCAGCAGCACAACACGATGGATTGTCCTCATGCCTCGGTCCTCAACTCTTACCTTCGGCAGCGATCAATCCAGACAATACGTCCGCGCGCGTACGCGTGCCTATTGGTGATTCTGCATCGCTCGCAATCATGTCGAGATAGCGTTTGGCCGCGGAAAGATCGTGATTGCGCCAGGCCGACAGCGCTAAGAGTTCGCGCGCACTGTGGCGGAAGCTGCGAGTTGGTTCAGCAAGCTGATCGAGGCGTCTGCGCATGTCCGACAGTGACGCCGTATCTACGAGCAGCAGGCCGGCGCGTATGGCAGCAAGATCTTGCCAGATCGCACCGAGTGAGGCGTCTGTTGCAAGTTCGTCATAGGACTTTATCGCATCGGCAGGCTTGATTTGAGCCAGGGCGCCGGCGGCACGCATACGCGCAAGCGCACGATAGCCCTCAGGCGAATCTGCCGCCACCTTAGCGAATGCAACCTCCGCCTCGGCATATTTGCCGTCTCCGCTTAGGACCATCGCGGTCTCGAACGCCGCACCAGCGGCCGCTGCTCTTTTGGCAACCCAATACTCGTAGCCGCGCCATGCACCGATGCCGGCAACAACTAGGACGGCGAGCGCAATCAAATAGATGCTGTAGCGATCCCACAGCTTCTTGAGCTGTTCGCGCCGGACTTCCTCGTCCACTTCATGAAAAATATCGGCCACGATAGTTCCAACCTGCCATGGCCCACCTGGGCCGAATTGCGCCGTAACCTAACGATGTGGCGTGCCTAAGGCAAAGCAAAGCCGACAAACGTTAATACTTCAGGGCGTTAGCCCTTCTTGCCTTTCATCGGATAGACGTGCTCGGGCCCAGGAAAAGCCCGCGCGCGCACCTCGGCCGCATAGTCGGCAACAGCCTTCTCAATGCCGGGCGCAAGCGCGCCGAAGCGTTTGACAAATTTCGGCACCCGCGGCGACAGCCCGAGCATGTCCTCCAGCACCAAAATCTGTCCGTCGCACGCCACGCTCGCGCCAATGCCGATAGTCGGAATAGGCACTGCGGCGGCCAACTTACGTGCAAGCGGCTCCGCCACTGCCTCTATCACCACCGAAAACGCGCCCGCTTGCGAGACAGCGATGGTGTCTTCTTCTATGCGCGCCCAATCGGTCTCATCGCGGCCTTGCGCCCGGAACGAGCCGATGGTGTTAATCGCCTGAGGCGTCAACCCGACATGAGCCATCACCGGCACGCCGCGATCAGCAAGAAAGCGGATGGTCTCAGCCATACGCTTGCCGCCTTCGACTTTGATCGCGCCGCAACCGGTCTCTTTCAGTACACGTGCTGCATTCGTGAAGGCCTGCTCCTTCGACGCTTCGTAGGAGCCGAACGGCATGTCGACAACCACCAGTGCGCGCTTCGAGCCGCGCATCACAGCATGGCCCTGCAAGATCATCATGTCGAGCGTGACAGGAACGGTAGTCTCGAGGCCGTGCATCACCATGCCCAGCGAGTCGCCAACCAGAATAACGTCGCAATGCGCGTCGACAATACGCGCGGTATGAGCGTGATAGGATGTCAGGCACACGATCGGCTCGCCGCCCTTGCGCGCGCGTATATCGGGTGCAGTGAGCCGTCGGATTTCGTCCTGGACCGACATAACTATTTTCCGAACACCGGCACACCGATCACGGCCGGATGGAACGCATAGCCGAGCGCGAGGTAGACCACGACACCAAGCCCCACCACGAGTGCATCATTGGTCCAGCCAGCCGGCGCGGTCGTAGGCCCAAGATCGCCGCGTCGCTTGGCGGCGATACGGGCATAGACACCCCAAGCCAAGAACGCGCCGAAGAGCAGGATTGAGCCGATATCGCCATTGGAAAGCAGGTGAGCGAAGGCCCAGGTCTTCACCCCCGCAAGCATTGGGTGCTTAAGGCGGGTCTTGATGTGGCTCGGGATAAAAGCCGCAACGATAAAGATCACCGCAAATAACATCAGTCCGACGGTGACATGCCGCATGAACGCCGGCGGCGACCACACTTGAATTAATTCATGCGCCCGATATTGCCCGTAGCCCCAAACGATCAGCACGAGTCCCACGAGCGAAACGAGAGCAAACAGCCCACGATAGGCAAGCAGTCCCATGCGCGCGATGACATCGGCACGCGCGTCGCGGAACGAGACGAATAGATGTGCCCCGAGAAATACCACCAGGCCGAAAACGAGAATGCCTAAGCCCATGCTACACTCATGTCAGTTTCGCTGCCCCAGTAGAGGATAGCGACAATCAATGCAAGCTGTCCTCGTATGGTACATATCCTAGATGCCAACCATGACATATCGTTCGTCAAAACGCGCCATCGGAGCGCTTTTGCTCCTGCTGGCTGGTGCCGCTCCTGTGCATGCCCAGGGCTGGCCAACAAAGACCGTGCGCATCGTGGTGCCCTTCGGACCCGGATCAACACCGGACATCGTGGCGCGCCTGGTCGCCGACGGGCTGCAGCAGAAATACCCCACCAGCACATTTATCGTGGAGAACAAGCCTGGCGCCAGTGGCAATCTCGGTACCGACGTTGTCGCAAAGGCTGCGCCCGATGGTTCGACTCTTGGAGTGAGTATCGGTGGCCCGCTCGCAATTAACACCTTGCTGTTTTCGAAGCTGCCCTACGACCCTCGCAAGGACATCGCACCGATAACTCAGCTGATTACCCAGCCGAGTATA
>JBGQLL010000082.1:0-12516 GCA_041500065.1 Pseudolabrys sp.
CAGATTGTCAGCAACTGAGCCCAGCAGGAAGCGACGATGATAGGCAGGGAATTCCGCGCTTACTCGCCACATGTCCGAGTAGGTCACCTTGTCGTTGGCCCCAGACTTTGCCCCGACCTCGAGTCGTTGCGGCCAATCCAGCTCGATTGGAGGTACGGCCAGAAAGAGGGGGCCAGGGAATTGGCCGGACTTGCCGAGCTCGGACTGTGCGATGGCCTCTTCGGCGGCAAGTTCTGCGAATGATTCTGTCAATGCAGCGGCGCAGGCCTGCGGCGGCAGGTAATCGATAGTTCCGGCGATACGCGTTTTCAAGCCATCTGTAGGAAAACGGGTGATGGTCTTAATGCCGGATTCTCCAGCCGTGAGCTTCGCCCAATTGTCGGTTCTGCCGGCTCCGAGCGATGTCACCACGCCGAGGCCAGTCACGACCACCACCGGTCGGCCCATCCTGTCTTTGCCCGCGGCCATTTCGTTCTCCCTTAGTCAATCCGCTCGACCAGCGCGAGGCCTTCGCCCCGCCAATGCCCAACTCCGGTTACCACCACTTGCGTCAAATCCCCCGTCGTTGATTGCTCCAAACCCGTGGAGTCACAGGGTGGAAACAGACTACCATGACCAAGTGCGACCGTGGCCAGCGCGATATTCATAGGGAATTGCGGCTCCAGCCCATGCCCCAGATATGAGCCGGTGGCTCGAACGGCAAGGTCGGTGTGAGCTTTCAAAAACAGTCGCTCCTCGGCGGTCGCCGGGCTGGCGCCTGTGGCTCCCGACAGAATTGCGGCGTGGCCAACTTTTACCTTGTCCTTGAGTTTGTCCCAGAGTTGCGAAAGGGCTTGAGCGGCTTTACCAGGCTCCCGGTTGGTGCGGTCGGAGACGACGGTTGTGAGGCGGCTCAAAGGTTTGGCGCCACGCCTTTCCGCGTGATCTCGCGCCTCCATCACAAGGAAAGCCCCGAGAGAGGCCAGTGCAAAACCGCCTTTGCCGTTCCCACGCTCCCACACTGGCACGTACTTATCCTTGAGCATGAAGCCCGCGAAGTCGTAGAGCATCAGGAGATCAGGCCGCTCCCCGTTGTAGGAGCCGCCAACCAATGCAATGTCGCTTTGTCCGGCGCCGATGCGCGCGTGGGCGATGCGCACCGCGTCGATGCCGGCAGATTCTTCGCCCATAAAAGTTCGCGACGAGCCGGTTACCCCGTGCACGATAGAGATATTGCCCGCCAGCAGGTTGGAGAGCTGCGCAAGGAACAAAGTCGGGCGCAGGTCGCTCATTAGTCGCTCGTTTAAGAACGCTGCAGGATTCGTAGCGCGTGAAATGCCACTCAGGATGTTCGAATCTACGGTCAGGTCGCGTTCACCCCCGCCAGCGGCGACAATCATGTCCATACGTGAAAGGAGATCGGTGTTGCCTTTGACACCGGCGGAATCGAGTGCAAGCCCCGCAGCATAGGTGCCGATCCGCTGCCAGTTTTCCATCTGGCGTTGGTCGCCCTTTTTCGGAATTTGCGCATCGAAATTGATCGGTGCCAGCGGGTGAACCACGAACGGGGCAAACGCCGTCGTATCCGCGCTGGGATGCGCTTCCATAAGCTTGTGCCAATGCGCATCAGGGCCCTCACCGAGACAAGAAACAATTCCAATGCCGGTGATCCAGACTTCCCGGGCGCTCTTAGCCATCGGCCGGCACCTCGGCCGGGAAACCAACGCGCGCCGCAGCATCGCGCATGCGGAGCTTCATTTCATCATTGGGAAAATCGAGAACTCGAAGCGTCAATGTTGCGTCACAGATCGACTTGCCATCGAGCGCAATATTTGCCTGCGTGATCGCATAGCCAGATCCCTCATGGATAAGGGCTGCCTTCACCGACAATTTTTGGCCAGGTCGAACAAACATGCGAAACTTGGCGTCTTTGACGGCGGCAAGAAACGCCATGCGTTCAAATCGGTTTACTGCGACAATGAGCCAGCCTGATGTTTGCGCCATAGTCTCGATTAGCAGCACACCGGGCATTAGCGGAAAGCCGGGGAAGTGGCCTTCGAACACAGTGCTTGTGGTCGGAACCGTCGCCTCAGTGTCGATCTTGCGGTCGGCGAGCCGTAGGTCGACGATGCGGTCGATCAGCTGAAAGTACTCAAGACGCATGTGACCCGCGCTTTAGGCCCCCTTGGCAGCGACGAGTTCGTCGATGCGGGCGCTCAAGTTCTTGAGCACAAAATATTGGTCGGTGGTGGCCTTGCCGTCGTTGACTTCTTGGGTCCACTGCTCGAGCGGAAGCTTGATCCCGAAGGCTTTGTCGATAGCGAAAGCAATATCAAGAAAATCGAGACTGTCGATCCCGAGGTCATTAATGGCGTGACTTTCCGGCGTAATGGAGTCGCGCGGAATATCGCAAGTCTCAGCGATAATATTGGCGATAGTGTCGAATGTCGAAGACATCGGTAACTCTCTGGTTGATTTGGAGTTCTGGCGAGCAGGCGGCCAACGCGCCCGAGCTCGCGCAACAGCCCCCAATCCACACGTCCAGGCAAGCGATTGGATGCCCGTATAGCGAAGCATAGGGACAAGTTCAATGGCGACGGCCACTTAGCGGAAAATCCGGCCGCAGCAGCTTTTCGGCCCAGGGGAACCAAGATGTGGCCGTGAATCGCTACCAGCGGTCCTTGGTCACCTCGACAGGCGTGCACCCACGGCGTCCTGATAGTACACAGTCCTGGTTCTTGCGCATTGCGGCCATGGTATCAGCTAACCAAATCCCCGCGCCGATCAGTCCGATTACAAAAATAAATGCCGTCACATTCACGATCATTCGGTGACGATAGTCATCTGTGCCCTCGGTGCGCTCGTACTTCGCCAAGTCCTCGACCGGTGCTGTCGCCGGCGGCCGCGAACTGGCAGAGTTGCGCTTGAAGCTGACCACGCGCGACCCGTTGTCGGGAGAGGAGGAGTTCCGGTCGGGCATAAGGGAGTTTAGCATACCGGCCGCGATCATTCGACTCCCGGCGAAAAGCCAACGGCAGTAGCATTTCCAAATTTAATGAGGCAAGAAGCCCTTGGCTGTGCGATCAAAGATTTGTTTTCCGGACTCACGCATTGGGCGAATGTCTCTTCCTTTCGACGAGAGTGGCGTTCCAGGAGTTCAAAAATGAACCGTATTCGGTTCTTCGTTGCTGTCGTTCTGGTTGGCTGTTGGGTCGCACCGGCGCAGGCCGAAGACATTACAGTTGGCAGCTTGAAAATTTCGGCGCTTTGGGTACGCGCTACGGCAAAGGGTGCTCCTGTCGGCGGCGGCTATATGACGATCACCAATGCGGGTAGCGCGCCGGATCGTCTAATCGGCGGTTCGGCGGATGTCTCTAGCCGCTTCGAAATTCACGAGATGAGTATGGACAATGGCGTAATGAAAATGCGTCCTGTCGGCAAAGGCCTCGAAATCAAGCCGGGACAAACGATCGAGCTCAAGCCGGGCGGCTACCACGTGATGTTTGTTGGGTTGAATAAGCCGTTTGAGGAAGGCCAGCACGTCAAGGCGACGCTGGAGTTCGAGAAAGCGGGTAAGGTCGCTGTCGATTTCACCGTTCAAAGCCTCGGTGCCCAGACCGGCGGCGCTTCGTCCGGTGGGATGCAGATGCGGCATTGAAAAAACTCAAATCGCCGCTCTAAAGGCTTCTTAGCGGGAAACAATTTCGCTGCCTCTGCGTTCCTTAAGCCCCGGGGGAACAAAGGAGGCTGAAATGCGAATGGTCGTTCTAGGCGCGGCCGTTGGGGCGATGCTCATCGGCGCCGTCCCTGTGTCCGCGCAAGTTGTCGTCCACGATCGTGATGACGTCGTAGTACGCGAGCACGCGGACCGTGGTCATCACTACGGGTGGTATCGACACCATGCCGAATGTCGTACCGTACGCGTGAAGACGCGGCTGCCGAACGGCAATGTGATTGTTAAAACCCGGCGCGATTGCTGATCCACAATTAAACTTTTTGACAAAAGACAGTCCCGGCATGCGCGCGCCGGGACTGTCGTGCGCGCTCCTACTTCGGTTCGGAGAACGCCAGCTTTTCGGCGGCCGGCGG
Organism: Pseudolabrys sp.; assembly: GCA_041500065.1. GTDB lineage: Bacteria > Pseudomonadota > Alphaproteobacteria > Rhizobiales > Xanthobacteraceae > Pseudolabrys. The sequence continues at coordinate 4,069 of JBGQLL010000082.1, forward strand.
GAACATTCGAAAGACATTCAAAGTCATTGAAATTAACGCGTAATAGCCGAGTATTCCCACCAGTTCGACCGTCGCAGCATCACCGAGTGCCGCCTGAACCCGTTTGTAAGTCCGGTCCGTCACGCGCCGGGTTTTGTAGAGTTCTTGGACAAAATCGTAGACCGCGAGTTCATCTTTCGGCGCCGATTTCGGCTTCCGTCCGAGACGCAAGTCTTCAATGGTCTTCGGCTTTACGCCACCTTTCTCAGCCATGGGTGCGTGCGCAAACCACTCATATTGGGCGCGCCACAGCCGCGCCGTGCATAAGATAGCAAACTCCGATAAACGGGATGACAGCGCCGTGCCATAGCGGCAATGAGCGCCAAGCCTTTGTGCGAGTTCACCGAACTCCGGCGCGTGCATCCAGACCGCGAAAGGACCGCGGGGCGTGATCGATGCCCCGCGCGGACCGGCGCGCAAACTGGCGAGCAAGGCGCGTTGCGCGTCGGTCATGTTTGGCTCGTCGATCAGGGACAGGCGTGGCGCCGGGCGTTTGGCGGGCATCGTTGAATCCTTGAAATTTGCGGGAAGCGGGAGGAGTAACGACTATTATAGCCGAAAATAGGTTGTGGCCGTGAGGGGCCAATGTAATCCGCGCTGCCGGACGAAGGGGTAGGGTCGGCTACTGCACGACCGCGGTTACTTTCATCAGTCCCCGGTCGGTCATGCGCAGCGCCTTCGCGGCAGCAAGCGATAGGTCGAGAACGCGCCCCTTTGTGAATGGCCCGCGGTCATTGACGACGACTACGACGCTGCGCAGTGATCTCGGGTCTGTAACGCGCAGGCGCGTACCGAACGGAAGGCTGCGGTGCGCAGCGGTAAATTTTCTGGGGTCGTAACGTTCACCACAGGCGGTCTTGCCAGCGTAATCGGTGCTGTAGAAGGCGGCGACACCGGAAAACTGCCGGGCTCTGTCAGCAAACGCATTGCTAGCGAAGCAGCAAACTAGTACCAGCCCCGCCGCTCCCTTGATGAAGGTCATCCACCCGCTCCCATTCCCGCGCACAGTGAAACCGTTCGATACCTGCCGTTATTCCGCGAACTTACGGCCACAAAACAAAAGTTCCACAGAAAGATTCACAAATCATGAAGAGGCCCGCGCTGGTGCCTTCGTAGCGCGAGCGGCACCGTGCGAATTTCTAGCGCGATTTCGCGGATTCTTCCTGCGTCCCTCGATGTGCTGTAGCGTCGTCTCAACGCGGGCACGGCTGTCCTGGTGCAATTCCTCAAGCTGTTCGTCGGTCAGGTCTTCGATCGCGGCGAATTTATTCTGTGCGCCCTTCATGGCAAGCACGAGTTCCGACAATTTGAGCTGGATGGCCAGCGTGTCCCGGTTCTGGGTATTTTGAATCAGGAACACCATAAGGAAAGTGACGATTGTGGTGCCGGTGTTGATCACAAGCTGCCAGGTATCGCTGTAATTAAAGAGTGGTCCTGTAACGACCCATGCCATGACCACCGCGAGCGCCAGGAGAAATGCGACGGGATGGCCAGTCCATTGGGAGGTCGCGTGGGCGAATTTTGAGAATTCCTGCGTTGCGAGCGGCGAATTGTTTGCCGCTGTACGATGGTGGTTGTCTTTTTTCGTCATAACCCCTTTTGGTCCGTGTGCTGATGTATGCCGGACCCCCAACGCGCGGGCAGGTTCCAACGTTCCATGGCATCGCTCGCATGGGATCGAGGACGTGCAAACCGCCCTTATCGTGGCTTTGGTAGCGATTGCTTCACGCGACCGATAGCCGCCCACGGGTCTGTGCGCTGGCGGGAGAGGCGCTGCATCAAGTTTTGCACAGTGTATTGGTTGGCGGCTTTCAGGCTGCCCAATTCGGACCAGTCGATCGGCACCGATACAGGTGCACCGGCGCGCGCTCGGGTCGAGTAGGGTGCCACCGCAGTGGCTTCGCGGCTGTTGCGCAGATAGTCGACGAAAATGCGCTTGTTGCGTTTGGCTTTGGTGGCAGTCGAGACGTATCGGTCGGGCTCATCCGCTTCCATGGCCTCAGCGACAGCCTTCGTGAAGTTTTTAACCTCTTCCCACGGTGTCGGTTTGATCGGAAGCACGACGTGAAGGCCTTTGCCGCCGGATGTCTTGAGGAAGCTTTTAAGCTTTACCTGCTGCAGCCGCTCGCGCACATCTCGGGCGGCTGCGACGACGTCCCTCCAGCCAGTGCCAGGTCCGGGATCGAGATCGAACACGAGCCGGTCGGCACGTTCTCGATCGTCGATGGTCGTGCCGCGCGTGTGGATTTCGAGCACACCGCCTTGGGCTAGGGCGATCAGGCCGTCGAGATCGTCAATGGAGATGATCTTGTCGCCCTTTTCAGGCACAAGACGAAGGTGTTCGGTGGGGATGCCGGCGCGCGCATGCTTCTGGAAGAAGCACTGGCCGGACGCTCCTTCTGGACAGCGCACCAATGCCACCGGTCGGCCGACCAAATGTGGCCGCATCCATTTCCACACCTGTACATAGAAATCGGCGAGGTCACGTTTGGTGATCCCGACGTCTTCCCAATAGACCCGGTCTGGATGCGTAAGGCGCACGCCGGCAACGCTGACGTCATTTTTCTTGATCGGAGCGCTACGCTTCACGCTCTCCGTCCGGCTTGCAACGGCGATAGCCTTTTCTCGCACGACGTCTTTGGCCGCCTTGTCCTCTCGCTCGCCCTGAAATGATGCCTGTCTCACACGGTTGCCGTGGGTCCAACCGTGGAAGTCAACTTCGACTACCATTTTCGGCTCAACCCAGACAGGTTTGCGTACACCTCGCTCTTCAGCCGGGATCGTTTCGAATGGCGCTTTCGCGGTCTCTATGGTTTTGAGCTTGCGGAAAAGCGACCGCGCGACTTCACGGGTGAAGCCGGTCCCCGTGCGTCCTGCATAGTGCAACTTGCCACGTTCATAAAATCCCAGCACCAGCGCGCCCACCGCGTGCGCATCCGCCGTGGAGGGTACTACGCCCGCGACAACGAGCTCTTGGCGGTCTGAGCATTTGGTTTTGATCCAGTCATGGCCGCGGCCCGAGCGGTATGGCGCGTCGGCGATTTTGGAAACAATACCCTCCAGCCCCATTTTGCAGGCGTGCCGAAGGAGAGTTGAACCTGGCTCAGTCAGGGACTCGCTCACCCGCAGCGGACCCCGGGGCGGTTGTCGCCTGAGAAGCCGCGCCAGTGCCTCCTTGCGCGAAACGAGAGGCGATTGTCTCAAGTCACTGCCGTCCAAATACAAAAGATCGAATGCATAGAACGCCATTCGATCGTGGCGGTCGGTTTTGAGGTCTTGTTGTAGCAGCGAAAAACTGGAAATGCCGTCGCCATCTTCGGCCACCAGCTCGCCGTCGATCATCGCGCTTTTTGCCGGAAGCTTCGCAATCGTCGTCGCAATCGTCGGAAACTTTTGGGTCCAGTCGAGGCCCTTGCGCGTGAGCAATTTGACCTTGCCGCGCTCAAGTCGAGCCTGAATGCGGTAGCCGTCGAACTTGATTTCATGCACCCAAATATCACTGTCGGGCGCTTTGTCCGAGAGTGTTGCAAGGCACGGCGCCACGAACGCCGGCAAGGCGGAGGCGCGCACGCCGGCGAGGGTATCGGTTCTGGGCGGCGCCACGCTGTCCCTGCGACGCAGGAGCTTGATTGCGGCGGCTGGCGCGCGCTTGCGTGTCGTAGACTTTTTTGTAGCCTTTGATGATCCGACCTTGGGCTCTGCCGTTTTTGACCCATTGCTTCGCCATTCTCTCTTTGGGCCCCTTGCAATCTCATCCATCGTGCGCCCGGTGACAACTGAGCGAGGCTGTTCTTCCAGGATGTCTTCATCGTTGGCGGAGCGCTCTGCCTCATCGTGCTGTTTGATCAGAAGCCAATTGTCGCGCTTTTCGCCGGGCCGGCGATGCATGCGCACCAGATGCCAGCCGCCACCCAGCTTCTCACCGTCGAGCGTAAATGCGAGATGGCCTTTAGCGAGGCCTTTGTGCGGATCGTCTTCCGGCTGCCAATGTCCGCGGTCCCAGATCATGACGGTGCCGCCGCCATATTCGCCTTGCGGGATCGTGCCTTCGAATTTGTTGTACGCGATCGGATGGTCCTCGACCTGAACCGCCAGACGCTTCTCACCGGGCACAAGACTTGGGCCGCGCGTTACCGCCCAGCTTTTCATCACACCGTCGAGCTCGAGACGAAGATCGTAGTGCAGCCGCCGTGCGGCGTGCTTTTGGATGACAAATGCGTTGCCGCGCTTGCGTGCTACCTTGCCCTTCGGTTCGGCGGTGACGCCAAAACGCCGCTTCGCTTGATATGTTTTTAACCCAGATTTTTTTCGCTCGCGCATAACTGACACAGTCCCACCTTTTGGGATCGTGCGCTAGCGTGCCCGCTTCAACTTCCGTCGCTCGGTGCTATGAACTTTTTTTAAGCCGACAAGCTCTATTCCCCGCCGCTTGCAAGTATCGCGCGAGTGGTTTCATCGGGGCCGAAGTCTTCAGCGCTATTGACGTGTAGCAACTCAGCCAACCGTGTACGCGCCCGGTTGACGCGTGATTTGATGGTACCAACTGCGCACCCGCAGATACCGGCCGCCTCCTCATAGGAAAAGCCCGAAGCGCCCACCAGGATCAGTGCCTCGCGTTGGTCAGAAGGCAGCTGCGCTAGTGCCTCACGAAATTCCCGAAATTCAACGTGGCCATATTGTTCGGGCTGCGACTTCAGCGACTCGGCATGATGGCCGTCACTGTCTTCAACCTCGCGCCGGCGCTTCCGGTATTCCGAACGGAAATGGTTGCGCAGGATGGTGAACAGCCAGGCGGACATGTTCGTGCCGGGTTGGAAGGAGTCGATGTTGGCAAGTGCACGCAGCAACGTTTCTTGCACCAGGTCGTCCGCCCGATCCACGTTCCCGCACAACGAGATCGCGAATGCGCGGAGGCTTGGCACCGCAGCGAGAACGGCTTTGCGGACCGACTCGTCCATCGGCATTATTGCGGGTCCTTTTTTCCGCTACCATCGAGGCGACTGATAAGGTCGTTGAACCGATCAGGGACGCCTTGGTTCACGACTTCGTCGTACATGGCGCGCAATTGCTGGCCGAGACGTGCCTGCACATCCCGACCAAGCTTGGCCGGTTTGACATTGGGCTTCTTGCTCCGTGTTGCGGCGGCTTCCATTGGATCTCGCTGTCCCACGGGCTTTCGTTCGTTCATTTTTCAACCCCAAACTTCCGAGCCCTTGGGCGGGCGCCGGTTCTCCCCTTGGTTCTGAGAAAAACCCCTGACCTGGCAGATGGTTCCTCCCAGATCGGAACTTTTTTGCGGCATTGGCGTTGAGGCGCTATAGGCTGATCGGAGTGGGGGCGGGACCCCAATCGGCCGCGATGCGTATTGATTCGGGAGGGATTCTTGTCGACATCACAAGCAGTTGCTCAGCATTTGCCTTATCTTCGTCGGTACGCACGCGCGCTATCCGGCAGCCAGGCTTCCGGCGACGCTTATGTGGCCGCTACGCTCGAGGCATTGATCCAGGACCCCAAGGTGCTGGATGCCGGCCTTTCGACCCGGATCGCGCTTTATCGACTTTTCACGAAAATCTGGAATTCCGTCGCGCTCAACGGCAAGTCATCCGGTGGAAGCACTGCTCAACCGGTCGAACGTCATCTCGCTCAGATCCCCCCGAAGCCCCGCCAAGCCTTCTTGCTGGTCGCCCTCGAGGGATTGTCAGAGGATGACGCCGCCAAGGTGCTGGATATCGATGCACCTACTTTACGCGACCTTGTCGAAGAATCCGGGCGCGAGCTCGCTGCTGAGATTGCCACTGACGTGCTGATCATCGAAGACGAGACGTTCATCGCGCTCGATCTCGAAGGATTGGTAGAAAGTCTGGGCCACCGCGTTCTCGGCGTTGCGCGCACCCATGCCGAGGCTGTGGCGCTCGTAAAGGCCAAACGGCCGGGGATCATCCTTGCCGACATTCAGCTTGCAGACGGCAGCTCCGGCCTTGATGCAGTGAACGAAATGTTGCGGTCATTCGAAGTGCCGGTCATTTTTATCACTGCCTATCCGGAGCGGTTTCTTACCGGCGAACGTCCGGAGCCGGCCTTCCTGATCGCCAAGCCGTTTCAACCCTCGACAGTGTCCGCGGTGCTAAGCCAGGCCTTGTTTTTCGAGCGCAATGCCAGGCGGCGCGAGCGACGTGCGAGCTAAGACATACGACCGACCTTGCGAGCGTAGCCGAGGTCCGGCTTCAACGGGCACAACAAGCTCTATTTCGCGCTGGCCGGCGAACCGCTGCGGCGCGGCAGCAAATAGACATTGCAACAGTTTGCGGTCCCCAGCGTTAAATTCTCTTGCAGTCTTCGGATTTATGCGGCTGCGACCCGTTTAACTTGAGAAAGCACAGTGATCGCCTTCGTTGACTCCTCGTTCAATGACCGTCTTGATATGAAAAGCCGATAGCGCCCGGTTGCGACATGCGCTGGGACGTAACAAAACAAGTACAGTGGTGCGCAACATGTCCGGCGCGCAAGAAACCGAACTAGCCAAGCTCGAGAGCGAATGCCGCCAATTGCAAGATCAGGTCAGTGCGCAGGCCTGGGAGCTGAATCTGTTGCGGGCGCGGTTTGCACGATATGAAACCGCACTGCGTGGCTCACAGGTGACCGTGTATACCCAAGATCGCGATCTTCGATATACCTCGATCAGCAATTCGATGCTGGGGCGCTCTGTCGAACACATTCTCGGTCATACCGATGCGGACATTCTGAAACCGGATGGCAGTGCCGCCCTGATCGCCTTGAAACGAGAGGTGCTCGCGAGCGGTGAGGCCAAACGGGCGGAGGTGCCGCTCGAAGATGCGCCCGGAATGCGCTGGCATGATTTGCACATTGAGCCGCTCCGTAACGAATCCGGTGATGTTGTTGGCCTGACTTGCGCGTCAGTCGATGTGACCGAACGCAAGGAGGGTGAAGCACATTTGCGGTTGTTGCTGCGCGAGCTGACGCATCGATCGAAGAACTTGCTGGCGGTCATTCAGGCAATGGCGCGGCAGACGGCACGTCATGCAGGCTCAATCGACGGCTTCCTGACTCAGTTTGGCGCACGGCTACAGGCCCTCGCTGCGGCGCACGATCTTCTTGTGCGTGAAAGCTGGTATGGGGCTTCACTCGGTGAGCTAATACGCTCGCAGCTTGGCGGCTATCTGGATGAGTCGACAAATCAAGTGTCGATTGAAGGGCCGGCGCTCGCGCTAAAGCCCGAAGCGGCACAAAACCTGGGCCTCGCGCTGCATGAACTTGCAGTCAACGCTGCGAAATACGGAGCGCTCTCAGTCCCGAATGGACGAGTGTCCATCACCTGGAATCAGCGCGGCGACCGGGCGGAAGGCGCTGTCGATCTAGACTGGAAGGAGAGGCTTGGCCCCAAGGTGAAGGCTAGGCGCAAGAAAGGGTTCGGCAGCATAGTCATCGAGCGTAACCTGGCCCGTGCGCTTGATGCTAAAGTTAATTTGGACTTCGATCCGAATGGGTTGCAGTGTCACATCGAAATTCCGGCGAGCCAGATTCTCGCCCTGCGTTGAGCACCCGGAACATAATTCGACGCCCGCCGTTCTAGTCACGCTCGCTGAGCGCACGGTTTGGCTACGCCAGGCCTGTCGACTGGAATATGGAAAGCGAAGATGCGCGGATTTCTGTCGTATAGTCTTGCGGGTCTTGTGCTGTTGGTCGCGATGGATGCCATTGCACCGCCTGCCGGTCTCGGTCTGGCCATAGGAACATGGCCTTCCGTCGATGGAAGCACGGCCGAACTGGTTGTTGACCGCACACATAAAGGCGACCGGCTGCAAGTGCCGCTGGCAAACAGCGGTCGGACGTCTCCATCAAGTGCACCGGCAATGTTAATTGGGTGCGAACCGGTCTTTAGTTCGCTATCGGCCAGCTCTCGGGCCAATTTCCCCGGCCGCTGTGTTGCCTGATGAATTGACGGTTATTTTTCGAATTCGACCGGCGGCGCAACGGAACTTGTGTGTTTCTTCAACGTTGATAGCCACCGTTAATTGAAAAGGAGTTTCATATGCATAGGCCATTGAGCGTTCTTGCCGCCTTGGCGGTCACCGCGGCGGTGGCAGCACCCGCACCAACGATGGCGCAAGCCGAACCGGTGAAAGCCGGGACACTGACTTGCGACATCTCCGGCGGCATTGGCTTAATCATTACTTCGCATAAAGACGTGACGTGCATGTTTACCCCGTCCCAGCCGGGACCGCGTGAAGTGTATGTCGGGGGGATCAACAAGTTCGGTCTCGATCTTGGCGCCACTGCCGGAGGCGAACTGGTGTGGGCGGTTTATGCAGCGACCACTCGTCGCTTCGGCGCGCTTGCCGGTCAGTACAGCGGCGCGAGTGCAGAGGCGACGGTCGGTGCTGGTCTTGG
>JBGQLL010000083.1:0-12501 GCA_041500065.1 Pseudolabrys sp.
ATTTCAACGCCGTCGATATCGACGATTTGTTCGGCCAGCGCCTTCATAATTTTCGTCCCTGCGCCGCACGGCAAACCCGCCGTAAACCGGCCCTTAGGCTTACCGGACGGGTGGGTGCATTAACTTGGTGTTTACCCGGGTCGTTAATCATTGGGTCATTCGTCCACGGGACTACGGCTTTAGAAGCGCCCAAGCCAGGACGGAAGGGGCGAGTCGCCAGAGTCGGTTAGATCTGACTCTTAAACTAGGACATGAGACCGGACGTGGCCAAAAAACCACTCTCGAGCAACATCTTACGCCGATTCGGGCCTTTCTGCCTACGGCGCACTTGCATGGGAGAATCAGGTTTTGTTAACCATGCCCAGATAGTCTCGAATCGGTTTGTCCCACCGCGTTTTTTTCATACTCGCCGCGGCATTGCGGCGTGACCTCAGGGGCCGGTTGCGGCGAGAAGGGGACTTAAATGCGCGTTCTGCTCATTGAAGACGATAGCGCGACCGCACAATCCATCGAGCTCATGCTCAAATCCGAGAGTTTCAACGTCTACACGACGGATCTCGGCGAAGAGGGCGTCGACCTCGGCAAGCTCTACGACTACGACATCATTTTGCTGGACCTGAACCTGCCCGACATGTCGGGCTTCGAGGTTCTGCGCTCCCTCCGCGTCTCAAAAGTTAAGACGCCCATCCTGATCCTCTCCGGCCTCGCCGGAATCGAAGATAAGGTCAAAGGTCTCGGCTTCGGCGCCGACGACTACATGACCAAACCGTTCCACAAGGACGAGCTGATCGCCCGCATCCACGCGATCGTTCGACGATCCAAGGGTCACGCCCAATCGGTCATCAACACCGGCGATCTGGTGGTCAACCTCGACACCAAGACGGTCGAGGTTGGCGGCCAGCGCGTGCACCTCACGGGCAAGGAATATCAAATGCTCGAACTGCTCTCCCTGCGCAAAGGGACGACGCTCACGAAGGAGATGTTCCTCAATCATCTCTACGGCGGCATGGACGAGCCGGAGCTCAAGATCATCGACGTGTTCATCTGCAAGCTGCGCAAGAAACTCGCCAATGCCTCCTCCGGCAAGAACTACATCGAAACGGTGTGGGGCCGCGGCTACGTGCTACGCGAGCCGACCGAGGCAGACGAGCGAATTCCGGCGTAGCGCCAGACTTTCCCCCGCGTTGCGTCGCGTGACGCGAGCCTTCGGGCTCTCCTATCCAAACTTAACCCCGCCAGAACGGCGGGGTTTTTTTATTGGGATGAATGCCCAGCCGTTGTCACCTACATGCCGAGGTAAGCCGCCTGCACTTGCTTGTTGTTCGCGAGTTCAGCAGATGCCCCATGCATGATCACGTGACCGCTCTCGAGCACATAGGCACGCTGCACCAGGGTCAGCGCCCGGCTCACGTTTTGCTCGACCAGTAGAATCGCTGTGCCCATCGCGTGAATTTCGCGGATTTTCTCAAACGTGACATCGGTCACCACAGGCGCGAGCCCCAACGAAGGCTCGTCGAGCATCAGCAATCGAGGCTTCAACATCAGGCCGCGGCCCACCGCGAGCATCTGCTGTTCGCCGCCGCTCATGGTGCCGGCGAGTTGTTTGCGGCGCTCCGCCAGCACGGGGAAAATGCCGAATACCAGATCGAGCGATCGGCTGCGTTCGGCCTTGGCGCTCGGGACATAGGCTCCGATCTCAAGGTTTTCCTGCACGGTCATTTCAGGGAAGACCTGACGGCCCTCGGGCACATGAGCTATTCCCAATTCGGTGATCCTATAGGGTGGCAATGATGCGATGTCCGTTCCCAGGAACTTGATGGTGCCCGATGTCAGCGGGACAAGGCCCGAAATCGCGCGCAGCGTCGTGCTTTTGCCCGCCCCGTTCGCGCCCAGCAGACCCACGGCCTCGCCCTCGCCGACCTCGATGCTGACGTCGCCGACAGCCGGGACCGATCCGTAGCTGGCGCTCACTCCAGACAGCGACAGCACTTAGGTCCCTCCCTGGGCTTCAACATGGACATATCCGGTTCCCAGATACGCACGGATCACGTCCTGGTTCGCAACAATCTCATTGGGGTTGCCCTCGGCAATCTTTTGCCCGTGATCGAGCACCACGATGTGGCGGGCAACGGCCATGATGGCCCGCATCACGTGCTCGACAATGACAATGGTCAGACCGCGTTTCGACAACTTTCCGACCAGCGCGACGGCTTGATCGATTTCCGAAGGGTTCAGCCCGGCCATGACCTCGTCGAGAAGCAACAGCCGCGGCTGCGTCGCCAGCGCACGCGCCATCTCGAGCCGCCGCTGATCGATCGTCGTCAGGTCGCGCGCTGCCGAGTGTTCTTTCGCCGACAGCCCAACAAATTCGATCGCCTCGCGGGCGATTTTGCGTGCGGCGTCGATATGTTTGTCACGCAGAAACGCGCCTGTCATCACATTGGCCAGCACCGTCATCCCGCCGAACGGCTTGGCGACCTGAAATGTGCGCGCTAGCCCATGTGCGCAAATGTCATACGGGCGTAGGCCGACCATTTCCTGTCCGAAGGCGGAGACCGAACCCGTATCCGGCCGGTAATGGCCGGTGATGAGGTTGAAACTCGTCGTCTTGCCGGCACCGTTTGGCCCTATGAGAGCGAGCGTTTCACCCTCTTTTACGGAAAAGCTGACATCCTGGACGGCGCGTAACCCGCCAAACCGCTTGCTCAAATTCCTAATGATGAGCGCGTCAGCCATCGAGGGCCGCCTTCACAGTACCGCCCTGTGCGCGAACGTGGCGCTGATATGTTTCAGTGATGAAACCCATGATCCCGGTCGGCCTCCACAAGATCACCGCCATCAGGATCAGGCTGTACACGGTCAGTTGCACGCCGCCGGTCGAACTGCCAAGCCAACTTTGCAGCAGCGCCGATGTTGCCTCCAGTAGCACCGTGCCGATGACTGGTCCCCACAACGTGCCGACGCCGCCGACGATTGACACCAGCGCCGCCTCAATCGACACACTGAAGTTGAATGCCGTGTTCGGATCGATGAAGTAGATGTACTGAGTGTAGAATGTGCCGGCTAAAGCGGTGAGGAATGCGCTGATCATGTAAATGTCGCGCTTCACGCGCGGCGCATTCACACCGATCGCCTCGGCGGCATCCTCGTCCTCGCCGATAGCGACGAGATAATAGCCCATCCACGACCGCTCGATCCTATATGTGATCGCCAACCCAATCGCGAGCAGCCCGAGCGCAACGTAGTAATAGGCCGTCTTGCCTTCAAATTGCATCATCAGGGGAGCATTGCCGAGGTTGGGAATTGTCGTGCCTTCGGCGCCCCATGCCAAGTCGCGAAATTTCAGGAAAATCAACATCAGCACCTGCGCCGTCGCAATCGTAGCGATTGCGAAGTACGGGCCGCGCAAACGGAAACACAGCCAGCCGATCGGCAGGCTGGCGAGCGCGGCAACGACACCACCGCCGACCATGCCGATCCACGGTGAGATGCCGAAATCGATCTGCAGGATCGTTGAGGTATAGGCGCCAAGCCCGAAAAAGGCGGCGTGGCCGAGCGAAAGTTGCTTGGCGTAGCCGCCAATCAGATTCCAGGCAACGCCGATAAAGGCAAACAGCAGCACACGGATGAAAATGTCGATGGCAAATGAGTTCTTCACCACCAGAGGCAGCGCGAGAACGATGATCGCGAGCACGCAGACCGAAAGCATACCCCAGTTGCGCAATCCCCCCGTCATCGCACCCTTCCGCCGGCCAACCCACTCGGTCTCACGGCTAGCGTCAGGAGTAGCATTAGGAAGACGACGATGAGCCCGGAGTCGGCGCCGATGAATTGAATGCCAAGCGATTCTGCCACCCCCATCATAAGGCTGGCGATCAGGGCGCCGACGACGTTGCCCAGCGTGCCCAGAACAACCGCGACGAATGCCATCAGCACGAACACCTGGCCGACCATCGGATAGGCCGGATAAAACGGCATCAGCAGCGATCCCGCCGCGCCGGCGAGCGCCAGCGCGATGCCGAGCGCGACACAGAACACGCGGTTGGGATTGATGCCCATCAGCATCGCAACTTCTGGCTTTTGCGCCGCCGCGCGCATCGCTTTGCCGAGATCGGTGATGTGCAGGAAGACCCACAGTGCTGCGCTCAAGGCCATCGCAAGCACGAAGGCTATGAGCTTCGCCACCGGAATATAAAGCCCGCCGATGTGAAGCGCCTCGTCAGAATACCAGGTGTGTACCGTGCGGTAATTTGCCGTGAACAGCATCAGTGAAAGGTTCAGGATCAGCAGGGACAACGCGAAAGTGAGAAAGATCTGGGGCAAGTCATTGAGGCCCAGAACCCTGCGGATCAAAAAGTGCTGGACCAGGACGCCAACGACGAACAGCACCGGCATCGACACGACAAGCGAGACGATAGGGTCGATGCCGAGTTGGGTGGACAGGAAAAAGCTGATGTACATCCCGATCATCACAAATTCGCCCTGGGCGAAATTGACGATCTTGACGACGCCGAAGATCAGCGTGACGCCGATACTTACGAGCGCATAGATTCCGCCAATGAGCAGGCCGTTGATGACGGCCTGGGCCACTATTTCCAGCATCGCTTTGGAGGGCGTTTCAGGTCTTCAGCAGCGGCGCACGCGCGTCCGCCTTCGGGAAGACGCTCGCCAGATCGCCGTTCTGCCACTGCACGCCAACCGGATAGCCGTAGATGTTCTTGCCGTCAGGTCCAAACTTGACCTTCCCCCCAGGCGCCATTGCCGCATAGCCTGACGAGACATCGAGGGTTGCGAGAGCGTCGCGCACTTTTTGCGGATCAGCTGACCCTGCCCGCTCGAGCGCATCGGCGATCATGAACGTCTGCGCGACAAGTCCGCCGGCATATTCGAAAAGGAATTCGCCGGTCCGCTTCTTGTATTCGACATTCACTTTCTGCGCGTTCTCGTCCATGTCGTGGTTCCAATGCGCCACGCCTTGCAAGCCTTCCGCAAGCTTGCCGACGTTCTTGTAGAAATCGGGAATGACGAAACCGCCGGAACCCCCGTTGATCGCGATATTGAGGCCGACCTGCTTGACCGTGCGCACGATCAAAATGAGATCGTTTAGATATGAGACCGAGAAAAGCGCGTTGGCACCTGACGCTTTGACCTTGTTGATGAGCGGGCCGGCATCGGCAAAGCCGGCCGAATATGGTTCGAACATTACGATCTCAACGCCCTCGGCGGGCGCAAGCTCTTTTAATCCGTTGGACGTCGAGGTGCCGAACGCAGTGTTCTCGAAGATCACCGCTACCTTCGGGCTTTCACCCACGAGTTTTGACATTTGCAGCTGCGCCTTGGCGAATTGCGAGGCGCGCGCAAACGGAGTGAAGGTATAGGTGCGGCCCTTGTTGAGCTGATCGGAACTCGAACCCGTCAGCAGAGGCATTTTTGCACGTTCGGCGACCTCGCTCGCGATCAGCGTGAAGGCGCTGGCAAAGCAGCCATGGATGGCAGACAGCTTGTTGCTGGAGATCAGGCGATCGGTTTCAGTTCGCGTGACGGTGGTGTCGCTCTGAATGTCGGAGATGATCAGGTTCATTTTAGCGCCGCCGAGCGACTTGATGCCGCCGGCTTCATTGACCATCTCGACGGCGAGCTTCGCCGCGGCAACAATCCCTACGCCGATTTGCGCCATGCTGCCGGTCACCGGATAGAGGCCACCGATATTCACGGGATCGGCTGCCCAGCCTCTGAGCGGGTATGCACCGAACGCGCCGGCGGCCATCGCACTGCCAGCGGTTTTGATGAGGAAGTCTCGGCGGCTGTGTCGCTTAGGTGATTTCTGGCGGCGGGACTGTTTCATCGTTTCCCCCTGTGAGGTCGAAGATAGTTGATGGATTTTTTGAACCGTGGAACAGAAAGCCTATTGCATTGAGGCACCCCGATCCAGCACTGAGGCGATGGTCTTCGCAAAGCGCAATCGCCGGCAGTCGGGTTGTCGCCCCGGACGTATTATTCTCTTAGGCGGCGGACTCGACGCGCATGTCGATTTCGCTGCGAAGCATCCCAAAATCAATAGGCTTGGTGAAAAGCGCCTCAGCGCCCCCCTCCAATGCCTTGCGCTTGGTTTCTGCATCGCCATAGGCAGTGATCATGATGACCGGCACGTCCGGTCGAACGGCCTTGGCCTTGGGCAACAGCTCAAGACCAGTCATACCCGGCATGTTGATGTCAGACAGGATCAGGATCAGCGAGGCGTTGCGTGCGTCGCTGATGCATTGCAGCGCGTCGGGTGCAGATTGGGCGAACTCCATGGTGAAACGGCCTGAGCGGAGATCGCGCCGGAATTGCTGCCTAAATAGCATCTCCACATCAGGCTCATCATCGACCACAAGAATAAGGACGCTCACGCTCATGCTCCTGATTTTGCAAGTGATGCCGCGGTGCGAGGGAGAACAATCCTGAATTCAGTGAACTCGCCGGGCTGGGTATCGACTTCGATCGACCCGGCATGCTGCTTGACGATGATATCGTGACTGATGGATAGGCCAAGCCCCGTCCCCTCCCCGGCCGGCTTGGTTGTGAAGAACGGATTGAACATCTTGTCTTTCACGTCGGGCGGAATCCCGGTGCCGTTGTCGCGAATTCTGATCTCTACACGGTCACCGAGATTCCTCGTGGCGGCCGCCAAAGTGGGCTCGTAACCGTCCGCCCCTGGCTGCCCCTTTCGTTTTGTTGCCGCATAGAAACCATTCGAAATGAGATTGAGCAGCACGCGGGTGATTTCCTGCGGAAACACATCGACCTCGCCGGCAGCAGGATCAAATGACCGTTCTAGCGTGATGTTGAAACCTTGCTTCTCTGCCCTCGCACCATGGTAGGCAAGGTTGAGGCTTTCTTCGACGACGGCATTGATTTCGACAGCCCGGTGATCGCCCGAGCCTGCACGCGAATGCAGCAGCATGTTCTTGACGATCGAATCGGCGCGTTTGCCGTGCTGAACGACCTTTTCGAGATTGCTCCGCAGCGTATCAGTCAGCTCGGTAATTTCGGCACGCGTTTTCTTGTCGATCGATATGCCGCTGAGGGCTTCCTGCAATTCATCGATCAGTTCGGTGGAAATTCCCGAAAAATTGTTGACGAAATTAAGCGGGTTCTTGATCTCATGTGCGATGCCGGCTGTCAGTTGCCCAAGCGAGGCGAGCTTCTCCGTCTGCACGAGGCGATCCTGTGCGGTGCGTAGATTCTCCAGCGATTCAGCCAGCTCGCGAGTCCGCGCCTCAACACTATTGAACAGGCGAACATTTTCGATAGCGATCACCGCCTGGTCGGCAAATGTCTCGACCAGCTCAATTTGTTTGTCGGTGAACGGCCGCACGGCTTTACGCTGGAGAACGATCACCCCGATGGGAGTTCCTTCGCGCAGGAGCGGCACCCCCAACATCGTGTGAGCGCCGCCAACAGTTGCCGCCTCCGTCATCTTGTAGTTTGGATCCGCCATAACGTCAGGGATGTGAATGATGCCGCCATGCATTACGGCACGGCCAACAATCGATCCCTCTCCGGCGGCAATCGGGTGGGTGTTCATGTAGGCCTGAAATTCGGGTGAAAAGCCGTAGGATGCGGCCTGACGATAAACGGCATCCTTTTCACGATTGATTGACGCCATATCCGCTTCGCACAGCCGAGCGGCTGACTCGACCAGCGTATCGAGCACGGTCTGGAGATCGAACGTCGAGCGGCTGATGACCTTGAGCACGTCCGATGTCGCCGTCTGCTGGTGAAGCGATTCACGGATTTCGCTCAGCAGGCGTGTGTTCTCGATGGCGATAACAGCCTGCGCGGCGAAGTTTTTGACCAGCTCGATTTGCTTGTCAGTGAACGGCCGGACTTCCTGACGATACATGGCGATCGCACCGATGAGCTCATCGTCTTTTAACATCGGCACGGCTACAAACGTTCGAGCGCCCGCGACTTCGACGAGGGCAACGATGTTGCTGTTTTTACCTTTGTAGGATTGATCGTCCCGGAGATCAGGGATGTGGAGGACCTGTTTGGTCTCAACGACACGATCGAGCGGGATTCCCGGCTGGCTACGCAGGTCGATTGTTGGATTTTCACGCCAAAAGTCGGCGTAACTCTCCTTGCTGTGGACCGCGACGGCGGTAAAGATCCGTCCCTCTCGAAGAAATAGATTGCCGAATGTCGCTTCGCAGATGCGCGTTGCATTCGACAACATGGCATCGAAGACCGGCTTGAGTTCGCCCGGCGAACTGGAGATAACCTTAAGCACCTCCGAGGTCGCCGTCTGCTGTTCCAGCGACTCGCCAAGTTCGCGCGTGCGCGCTTGCACCTCGTCGAACAGTCGAACATTTTCGATGGCAATTGCCGCCTGGTCGGCAAATGTGGTGACCAGGTCGAATTCCCTTTTGGTGAATGGGCGAACCTCCTTGCGGGTCAGCGCCAGAACGCCGATTGCCACACCCTCGCGCAGCATCGGAACAGCAAGCGCAGTACGAAATTCTCCCAACTTGATGGCCTCATCAAAAGTGTAGTCCGCGTCCACCTGCACATCAGGAATATGAATAATCTGGCCCTCGACCAGTGCTCGTCCGCTGGCCGAACCGCGCTCAATTTTAACGGGCAGATCCCTTACCTGTTCTGTGAATTCAGACGAAAACCCGTAAGTTGCGGCACGATAAAAGATCCCGTCGACCTGGCGGGTGATTGTCCCCTGCTCGGCATCGCAAAGCCGTGCAGCTGATTCGACGAGGGTTTGCAGCACCGTCTGCAAGTCAAAGGTTGAGCGGCTGATGACTTTGAGAACATCGGCGGTCGCCGTTTGCTGCTGAAGTGATTCGGTCAACTCCTCCGTGCGCTTTTGTACCTCATCGAATAGCCGGACATTTTCGATTGCGATCACAGCCTGGTCGGCAAAGGTCGTAACCAACTCGATCTGCTTATCCGTGTACGGCTTAACTGTCGTACGCAGGAGCCCAATGACACCAACAGGCACGCCGTCGCGCAACAACGGAACCCCCAGTAACGAGCGATGTTGGCCAGTGCGGGCGTATGCATGCGACGTGTATTCGGGATCGGCTAGGCAATCAGGGATATGAACCGCGCGGCCCTCAAGTACCGTGCGGCCGACGAGCGACCCACGGTCGATTTTGAGCGGGTTTTCCGAAAGGTACTTGATGTATTCTGCTGTGGCGTTGTTTGATCCTGCCAAGTGACCTTTGCCGTCCTGTAACCTGAAAAAGCAGGCGTATTCCGATTCGCATAGGCGTCCTGCCGTTTCCAGAATGGCATCCAGTACAGGTTGGATGTCAGTTGGCGACCTCGAGATGACACGTAATACATCGGCGGTCGCCGTCTGCTGATCGAGCGATTCCTTGGTCTCGTTGAAAAGCCGTACATTTTCGATCGCGATGACGGCTTGATCGGCAAATGTCTTGAGAAGCTGAACCTGAGCATCCGCAAAAAGGCCCGGTTCCCTGCGCGCCACAAAGATCGCTCCGATGACCTCTCCCTCCCGGATCATCGGCACAGCAAGGCAACCACGAAAACCGCTCGCGCGCGCGGCGTCCTTACTTCGATAGAGAACATCTTCCAGGACGTCAGAAACGTGACACACGGCCGACGATCGTATCGCACGAGCCGTAATTGTTTCATCGTCGCGGCGCATCGGATATACGCGTCGAACCGCTTCTATGCCGTCCTCTGTTACGCCGTTGATGGACATCAGGCGGATCAGATCGCCATCGACCATCGAGATGACACTGATCTCAGCGGCGCAAAGTTTCTCGGCGCGTTGCCCGATCGTCTCGAACACGGGCTTCAGATCATTGAGCGAACTTGAGATGACCTTGAGAACTTCTGAGGTCGCTGTTTGCTGCTCTAGCGATTCAGTGAGATCGTGCGTGCGCGCCTGAACCTCATCGAATAGTCGCACATTCTCGATCGCGATTACGGCCTGGTCGGCAAAAGTCTCGACCAACTCAATCTGCTTATCTGTAAATGGTTTAAGCTCGGTGCGACGGATCACGAGCGCGCCGATGGCCTCGCCTTCCCTGAGCAGAGGAACGGCCAAAATCGTCCGGTGGCCGAGGCGGATTGCCATCTCGCCGCCATCCGGAAACTCACGGACGGCCGCCTGAAGATCGTGGATGTGGATTGGCACGCGATCGACAAAGGCACGCCCGGTGACCCACCCACGTCCAATTGGGAAGTCCATAAAATCCGCCGGAATCGGGCCGTAATGGGCCCTGACGCGAAGCAGTTCGCCGTCGCGCAGCATAATGATTGAATCGAATGCCTCGCAGAGGCGCGCCGCAGACTCAGCGAGTGTATCGAGCACCGTCTGAAGGTCGAACGTTGAACGACTAAGGACTTTGAGAACGTCGGCGGTGGCCGTCTGCTGTTGGAGCGACTCTGAGAGGTCGTCGGTTCGTGTCTGCAGTTCACTGAACAGACGTGTGTTTTCAATGGCGATCACAGCCTGGTCGGCGAAAGTCGTTACCAGCTCGATCTGTTTTGCGGTAAATGGCTCGGGGATGGTTTTCGCTACAAAGATAACCCCGACCACATTTCCCTTGCGCAAGAGCGGGACGCCAAGAGCGGCCCGGTAGCCGCCAATTTTTTGGGCTTCACTCCACTTATATTCTGGATCCGCAAGTACGTCGGGAACGTGAACCAATTTGCCTTCCGACGCGGCTCGCCCCACAACACTGCCTCGATCCTGCGGAACGTCGCGGCCAATGAAAAACTCTCTGAGTTGCGGGTATTGGCCGGTTGCAACGCCATAGCTCGCCATCCAGTGCAAATAGTCACCGTTACGCTGGAATAGCCAAGACTGATCGGCAGCGCACAACCGCGTCACGGACTCTACCAGCGTATCGAGCACCGTCTGCAAATCGAACGCCGAACGACTGATGACCTTCAGCACATCGGCGGTGGCCGTCTGCTGCTGGAGCGATTCCCGCAACTCGCTCAGCAGACGCGTATTCTCGATCGCGATAACTGCTTGAGCCGCAAAGTTCTGAACCAGATCGATCTGCTTAGCAGTGAATGGCCGCACCTGCTGACGATACATGGCAATGGCGCCAATGAGTTCGCCTTCTTTGAGCATTGGCACCGCTACAAAGGTCCGCGCGCCCGAGAGTTCGACGAGAGGAACTATGCGGGCATTCTTCTCAATGAATGACTGATCAGCCCGGAAATCAGGAATATGGACAACTGTTTTGGTTTTGGCGAGGCGACCCAGTGGCGTTCCAAAAATCTCGCGTTGGTCGGCTACGGGATTGCGAAGCAATAGATCGACCACACTTTTCTTGCCTTGGACCGCCACCGCCCGGAAGGCATCCCCTTCGAGGAGCCAAAGGTGGCCGAACGTGGCCTCGCAAATGCGCGTTGCATTTGTCAGCATCGCATCAAAGACGGGCTTGAGCTCGCCCGGCGAACTCGAGATAACTTTCAAAACTTCCGACGTTGCCGTCTGCTGCTGAAGTGACTCGTCGAGCTCCCGCCTGAGCTGCTCAGTCGTCTTTCTCGGTCCGTAATTGGAATGACGCTGCTGACGAGAGGTTGTCTTGCGCAAATTAGCCGCGCGCGGCTTGCGACGCCGCGTTGTCGTTTTTTTTGCTCCTCTACGCCGTCTCATTGCCCTCCCCCAAGGCCATGACCACGCCGGAAACGAATTTAAGGCTTAAATCATGGTTACGGCACGTCAGCGTTGCGGCTTGAGCTGAACGATCTTCCAACCGCGCTTGCCGATCTCCGCTGCAGCCATCGGCGTCACTGCGCCGGTCGTAGCGAGCACAGGTGTGGCGCCTGGATTTATGCGGTGTATTTCCGTCGTCGCCGCAATGAACGTGCGTTGCTGGATTTCAGTCCACGCGATGTCGTCAACCGTAAAGGCGGCAACAATATTGCCATTACGCGCAACGTTGATCGGTTGTCCCCCGAAAGTAACGAAGGCCTCGATATTGCCCAGCTCGCCCGTGCGCGCCGCAAGGAATTGCGCGCGGCGCCGATGATAGAATGCCACATTGCGCGAGCCGGCCCCTGCGGCGTGGTCGATGAAAGCGGCCGTGTCCTTCGCATTGAGTTTCTTCAATGCGAGCGCCAGAATCAGCAGATCAGCGGGCGTGTAATTCCGGTTCTCGAGCAGGCGGCTCGCGCTTTCATCTGAAACTCCGAGAGTTAAAAGAATCGCACGCGTCTCCGCGACAACCTGCGCCGCCGTCTTGCTGCGCAAGGTGTCCCTTGCATCGCTCACTGTCGCAACTGATGAGATGGCGATCCCGATCCCGCCGGGAACGAATGACAGTCCAGCTTTCACCGGCAAACTGCCGCCCGCCATCACGCCGGCCATCTCCTTCAGCCGCTCCGCCAGGGGTGGAAAATCGGTATAAGGATCGACATCCAGCGAGACCGCGAGCTCACGCTGTGTGTCGGTCACCCCTAGCAAGCTATCCATCAGGCCGTCGCGATCGGCGCGATTGTTCGACAGTCCCG
>JBGQLL010000084.1:0-12276 GCA_041500065.1 Pseudolabrys sp.
CGATTGAAACGGTGGTGCCATATTGCTGTTTCGCGTGGATTGGAACGATCCACCAGACTGTGACTGCGATAACGGTCGCGATGGAGAAACCTAATAGGGTGCGCATGGGAGGTCTCCTCTGGTGTTCCGGGAGAGAGCCTTCAGCTCTCGAACTATTTTCAAAACTAATTGCATTCATTTGTTTTGGCTGTGCCGCCCATCACAAAAAAACGCATTTGAACGGTATTGTCGTAATCGCATTACGATTCGGAACGTGAGTTCCCGAACCGGCGCTAACGTTCATTGCGCCTCCTCTTCATTAATGCCTCTGGTCGTCCCCCTATCGACTAGCGTCTGGCATGACCTGCAGGAGCGGCCCCGGCCCGACTGAGATTTCGCCCGTGAACGGCCGGTCGTGCGCGGCGATTAGCAACACGGACGCGGCCACACCGGTTGCAAAGAGGCCGACCGTAATGGCAGAGGCGATCCGATTATCGCAGTGGATCATGGCGATCGCAAATAACGCGGCAGAAGCCTGCACGAACAAGCAGAGCCACTTCACCAAATTGACTTGCGACTGACTAATGATGATGCGCTGCCGACGGGCATCGAATGCAGTTTCGAGCGCAGTGACGGTTTCACGCTGTGCCGCTTTCTGGCCTTCGGAATTGGAGGTCAAAGCAAGTGTCAACTGGAGCGCTTCGGCAAGCAAGGGTGGCGTAAACCGCAGGGTGGCGGTGCCCTGGGCCATCATCGGCCATTCCTGAGTTGCGGCTTGCTCAATGTGGCGGCGGATAAGGCCGCGCAAGTGCGATTCCGGTTCGCCCGGAAAAGCAGCGGCAAGGACCACGACGGCTCTGAGCGCGCTCGCTTCACGATCGACCGCCGCATTGGCCCGTTCGTTATCGCTCCAGACCTGCGCAGCAATGAACGCAACAAACAGGCCGAAGATAATGCCCAATGGCGGCAGCATTCCGGGAGAGATTGCCTTAAATGCACGCGCTCGCTCGCCCTTCGCGAGGGCCGTGACGAGCCCGTAGATTCCGGCCGCCAGCAAGTACGTAAAGCCGAAAACGACCAGAGCCATCCAATAGATTGGCAGATTGTGCAACCAGTCACTCATATTTAGGTTCTCTCGTGCCCATCGTCGAAAATTATATGCCAACCAATAATCCGAGCGTATTAGACCGTACATCAAACGTAGGCGTGGTGGCCGGGTGTCTGATGGGGGTGTGGTCGCTGAGCGAATTGATTAGATTGGCCAATGTCGCAATGTCCGCTATTGGCACAAAGCGGACATATCGAGTTGCACTGCACATGTCCGCTATTGGGGGCAAAGCGGACACGCCTTTTTGCGCTGCAAATGTCCGCTAATGATCCAAAGCGGGCAGCAGATGTGCGGCGGTCTGCTTTCTCTGCTTTAGCCGCGCATGACGAGGTTTATTCCGGAGTAGCTCAAGCCTCCGGCGACGACGAGACCGATCCAGCTTAACCACATCGGTACCGTCCAGCCTCCGACTACGGCCGGCCAACCAAAGAAAATTCGCAACACATGGAACAGGGCTACTACTCCAAAGATCACGCTGGCTATTATCGTGAAAGTTTTCTGGCTCATGGCTCAATGTCCTCGAAAGGTATTCTACCCAACTTGGCATTGGGGCCCGCGAATGTCCGCTTTCGGACAATAGCGGACAAATTCGAATTTTGGGCCTGGACGGTTTGTCCGCTAATGACCCAAAGCGGACATCACGCAGACATGCGGTCATGTCTGCTTTTGACCCTATTTAGACATTCCGCGACTGCGGTAGAGAGTCCTCTCGATGGCCTGTTGCTCTCACCGCGTCGCAAGGCGTATCAACCCAAATAGCTCCAATCAGAGGCAGTTCATCTTGTTCAGACAAATCAGCTTTAGGAAACACGATGGCCATGGACGACAAGAAAACTGAAACTAGCCCTGCACCCAAAAATGAGACTGCTGTGAAAAAGGAGGCTGCTGCGAAGAAGAAAGACGAGGGCCAGCCGAACAAGATCGCGTCAGATGCAGACCTATCCAAGGCTGAGGGCAGTGAGAAAGCTTCCGACTCACCTTCGGGTTATAGTCGGGGTGAAGGCCAGAAACCGGTTTCGAAAGCTTATAAGGATAACTGGAACGCGATTTACGCGAAAAGGAAGAAACGATAAGCACTTCGACCTCGGACACGTTCTTGGACGTTTGGTAAGGTTAGGCGTTGCGCTTTCGCCTGCGGTCATCAAGCCAAGATTGACCGCCGGTATTGATCCAACTCATCGCCTCTTCCTCGGAAGCTCCCTCGAAAATTTCTTCCGAGGGAGTCCCTTCAAGCGTGGCCCATACGGACCATACGGGGGCATGAGATGCCCGTCTGATGATCAATTTTGGCTCTTCTTGGGTTCGAGGAGCATTATCTAAAATATCAGTCATGCCAATAAATATGTGACTGGACTTTCCAAACGCAAGCTTATGTCTTCGGCCTTACTTGGGGCGAGGACTCCGAACGCCACTTCTTCGGGTAGCCGCCTCGGAATTGAATTTCAATGTCGTCGCTCATCGAGTTTAACGCCTCCGCCCAATTCTAACGTCGCGGAATTGGCAGCGGCAGCGACTAATTTCCCGAGCGCTGCCAATCGTTCATCGGTCATGCGTGCTTTGGGTCCTGCCACCGATAAAGCCGCGTGAGCCATTCCGCGATCGTCAAGGAGCGGCGCGGCGACGCAACGTAGTCCTAAGACAAACTCCTCGTTATCGATTGCGAACCCTCGCTCGCGCGTTTTGGCAAGCTCGGCTTCGAGCTTCCTCATGCTCACGATTGTGTTTTGTGTCGCGCGCGGCAAGCCATGCTTCATAACGATATCGGCGACTTGATCTTTGGGCATATGCGCGAGCATCGCTTTGCCCGCTGCCGAACGATGCATCCGGAGAGCGCCGCCGGGGCGGGAAATCGCTCGGATCATCTGCGGGCTCTGTACTTGTGCCATGCAAATGGCACCCTCGCCAGTGGGCACGTACAGGTTTACCGTCTCGCCCGTCTGCTCCATCAATCGCCGCATGTAAGGTTTGGCGAGCGCAACTATGTCGGAGGACTGCGCAAACGCGCTGCCGACGGTGAATGCTTGGACACCGATACGCCACGACATCGAGGTGGAATCGAAGCGGACGAAACGCTGACGCTGAAGTGTGGTGAGCAACCGGTGTGCAGTGGAAGGTGGTAAACCCAGCCGCTTGGAGAGGGCTGCAAGCGTCAGACCCTCGCAGCATTCAGCCAGAACAACAAGAATCGACAAGGCACGGGCCAGCGACTTGACGCCACCGGCAGCCTGCGCAGGAGAGCCTTCGGGGCTGTGTTGCAGCAGTTTGCCTCGCTGCATGGCCTTCACACAACAACCTCCCGACGCCGATGACTAAGCATTCCACATCGTGGAATTCATTGCAATTCGATTGCCTGGGTTCGCGCCCGGCCTAGTATGGCCGAGAACGGAACGGAGTGGCGTTATGCGTGTCGGAGTTCACAAGGTGCTTATGAGTAACCCGGGTGATGTTTCGGGTCTCGAACGCCTGATTGATTTAGGGGCAGTTGATCCTCACGAAATTGTTGCACTGATCGGAAAGACTGAGGGCAATGGCGGCGCTAATGATTTCACGCGCGCTTTTGCAACGCTGTCATTTTCGCTCGCACTGGCAAAGCGCATAAACATCCCGGCCGAGGAGGTGGCGAAGCGCATTGCCTTTGTGTGGTCCGGCGGTACCGAAGGCGTGCTGAGCCCGCATGCGACCGTGTTTACGCGCGGCGACAGCCAGGCCGCCAGCGCGAAACGACTGGCAATTGGGGTCGCTCTGACGCGCGATTTCGCACCCGAAGAAGTTGGCACCATGGCGCAGGTGCGGGAGGTCGCTGCGGCCGTCAAAAAGGCGCAGGCGCAAGCTGGCATCACTGATGCTAAAGATGTCCACTATGTGCAGGTGAAGGGCCCACTCTTGACGCCGGCGTCGGTGGCGGATGCGGACAAACGCGGCGCGAGGTTGGTAACCCGAGATCCGAATGGCTCGAAGCCCTATGCACGCGGCGCCACTGCGCTCGGCGTCGGCCTCGGTCTCGGTGAGGTGGCTGATTCAGTGCTTAATGACGCAATGATCGCCCAGAAGTTGGACATCTTTTCTAGCGTGGCCAATACATCGGCCGGCGGTGAGCTACGCAACTGCGAAATACTTCTGTTCGGAAACTCACCCACAGCGGGCGGCGAATTCCGCATCGGGCACGCGGTGCTTCGCGACGTGATTGATGTGGATGCAGTGCGCGCCGCCGCAGGTGACGCGCTGGGTGATGGTCAGGCGGCTGTCGATCCGTCGCGCATTGTCTCGATTTTCGCCAAGGCCGAAGCGCCGCCTAATGGAATGTTGCGCGGCCGGCGCACCACCATGCTTTCCGACGCAGACATAAATTACGAACGCCATGCGCGCGCTGCGCTCGGCGCCGTGATCGCGTCGGTAACCGGCGATGCCGCTATCTTTGTCTCCGGTGGGACAGAGCACCAATGCAAACCAGGGGAGGCCCCGATCGCTGCGATTGTGCGCGCTTAAGACTCTCGCTGGCACCGAACTTGCTCGAACTGAAAAGGCTGGTATGTCCAGCAAATTCCGTTCCTCTGGCGGAGCCACAAACTGAGGCAGAGGGCAACACAAGGAGTTCCTCGTCATGATCGCCCAATATATGACAAAGCATTGGTGCCGAGCTGCGGCCGGTGCGCTGCTGCTCGCTTTGCCGGCGTTCGCTTCGCCGGCCGCCGCCGAGGACAAGGCGGCCATCCTGTTGCCGGGCAGCATCAACGATCAAAGTTGGAATGCTCTCGGCTATGCTATCCTGAAGAGTCTTGAGCCTCGCGGGTTCAAGACGGCTTACACTGAGAACGTCTCCGACGCGGACGAAGCTGAAGCCCTGCGGGATTATGCGCGTCAGGGCTTCAATGTTGTCATGGGCCACTCCGGACGATTCGTCTCGGCCATGGAGCAGGTGGGTCCGGACTTTCCCAAAACACAATTCATTGCGGTCAGTGGCAACGAAGGCAAACCACCAAATGTTATGTCGATTGATTGGAACAACGCGCAGTTCGGCTGTCAAATCGGCACGCTTGCAGCACGAATGAGCAAGACGCACAAGGTTGCCGGTGTGTATGGGCTCCAGGGCGTGCCCAACATCACTGCGCAAGCGGGCGGTTTCCGTATCTGCGCGACGAAAGCCGGCGCCGAAGTGACGATCCTGTACATCAAGGACATGGAAGATGCGGCGCAAGCGAAAGAGGCGGCGCTCTCGCTGATTGCGCAAGGCGCCGATGTGATTACCGGGAAGCTTAACGCTGGTGTTACCGGCCTCGTACAAGCGGCTAAGGAAAAGAATGTGTATGTGACCGGCCGCGGCTTTGATCAGACGAAGATCTCGCCAAATCTCGTGCTCACCAACATCGTCGAGGATTGGCCGGCGATGTTCGGCAGCACTGCCGATCAAGTGAAAACGGGTAAGCTCTTTGGGACCTTCGTGCAGTATGGTTACGACACAGCCCCGGTTACCGGCGCAAAGTTGGCCTATGCCGAAGGCAAAGAGTTCAATCCAGCGGTGCCCGCTGACGTGGTGAAGGAGCTGCACGACATGGCTGCTCAATTTTCCTCCGGAAAGCTGAAGGTCGAACCGACCAAGAACGACGCCCGCAGCGGCCGGTAAACTCGCACCCAGTGCCTGGGAAACGACCGCTACACGTTGAGATGGCGAGGCCGATGCCCCGCCATCCTGGCCCTGTGCTTGCTTGTGATCTCCTGGAGACGGCGAGTTGATGCCTGAGCTTTTGGAAATGCGCGGCATCGTCCGATGTTTTGGCGCGCTGCGCGCAAATGACGGCATCGATCTCGACGTCCGAGCAGGTCAAATCGTCGGATTGTTGGGCGAGAACGGATCCGGCAAGAGCACGCTGATGAACGTGCTCTTTGGTATGCTGCCTTCCGACTCCGGAAAAATCATCTTCCGTGGCCGCGAGCTTTCCGGACACCGCCCCCGCGATGCGATCGCGGCCGGCATCGCGATGATCCATCAACATTTCATGCTGGTCGATGCCATGACGGTGGTGGAGAACGTCATGCTCGGCTGGCCGGCGGCCGGCCGCGTGCTGCGCACGGCGGAAATGGCGGATCGCATCCGCGAAGCGAGCCGAAGGTTTGGTCTCGACCTCGATCCCTTTACACAGGTCGGCGATTTGCCGCTCGGCCGCAAGCAGCGGGTCGAGATTCTCAAGGCCATATTGCGCGAAGCTGACCTCCTGATCCTTGATGAGCCGACGTCCAATCTCGCTCCAACCGAAGTTGCCGATCTTTTGAAGATCCTCCGCAGTCTGCGGGCGGAGGGAAAGGGCATCATCTTCATTAGTCACAAGCTTCCGGAGGTGCTGGAGCTCTGCGATGACGTCGTTGTTCTACGCGATGGTCGGGTAACCGGTCGCGTGGGCGCCGCCGGAGCAAGCCGTGCCCGGCTCGCCGAGATGATGGTGGGGCGCGACATCACGGCGCCAAGCTCACCGTTGCCGCGCACTCCCGGCGACGTACGGCTGGCGGTACGCAATGTTACGGTGCCCGGCCTTTCAGGGTTAAGTTTCGAAATACGCGGTGGCGAGATACTCGGCGTGGCCGGTGTGGACGGCAACGGCCAGATTGAGCTTGCAGAAACGCTTACTGGACTCCGCCGCCCAGAGAGCGGCACCATCATGCTAGATGCAGTTGATATAACGCGTGCACCGGTCGCCGCTCGTGTGCGCGCGGGCATGGCGTACATGCCTGCAGATCGCTCAAGTATGGCACTCGTCCGCAATATGTCTGTTGCCGAGAATCTCATGCTGCGCGACAGCGACCGGTCGCCCTACGTTCGTGGTGTACTGCTCGCCGGTCAACCCCTTACTGCCAAGGCGCAAGAGCTGATGATCGAATACGATATTCGCGCGTCCGGCCCCGGGGTCCTCGTCGCGCGGTTATCTGGCGGCAACCAGCAAAAGATTGTGGTTGCACGCGAGCTGGACCGCGCTCCTGCCGTTCTCGTGGCTCACCAAGCCGCCTGGGGCCTTGATCCTGGCGCGACGCGCTTTGTGCTCGACCGCGTCATTGCTTTGCGAAATGCTGGCGCTGCAGTGCTCTATATTTCCTCAGAGCTAGAAGAGGTGCTCGCGATCAGCGATCGGATCGCGGTCATGGCTGACGGCTGTTTCGCGGGATTGGTATCTCGTGCCGAGGCCGACCGGGGGCAGATCGGGCTCTGGATGTCCGGGCGTGCAGCATGAGTGAACCGACCTCCTCGTTGCGAATTGCAGTGCCGCAGCAAACTCGCAGGGTCGGCTTCCGCCTGCAACGTGGCGACCGATTGGTTGTTCGAATTTTGATCGCGATTTTGCTATCTTTGCTTTGCGCCGGGGCGCTGGTTGCCATCTCAGGCCACGATCCAATTGCCGCATTTATCGCATTGGTGGCCGGTGCCGTTGGTTCGCCGCATCAAATCGGCGCAGCTCTCAATCGCACAACACCATATCTGCTCGCGGGTGGCGGTGTCGCCATGTGCTTCCGGGCCGGGACCATCAATATTGGCGCTGAAGGCCAGATCGCAGTCGGGGGCATGGGAACGGCGGCCATTGCTCTCGTCTGGCCCAACGATTTATCGGCGCTTGCCACAGTTGCGGCGCTGCTGGGTGGCTCGGCGTCGGGTGCCGTGTGGGCAGGGGTGGCCACAGCGATCCACCTCGGGCGGCGGGTGCATGAGGTGCTGGCGACATTGCTGCTGAATTTCGTCGCCTTGCTACTTGTCCAGCAGGTTCTGGCCGGTCCGCTCGGCCAATTTGGCGCTGGTTTCCTCCAATCGCCCCTGCTGCCGAGCGCGACCTGGCTGCCGCGGATACCGCCGTTCAATGCGCATGTCGGATTTCTGATCGCGATCGTCGCCGCGGCAGCACTTTCATTCACCTTGTGGCGCACGCGGTTTGGTTTCGCGTTGCGGGTCGCAGGCAATTCGCGGCCGGCCGCAATCTATGCCGGATTCTCGCTGTCGTTTCTAACCTGGAGCGTCATGTTGCTGGCCGGCGCACTGGCGGGCCTTGCTGGCGGCATAGAAGTGCTCGGGTTGCATCGCCGCCTGATCGAAGGGTTCTCGCTCGGTTTCGGCTTCAAAGCCGTGACAGTCGCATTGCTCGGCGCATTGGAGCCGTTGGCAATCGTGCCCGCCGCGCTCTTCGTCGGCTTGCTTGAGGCTGGTTCCCTCTCGATGCAGCGACAGATCGGCGTCCCTTCGGCGCTCGTTGTGGTGATCGAGGGATTGACGATGCTTTTCGTCCTTGCAGCCACGGTGCGCCGCTTATGAGCGACTTTCTCGCCGCCGCCATACGCATCGCGACGCCACTGATGTTGGCAGCACTCGGCGGCATCCTCTCCGAATGCGCCGGCGTATTTGCGGTCGGCCTCGAGGGCATGATGTTAGCCGGCGCCTTCGGCGCAATCATCGGTGCCTGGGCCAGTGGCAACGATCTTATCGGCGTTCTGCTCTCGATGCTTGGCGGGGCGGCGATCGCGCTGGCTGTCGCTATCGTGGCGGTGCGCTATCGCGCTGATCACATGGTGACAGGGCTGACCGCGAACATCCTCGCACTGGGATTGACGAGCTATCTGCTGCGCGTCGCCGGTGGTGGCCGGCCAATTACCATTCATTTGACCCCGCTTGACGCCTGGCCAATCCCAGGGCTTGCAGACTTGCCTCTGCTCGGTCCGCTGCTCTTTGTGCAGCCGCCTCTGACGTACCTGGCACTGCTGGGGTGCGTCGTGCTGGCGATATTTCTCACCCGCACTCAGGCAGGCCTAACGCTGCGCGCTACCGGCGAAAATCCAGAAGCGGTCTTTGCGTCAGGGGCTGAGCCATTGCGGGTACGAACGGTCGCCGTTGTCGCCTGCGGCGCTATCGCCGGGCTCGGCGGAGCGGTGTTGTCGTTGCAGCAGGTGGGCACTTTCACCGATGGGATGACGGGCGGCAGAGGCTATCTGGTGCTCGCTGCATTGATCGTCGGCCGCTGGAATCCATGGGGCGCCGCCGCAGCTTGTCTCGTCTTTGGCGCCGCTGAAGCTTTCGAATTACGGCTGCAGAGTTTTGGTGTACCGGTCGGCTCGTACATAGTGCAGATGGCGCCCTATCTGATCGCGCTTGCGGTGCTGGCCGGTCTCGGCCGTTCTTCCAAATTACCCGCTGCCATCGGGCGGCCGATCCATACCGAATAGTGGTGCATGGATGGCAGAGAGCATCTCTGAACTCGCCAAGGCATTGCGCAGCGGCGAATTGACCGCCGAAGCCCTGCTTGACCGATGCCTTGAGCGCATCAAGCAAATCGATCCATGCCTCAACAGCTTCGTGACGGTGGACGAGGCCAGTGCGCGTGCGGCAGCCAAAACGAGCGATTCGCGTTTTGCTGACGGTTCGGCCCGATCGCTACTCGAAGGCGTGCCGATCTCGGTGAAGGACAACATTCTCGTCGCTGGCATGCTGGCAACCTGGGGGAGTCGCGCGCTCGCCGATTTCCGGCCAAGCCGCGATGAATTGCCGGTCGCGCGTCTGCGCGCAGCGGGCGCCGTAATCATCGGCAAGACCAATGTGCCGGAGCTGACGCTCGAAGGCTACACAAAAAACGATCTCTTCGGCGTTACCCGCAATCCCTGGGACACTCGGCTTACGCCTGGGGGCTCATCCGGCGGCGCAGCGGCTGGCGTCGCGGCCGGCCTGGTCCCTGCAGCGATCGGTACCGATGGGGGCGGCTCTATCCGCCGCCCGGCCTGCCACACAGGTCTCGTCGGTTGGAAGCCCTCTGTTGGGCGGATTCCCCGTATCGATGGCTTCCCCGCAATCCTGACTGATTTTGAAACGATCGGCACGCTGACACGCTCGGTGGATGACGCGGTACTGCTTGAAGCGGCCATGGCTGGTCCGGATACACGCGACCGCCGATCACTCTACACTGATGCGAAGCCCTGGAAAGGCACAGCGCGCATCCTCTATATCCCGCAATTCGGCGACGCCCCCGTCGATGAGGAAGTGGCCGCTGCCACCGCGCGTGTGGCGGAGGAGCTGGCGCGAGACGGTCACGCGGTTCGCGAAGAGCACGTCTTTTTCAATCTCGATGAGGTTGGCCGCATTTGGCATGTCGTTTCACGGGCCGGCGTCGCCTGCCTTATGACGTGGAATGCGGGGTCTCTCCGCACGATGGCCGGTGCTTCTGTACGTACCATGGCAGCAGAGGGCGAGCGGATTACCGGCGCCGACTACATAGATGCGCTGGAGCGGGTGACTGCCCTTCGGCGCCGCTGCGCCGAGCTGTTCGACCAGTTCGATTTGGTTCTGACGCCGACCGCCGCTGCTTTGCCATGGGCTGCTGAAAAGCCTTATCCGGATCGAATAGCAGGCCGCTCGGCTGGGCCGCGGGATCACGCCGTATTCACCGGATGGGTGAATATAGCAGGTCTTCCCGCAATCAGTTTGCCGGTTGCGGTCTCCAAAGAACGCCTTCCGATCGGAGTCCAAATCGTTGCTGCTTTTGGCGCTGACGCAGCGCTTCTGGATTTTGCGCTTGCTTTCTCGGAGAGACGCCGCGGACCAGCACTTCCTGCGAATGTTGAATCCCCGCGACCTGCTGGTTCGTTGCCTGCGGGGGACGTATGATTCCGGCCGCTGTTTGACACGCATCGGAATGTAGCTTGGTCTCCGGCCGCGAAAGACTTCCGATAATTGTCATTATCGGATCCGCTGTTTTTTGGGCAGAGCGAGCGCTGACGTTCGAAAGCTTGGCAAAGGGACGCCAATGTTACGAAGGTATGCAAAGCGATCAAGATTGGGAAATCCAACCTCCTGCACTTCGATACCAAGCCGGTCTTCCAGCCATTGCGCAGCGAGGTGCCGGTGGCACCATTTGTTGCCGGCATGGCAGTCGTGTGCCGCTTCCCAGCAGAGCATTACCGGCGCGCCACCATAGGCGAGCAGCCGATCCCGAATTGCACTCGGGTCGAGACGTTCCAAAAGCCGCCCGTAGCTTAGTAGATATTGTTCTGGGGAAACCGACTTAAACCATGGCCCTGGTTCTAATTCCCGCAGCCGCTGATAGCCGCTTTTACCGCGCGGGACGCCTCGCCGCATCGACCAAGCGGCGCAGTGTTCGGTTTGCAGTGGTTGACGCTGTGCGACTTATCGCCGAGTTCACTTTTCGTCGGCGCTCCTCTCGCGCAGCAAGTGTTCGTAATTGTGGGACTTACTGAACAGTTACCGTACCTGGGCGGAGTCACCGGCAATTGAAAACAGCGCAAGATTGAATCGTTGTTTGATCGCAATTTGAATCTTTATTTCGAAGGACCGCGAGGGGGGGTGGGGCCAAAATTTGGCGATCGAAGACGGCGCAGTGGTGGTCAGCAAATTGTGTGAGAAAATTTCGATGGTACATATCTTGGCACAATCACCTCGTTACTTACGCCCCTGCGCGCGGAAGTGCTCGAGTATAAACAGGCGGATCGCCGAGGATAGATTAGTGTGTTGGCGTGTCTCGTCGATCTTTGCGACCAACTTCGACAGCGTCGCTTGTTCAGCATGCGCGATGTCCTTCAGGTGACTCCAGAAGGCATCTTCAAGGCTCACGCTAGTCTTGTGTCCATCAATTATGATGGAACGTTTGACCACTGAGGATTTCATCAGGGCATCCCCACAGCCCCCCTTATTTTCGTACCGTAGATTCGGAACTGCGATGAAGTAGTGTGATACCGGCGCGGTCAGCATACCCGCAATCTTTAACTTAAGGTCACGGCGCGTCCTTGCTGTTTGTACGCCAAATGCGCCTTTTCGTGACGGGCGACACAGCAAGATTGCACGGCTTCCCTATTCTCAAAATCAATAACAACGGGGACCGCCATGAAAACTGACAACGATATCGTTGCGCTTTTGGAGCTATTGAAAATGGCGGCCGTGCATTGGCCGGATTCTCGGACTGAGGTTTCGCAAAGCGACTTATTCTGCCGTGATCAAACCTTACTTGAAATGTGGCCAGAAGCTTGCCGACGCACAGGCGTCGGGGGGCGTAAATTTCCGCCCGGAGTAATCAAAATCTGGAAGCAAAGCATGGGTCGAGCCAATTGAGACGGTCGCTGTCATGGACGGCGTCAAATCTTGATGTCTGCTTTGGTCCAATAGCGAACAAAATCATGCCTCGCGTTCAACCCGCGTATCGATTTCGCTGCGAAGCATC
>JBGQLL010000085.1:0-12153 GCA_041500065.1 Pseudolabrys sp.
GGCAAGCAGACCGATTATTTGGCCCGCCCCAACGTTGAATATGCGGTGCGGGGTTCGAATTTTATGCGCAAAGCCGATAGCTGGCCGCCGCCGGGCATCCGCTACACGCGCTGGTACCTCAACGCGTCGCCGTCCGGCAGCGTCACGTCTTTGAATGATGGGGGTCTATCTCCGCACCCCGCGAGCGGCGCAGCCTCGACGACCTACAAATATCCCAATCCGGGATGGGTGTCCGGCGTTGTCGGCTTCGGCCCGGCAGGCCCTCCCGGGGGCTTTGATCCGACGCGCCGCGTTCTGACATTCACGACCGCACCGCTCGACGGCGACATGGAAATTTGCGGGCCGATCAAGCTCGTCCTCTATGCATCGTCGACCGCGCGTGACACTGATTTCTTCATCAAGCTCACCGATCAATTCCCACAGTCGCCCGACGACCGCGCGAAGGGACTCAATCCGTTCGCCGAGCTCATTACCCGCGGATGGTTGCGGGCATCGCACCGCGCGCTGGATTCCGCGCGCAGCACCGACATGGTGCCATATCACACCCACTCTGACCCGCAGCCGCTGGCACCCAACGAAATCTACAAATTCGAGATCAGTCTTGAGCCAATGGCTTACCTCATCAAGCAAGGCCATCGGCTCCGGCTCGAGATCGTCAACGGCGATTCACCGGCAACCGAAACCCTGTGGTCGCATTACTACCGTCCCGACAAGATCGGCAGCGACACAATCCATCACGATGCGACGCATCCATCGGAACTGGTGCTGCCGGTGTCGCCCACGCCATCTTGATGCGGCGGCCCCGCTTTTCATGACATCACCGCTGGCATAGCATTCGCCCCAGGGTCGCAACGGCAATCGAAAAAATCGGCCCAGGGGAGGCAACTATGGCGGACAAGGTCGTTCCGGTTTCGCGGCTGCTCGACGAACGCGGGTTGAGCTCGTTTCAGATCAAATTGATTATCTGGTCATTCTTCATCGTTCTCATCGACGGTTACGATATCGCGGCTATCGCTTTTGCCGCACCTAGCCTTGTCAAGGAATGGGCGTTAAAGCCGGGCGCACTCGGGCCTGTTTTCAGCGCAAGCCTTATCGGAATTTTGTTTGGCTCGGCCCTGTTCGGTTGGATCGGAGACCGCTACGGCCGCAAAGCGGCATTGGTTTGGTCCAACCTGCTGTTCGGCGTCTTCACGCTGGCCGCGGCCTATTCGACCAATCTCGACCAGATGTTCTGGCTGCGCCTGCTGGCGGGTCTTGGCATAGGCGGCGTCATCCCGAATGTCGTTGCCATCAATGCCGAATCCGCGCCGCGCAAATTGCGTGCAACTCTTGCGATCATCGCAGTTGGATGTGTGCCGGTCGGCGGCGCCATTCCGGGTTTTGTGACGGCGGCGCTTGTGCCGCAATACGGATGGCAGATCATCTTCATGATCGGCGGGATCGTGCCGATCCTGATTGCGATCGCCGCACAAATCGGCATGCCGGAATCGATCAAGTACATGGCGCTCCACGAAAGCCAGCGCGGCAAGATGGAGCGTTTGATTAATGCGATCAGTCCCGGCTATCCGGTTTCCCCAAACGCAAAATTCGTCATCGAGGATGAGCAGCAATTCCCGGGCTTCAATCCGAAGTACCTCTTTAGCCAGGGACTCGCGGTTATCACGCCGCTGCTCTGGCTGCTGTTTGCGCTGAACCTCATGGGCTACTTCTTCCTGCTCAGCTGGACGCCGACGCTGATGACTGCGGCCAAGCTGCCGCCGACGACCGTTGCGCTCGCCGGCGCGAGCTTGCAGGTCGGCGGTACGGTTGGGGCCCTTTTGCTTTGCTGGTGGCTGCAACGGCACCGTTTCTTGGCCATCGCGATCATGTTCGCGGTTGCCGTTCCGGTGGTCGGTTCGATAGGTTTTGCTGGCCTGACGTCGCAATCCGCGCTGCTGATCGCTACGTTTTTTGCCGGTTTCCTGGTGCTCGGCATCCAGTCGGGTATCAACGTCGTCGGGGCGCTGATCTATCCGACCTCCCTGCGCGCCAACGGCTCGGGATGGCAACTGGGCATCGGGCGCATCGGGTCAATCGTCGGCCCGCTGGTTGGCGCGTTATTTGTCGGCATGCCGGTGCAGCAACTTTATATGTGGTCGGCGCTCCCGTTCGTCGCCGGCGCGGTTGTCTGCTTCGCGATCCATCGGCTCAACACCGCGCGCCTCGCAGCGCATCCTGAATTGGTCAAGGCGCAATAGCACGTCGTGGTGCTTGAACTGCCTCCCGCTGTTTCGGCGGGAGGCAGTTTCGTTAAAACGGCTCGTAAGCACGTAAGGCGGGAATGACGTTTTCGCCAAACAGACGTATCGAGCGCATCAGGTCGGGTTCGGGCAGATCCGAGAAGTTGAACTCGCCCATGAAGACGTTGAAAAGGCCGGCTTGCGCGGTCGCATGAATTTTCCTGGCGACCGTCTCAGGCGAGCCGATGAACACCAACTCATGATTCATCAGATAATCCGCATCGAACAGGTTAGCCATGATCTCGGATGCGCCCGGCTCGCCGCGCCCGATGTATTTCTTGGCGTGTTCACGCACGCGCTCTTCGAAAGTCTCGCCGGGTTTCGGCGGTGGCAAGAAGCCCTCATAGGCACGCGCAGCGCGCGCCAATGCAACGTCGATTGCTTTCTGATCTGACTCGTCGACGTAAACAATGGTGCAATAGGCAATCTTCGGCGCTTGCGGCCAGCCGGCTGTCGTCCAGTCCGCGAGAAATTTGCGATAGCGGGGAGCGGCGTCGGCCCGCGGATAGACCAGAAAATACCCGGGATTGATTCCGTGCCGCGCGCAAAATTCGAGCGTTTGAGGGTCGCGGCTCATCATCCATAGCGGCGGGTGCGGCTTCTGCATCGGCGGCACCGCAAGCCGAGCGCTCTCGGTGTGGTGGACGTCGCCGTGGAAGGAAAACGGCTGTTTTTCGCCAAAAGCCGCTCGCAGATATTCGACAAATTCGAGCGTCGGAGATTTGCGCAAATTGTAGTCGAGGCCGAAGGGCTTGAAATAATCAGGGTTGATGCCGGGCACGAGACCGAGCTCCATGCGCCCGCCCACCATCTGATCGACGAGCGCAATTTCCTCCGCCAGACGCAACGGGTGGTACAGCGGCACGACGTAACCCATCGGCCCGATGCGCATGCGGCGCGTACGTGCTGCGGCGCCGACAACATAGAGGCTGGGCGACGAAATCCAGCTTTCGTCCGGCCGAAAATGATGTTCGACGCAGAAGCCATAGTCGAAACCGAGCTCGTCACATAACTGAAGTTCGCGCCACAGCTCCTCATAACGTTCGTGTGGAGTCATGGCTGGCTTGCCCCAGACATGAGAGAAATGGGCGAACTTCACTATATAAACTCCTCAAGTCCCGGCGCCCCGTTTGGGGCCTTCAAAGACGCACGGGGCATGTCTATGTTTCCCTACAGTGGAGGACACCACTATGGACGACAAGACCCGCACCGAGCTGGAAGCCGCAGTATACCGGCGCCTGGTCGAGCACCTGCGTTCGCGCACCGACGTGCAGAACATTGACCTGATGAATCTCGCCGGCTTCTGCCGCAACTGCCTGTCGAACTGGATGAAGGATGCCGCCGACGCCAAAGGTCTTGCGATGAGCAAGGATGAGAGCCGTGAGATCGTCTACGGCATGCCCTTTGATGAATGGCGCAAGAAATACCAGAAAGAGGCTTCATCCGAGCAGAAAACGGCATTCGAAAAGTCCAGACCTCAGCACTAGTTGTCACCTTTTGCTGTGAACAGCGTGGATGACGGCGTCCTTGCCTTGACCTGAGGGCGTCCAATTCAGAAAGCTTCTTGGCGAAATGGCGGACGTGCCCGCCGTGCGTAGTCAAGGAGACGTCGATGCCTGCCACCGCCGCGGCTGGGAAAGAAGCACCAGCCACCCGCTTTGCCAAAGATCAGCTGAAAGCTTTCATCGAACGCATCGAACGTCTCGAAGAAGAGAAAAAGGCGACATCCGACGATATCCGCGACGTCTATGCCGAGGCGAAAGGCACCGGCTTTGACACGAAGGCCCTGCGTACGATCGTGCGCCTGCGCAAGCTGGATACAGACGAACGCCGCGAGCAGCAGGAAGTGCTCGACACCTATCTCCACGCGCTTGGCATGGCGAACTAGGGATCAGCGCAGCGACGCGGTCGACTGCAATCTGAACGAGGTGGTGGCCACAAACACCACTGCCGGGCCGTTGAAGCGGTTGGCCACCATGCCGAGGTGTGGATCGGTCGAGAATGTCATCGCCACCGAAAGCACGGGCTTGTAGAGAAGCTCTTGCAGAGGCCGCATATCGACCGCGCCAAGCCGTGTCGCGGTCATGTAGTTGCTAAAGCTCGGAGTGAGCATTGCTGCGCGCAGCCACGGACTTTCGAGGCTCTGTTCAGTCCTCGCCAATGCCGACGCCAGCGGGGGCTTCTCCGCGACAGTCGTACTGCCTTGAGCCGGCATGACGCTGGCTTCCTTCGTTAAATTCGGAAGCCGCGAGCCCATCGGTCGAACTCGAGCCGGTGCCGAAGCCTCTGATTCAGCGGCATAGGCGAGGGCGGTGCTACCGATGGCGTTCGGGTCAGCGCTGGCAGTCTCATACGTCGTCGGTGCGGCCACCGATGTCGGCAAATCCGGGCCGCTCTGTATCGCCCCGCGCCAGTAGCCGCGGGTGTCAAACAGGTTGCCGCCGAGCGACGCCGTCACGAAGGCAGGTGGGGCTGGCTTCGGCGTAACCGCGGCAATCGCGACCGGGTTTGGCGTAGCCGCGGCAACCGCAACCGGTTTCGGGCGTGCAGCCGGCAGCGGTACGATATGTTCGACCGTCACCGGCTTCGCTTTCGGCGGACTTAAGCTTGCGACCGCCATGGGGGCGCGCGCGTTCTTCGGCGCTGGTTCCTCGCTGATCTCGTCGGGGTCTTTGGCGCCGAACAGCCGGGCGAACAGGCTGCGCTTGGGCCGTTCTGCTCCTTGCTCTACGCTTGCAGTAATCACACCAGCCTCGCGCGCAGCTTCAAGAGAGGTTTCTGAGGGCTTGCCGCCACGCCGCTCGACGTCGGCTAGAGCAAGGGCGTAGCCGCGCAGAGGCTGCCCGTCCGAAGGGATATGTACGGTGCGGCCATCGGGAAAGACTTTTGCCAGTTGGTCGTGCGTCATACGTGGCCAGTGTCGGATGGTGCCCGTGTCCATGTGCACGAAGGGCGAACCGGACGTCGGATAGAAGCCGACGCCGCCACGCTGGAGACGCAGGCCAACAGCGCGAATTTTGTCCAACGGCACGCCGGGGATGAAGAAATCCATCGCCTGGCCGTTAATGTGTTGACTGAACTGCGCCACCCCGCTCGAACGCGCGCGCAGCATTGAGTTGGTTTCCGGCGAGCGGTAGCCGCAGACGACGTCGATCGGCTGCGTTGCGCCGACCTCGCGGTATGCTTCCCACAACAGATCGAACAGATGCGGATCCATGTGGGTTGATTGCTCTTTGCGCCAGTCGCGCATGAACCAGTCGAGCTTCTTCAGCGCGGCCTCGTCGTAACGGCCGTTGCGCTTGAAGGTGACCGAGACGTCTTCGCCGGTGTGAAGATGATGGAAGGAGAGGGTGCGAGTGTCGCCTTCGGCGCTGGCGTTCTGCAGCGCCTCGTTGGCGCCGAGCATGAACAGTCCGGCCACGCCCAATCGGACGCCGGCACGCGCCAAAATCACAACGAGTGAACGCTCGCGCGACGCGTCAATAGTCACAGCTTCAATCCGTGAAGGTGTCCGTCCCACGTCGCCGCCACGTCCCCTCGGGCTGCCGTGACGGCAACCCCGTGAGTGTTCTTCGGGATCGGTTAATGTGACCTTAGCGCCGTTCCCCGTCCGGCCCCTCACTATCCGGGCAATTTGGCCGAAAACTAGGCGTTTCTGGAACTTCGCTGGGGAATTGTCGTGCCAAAACGGGAAGAACCGGGAACAAAACACCCGATCCTTCAGTATTTTGGGCGAAACCCCCTAGAGGGGCTGATTCGGCTATTGGGCCGCCACATCCTCGTTGAGGCCAAGGCCTTCCAATTTGCGATAGAGGGTCGAGCGACCGATTCTGAGCCGCCGTGCAACCTCGGACATCTGCCCACGATAGTGCGAAATGGCAAAGCGGATGGCGTCACGCTCGATATCGTCGAGCGGGCGCACGTCCCCGCGCGCGTCGGTAAGCGGCAACGAATGCGCGACCGGTGTCGCTACGTGCCGGGCGCTTTCGGTCTCAGGCCACGATGACACCATGGCCGGTGAAGGCTCTATCAGCGGCTGAGTGAAAGGTGTGTCGGTGGAAATCTGAGCAGCGACTTGTGGGAATTCATTGATGCCAATCTCCTCGCCTTCGGCAAGCACCACCGCACGGAAGATCGCGTTCTCAAGCTGACGCACATTGCCCGGCCAATGATAGGCGGCAAGAAGCGCAATGCCGCTCGAGCTGATGGCGCGTATGCGTTTGTTCTCTTCTGCGACAATGCGGGTAAGAAAATGACGCGCGAGCTCAGGGATGTCGTCACGCCGCGACCGCAGCGGCGGCACCGATATCGGAAAGACATGCAAGCGGTAAAACAAGTCCTCCCTGAAACGGCCGGCCTTCACGTCCGCTATGAGGTCACGGTTGGTTGCAGAAATGATGCGCACATCGACTTTGACCGATCTGTGCCCGCCGACAGGCTCGATTTCGTCTTCCTGCAATGCCCGCAGGAGCTTCACTTGCGCCGGCCCCGGCAATTCACCGACCTCGTCGAGAAACAGCGTGCCGCCATCGGCCTCCACGAATTTTCCGGTGTGCTTTTCGGTCGCTCCCGTGAAAGCACCTTTCTCGTGCCCGAACAAAATCGACTCGACCAGATTCTCCGGCAACGCGCCGCAATTGACCGCCACGAACGGCTTCGCACGACGAGTCCCGCTGCCGTGAATCGCGCGCGCAATCAATTCCTTGCCCACGCCGGACTCGCCCTCGATCAACACCGGAATCGCGGAAGCGGCCGCTTTCTCAGCCGCCTTCAGCACTGGCTGCATCGCGGATGAACGTGTGATCACATCGGCAATTGACAGTGTGCCGTTGTGCTTGCGCTTGAGCCGCTGCAATTCGCCCGTCAGTGCCTTGGTGGTGAGCGCGTTTCGTAGCGATACCTGGAGACGCTCGACACTTGCCGGCTTGACCACGAAGTCGGACGCGCCCGCGCGCATTGCGGAAACCACATTGTCGATGCCGCCATGGGCGGTTTGCACGATGACGGGAATATTCAGACCGGCCTCGCGCATCCGTGCAAGCACGCCCAGGCCGTCGAGATCGGGCATCACCAGATCGAGCACGACGCCGTCGATGCGTGGAGCCTCGGGTCCGATCAGCAGGGCGATGGCGGCGTCGCCACTTTCGGCAACCATCGGCTGATAGCCGAAACGCTGAACCATGGCTTCGAGTAAACGACGCTGGACCGGATCGTCGTCGACGATAAGCACGACTTCGGGCATGGGACCCTCACGCACATACTGTGCCGAATTGGTGCAATGTCGTCGGTCTGGCTTAATGGGGTGTTAAGACGTGTAGCGAAAGGAACGGCCGTTATTTCTGTTTTGGCCCCGGCCGGACGCCCGCCTGTACCTTGGCGGCGACCGAACTCCACACGTAGACGAGCGTGCCCGCGAGCAGCAAAGTCAGCACAAACCAGCCCGCGATAAATCCGGTGTGGGGAATACGGTCGAAAGCTTCAACTAAATGGCCAAATACGGTCGACAATGGGTTACCTCGCCGGGCGCCGCATCATCACATTCAACCTGGTCCGCGCCGCGACGGTATAGCCGCGCCTGGCAAGCGCAGAAAAAAGATCATCGCGCCATGAATTGCGGGCATCCTCAATGATTAGCAGTTTCGGCCACAGCGGTTGTTCTGATTCTTTGAAAAATGGAATCAGAATTCGGTCCTCTGCGCCTTCAACGTCGATTTTCAACGCGTCAATTGACGTAATGCCCTCTTGTCTCAATACCTCCAACAGCGTGCGGCATTCGACCTTTGTAATGGTGTTATCGGCGGTGTCCTTGGCGGTCGGCGCCTGCGTGTAGGTCCCCCTTCTATCGTATTCGCCGACGTAGAGGACCACCGTTCCCGCACTTTCTCCGAGTGCGAGTGCACAACCCGAATCGGAATCCCGGCATTCGCGGCAATGTTAAACCGGAGGCGCTTGAGATTTTCAGCTTCAGGTTCGACGGCGATAATCTTCGCCGTTCCTCCGGCCTGCGATGCAACCAGGAGCGAGAACAATCCAACATTGGCGCCGATATCAATGAATACGAAAGGCCGGGACACCGCCTTGGCCTTGTCGATGTCGGCGAAAAGTTCTTTCCGCTCGCCGATTTCATACATTTGCGGCGTGAAGAGCGCTCCTTTTTCGCATCCATTGCGGCGCGGGTGCAGGCGCATTCGCAAGCCCCACCGCACGACGTCCAGGCCGTCATCATCTGGAATGCGCATGGTGACGAGACGGCGCAAACCGATTGCGACGCGGAGTCCCAGCCAGTTGTCCGGCAAACGGCTGGTTGCCGCGATGACGGTGCGATCGAGCCATCCAGGCGTTCGCGCCCCATAAGGTTCTGTCATTTGCAAATCTGCTCGGAAACGTTGAATCAAGGCTATAGCACCGTATCCCGTCCTGCCAATGATCGAGCACGTTGCAATGGTTGGGCTTGCGGGAGATACATGAGGGGAAATTTCTTTGCCTGCCATCGCATCGCCATGAGTGGCGGTCTAGATGCTAATCTCCTTGGTCTTCCTCTCCCAACGATCGCCCTCATGCCAAAAGCCTCGTCCCGACAAAAACCGATGAAGACATCGAAGCTCGGTGCACTGCCCGAGTGGAACCTAACCGATCTATATCCCGGTCTCGACAGCCCGGAGATCAAGCGCGATCTGGAGCAGGCCGACAACGATTGCACAGCCTTCGAGCAGGAGTTCAAAGGACGTCTGGTCGCAATGACGGCGGAGGAAGGTGGCGGACATGCGCTCGCCGAGGCGGTCAAACGCTACGAGGGGATCGACGACCGGCTGGGCCGGCTTATCTCCTACGCGTCGCTCG
Organism: Pseudolabrys sp.; assembly: GCA_041500065.1. GTDB lineage: Bacteria > Pseudomonadota > Alphaproteobacteria > Rhizobiales > Xanthobacteraceae > Pseudolabrys. The sequence continues at coordinate 9,120 of JBGQLL010000085.1, forward strand.
TTTACGCCGGCAACACGACCGACCCCGTTCGTGCCAAGTTCTATGGCGACGTTCAGGAGCGCATCACCGCTGCGTCGCTGCATCTTCTGTTTTTCACGCTTGAACTCAACCGCATCGACGACGCGCAGCTCGAGGCTGCCATGCGTGATCCGGCACTCGGCCACTACCGGCCCTGGCTGGAAGATGTGCGGAAGGAGAAGCCCTATCAACTTGAAGACCGGGTCGAGGAGCTCTTTCACGAGAAGTCAGTGACGGGCTATTCGGCCTGGAACAGGTTGTTCGACGAGAGCATCGCGGGATTGCGGTTCAAGATCGCCGGAAAGTCGCTGGCGATCGAGCCAACTCTCAATCTGCTGCAAGATGTCGACGGCAAGAAGCGCAAGGCGGCGGCCGAGGCACTGGCCAAGACCTTCAAGGAAAATTTGCGCCCGTTTGCACTGATCACGAACACGCTCGCCAAGGACAAGGAAATTTCCGATCGCTGGCGCGGCTTCAAGGACATTGCCGATGCGCGGCATCTCTCGAACCGGGTTGAACCCGAAGTGGTTGAAGCTCTGGTTGCGGCCGTGCGCGCGGCTTATCCCAAATTGTCTCACCGGTACTATGCGCTGAAGGCCAAATGGTTCGGCAAGAAAAGCCTGCCACATTGGGACCGTAACGCGCCGCTGCCCAAGGTCGCCCAGCGCACGATTCCGTGGACCGATGCACGCGCCACGGTCCTCACAGCCTATGGCGCCTTCTCACCCAAAATGGCTGAAGTCGCCGATCGGTTTTTTGCGAGGAACTGGATCGATGCCCCGGTCCGCCCCGGAAAACAGCCGGGCGCCTTTTCGCATCCCACGGTGCCGTCCGCCCATCCTTATGTGTTGCTCAATTATATGGGCAGGCCGCGCGACGTGATGACGCTTGCACACGAGCTCGGCCATGGCGTGCATCAGGTATTGGCGGCGCCCAACGGGCCGTTGATGGCGCCGACGCCGCTGACGCTCGCCGAGACGGCCTCGGTCTTTGGCGAAATGCTCACCTTCAAGAAATTGCTCGCGCAGACAACCGACAAGAAGCAGCGTAAGGTCATGCTCGCCGCCAAGGTTGAGGACATGATCAACACGGTGGTGCGGCAGATCGCGTTCTACAGTTTTGAGCGCAAGGTTCACAGCGAGCGCCGCAATGGTGAGCTGACCGCGGACAAGATTTGCGACCTGTGGATGTCGGTGCAGAGTGAAAGCCTCGGGCCTGCGATCGAGCTCAAGCCAGGCTATGAGACTTTCTGGGCTTACATCCCGCACTTCGTGCATTCGCCGTTTTACGTTTATGCCTACGCTTTCGGTGACTGCCTGGTGAATTCCCTTTATGCGGTCTACGAAAAATCTGCGAGCGGCTTTGCCGAGCGTTATCTCGAGATGCTCTCGGCCGGTGGCACCAAGCATCACTCGGAATTGCTGGCGCCGTTCGGCCTTGATGCGCGTGATCCCAAGTTCTGGGATGGCGGGTTAAGCGTAATCGCCAATCTGATCGGCGAACTGGAAACGTTGGGTTAGCCTCGACGGACCTTATCTTTGCAGCTGAAGCTGATTAGATGGTGGGAGTGAGCCCGTCTATGCCTCCCACCGACCGCGAAAAGAACCGCTTCTCGGCCCGAGCCAAGCGCTATGCCAGGGTCGGCACGCAGCTAAGCGGCACCGCCGCGCGCTTTGCAGGCGCGCGGTTCTTTGGCGTACCGCTCGACCGCGCCGCCAATGCGCTTGAACTTGCCGCTGCGCTCGGTGGGCTCAAAGGCCCGATCATGAAGGTGGCGCAGTTGCTCGCCACGATCCCGGATGCGCTGCCCCCGGAATACGCCAACGAACTGATCAAGCTGCAAAGTCAGGCGCCGCCGATGGGCTGGGCGTTCGTCAAGCGCCGCATGAGTGCGGAGCTTGGCGCCGATTGGCAAAAGAAATTTTCCGAATTCGGGCACCACCCGGCTGCCGCAGCTTCGCTTGGTCAGGTGCACCGTGGCCGTGCGCTCGACGGCAAGGAGTTGGCCTGCAAGCTGCAATACCCGGACATGCAGTCCGCGGTCGAGGCTGACCTGAGTCAATTGCAGTTATTGTTCGCCATTCGCAAACGTTTCGATCCGGCGATCGACACCAGTGAGATCGTGGTGGAGATCGCTGCTCGCCTGCGCGAGGAGCTCGACTACATCCGCGAGGCAAAGCACGTCGCACTGTACGACGACATGCTGAAGGACGAAAATGCGATCCGCGTGCCGAAAGTCTGGCCCGAATTGTCAACCGGCCGTCTGCTCACGCTCGATTGGCTCACCGGCCGCAAGCTCCTCGAACACAAAGGCGACGCCCTCGAAACGCGCAACCGTCTCGCCACCGCCATGTTCACCGCCTGGTGGTTTCCCTTCAGCCGCTTTGGCATCATCCATGGCGACCCGCATCTCGGCAATTACACAGTTTTCGACGACGCCAAGGGGAAACCCGCCGGCATCAACTTGCTCGACTATGGCTGTATCCGGATTTTTCCGCCGAGCTTTGTGGGCGGCGTGGTCGACCTCTATCGCGGACTATTGCATGGCGATGACGATCTCGTGGTGCATGCCTATCAGACTTGGGGGTTCAAGCGGCTCAACCGCGAGCTGATCGATGCGCTCAACATCTGGGCCCGGTTCATATACGGACCGCTGCTGGACGACCGCGTGCGGAGCATCGCTGATGGCGTGAAGCCCTCCGAATATGGCCGCAAGGAAGCCTTCCGGGTGCATCAGGCGCTCAAGGCCAGAGGCCCTGTTACGGTGCCGCGCGAGTTCGTGTTCATGGACCGTGCAGCCATTGGGCTTGGCGCGGTTTTCCTGCACCTGGCGGCGGAACTCAATTTCTATCGGCTGTTCAACGAGGCGATCGAACGCTTTGCGATCGATGAGGTTGCTGCGCGCCAAAGTGCTGCACTCGCCAAGGTCGGCTTGCATCCGTCCACCAAAGGCTGAGCCGGCGGCGTTGCCCTTGGGCCGCAATTGCGCTAACCCCTCTGCGCCTGCCTTTTTTGA
>JBGQLL010000086.1:0-12086 GCA_041500065.1 Pseudolabrys sp.
ATCGAAGCTTGTTCCTTGCGTAGTTTTCCCGGCAGCCGGGTGGCGCTTGAATTTCGCGCGGACTATAGCGGCCGCGCGCCCAATTGCAACGCTACCTTACCCTTCAAAACCCACCAATTTCAGTCATTTCCCCGCAAGACCGCTTGCGGGGGCAACGCTGCCCCGCTAAGAGCAGCGCAACTTGCGAAAACATCCGATGGCCAAATCAAAGTCGAAATTGCCGCGGCGATCCTCGCCCAAACCGAAAGCCGGCGCACGCCCCGCAGGCCAAGCCGACGTGCTCGAACGGATTGCTGTCGCGCTGGAGCGGCTGGCGCCGCAGCGCACGACCCTGCCCGAACTGAGCGCCGCCGATGCGTTTGTTTGGCATCCAGATGGCCGCCTCGTGCCCGTTCCGTATGTGAACCGCGTCGAGATGTCGCTGCTCAAGGGCATCGATCGCGTCCGCGATGTACTGGTCGAGAACACAGAACGGTTCGCCAAAGGCCTGCCGGCCAACAATGCGCTCCTGTGGGGCGCCCGCGGAATGGGTAAGTCTTCGCTGGTGAAAGCTGCACATGCTGGCGTCAATGCTGCTGGTGCGCGGAATTCCAAAAACGGCCCACTTAAGCTGATCGAAATCCATCGCGAGGATATCGACAGCTTGCCTGCGCTGATGGCACTCACTCGCGGCTCGCTACACAGTTTTATCGTGTTATGCGACGATCTATCATTTGATGCCGAGGACACCACCTACAAGTCGCTTAAAGCGGTACTGGAAGGCGGCATCGAGGGGCGACCAGACAATGTTATTTTCTATGCGACGTCGAACCGCCGCCATCTGATGTCGCGCGACATGATGGAGAACGAACGCTCGACGGCGATCAATCCTGGTGAAACCGTCGAAGAAAAGGTGTCGCTGTCCGACCGGTTCGGGCTGTGGCTCGGTTTCCACCGCTGTAGCCAGGACGAATATCTGGCAATGGTCGATGGTTACGTGACCTACTATAAAATCCCGGCGCACGGCGAAGTGCTACACCGCGATGCGCTCGAATGGTCAACCACACGCGGTTCCCGCTCAGGTCGCGTGGCGTGGCAATTCGTGCAGGATTTGGCCGGACGGCTCGGGGTCGCGCTGAAAGGTTAGGCGCCGCCGAGGTATTGGGTCGGGTCGACTGGCGTCGAACCTTTCCGGATCTCGAAGTGCAATTGCGGCGAGGTTACGTTGCCGGTTTGCCCCGCGTGCGCGATCACCTGCCCGCGCTTGATCGTGTCGCCGCGCTTGACCATCAACTCGCTCGCATGGGCGTACGCAGACACGAACCCGTTCGAGTGACGGATCAACACCAGGTTGCCGTAGCCTTTGAGCTCATTGCCGGCGTAAGCAACCACGCCATCATCGGCCGCTTTGATTGGCGTGCCTTCTGGTACCGCAAGATTGATCCCGTCGTTCTGGGTACCGTTTGGTTTGCTGCCGAATCCTGCAATGACCCGGCCGCGAACTGGCCAACGGAAAGACGGCATCGCGCCGCTCGGTTCCGCAGTCTTTACTACAGTTTCGGTCGTGCGTGGTTCTTCCTTCGCAACGTGCACATTCTGAAACTGCGCGCTCGCGACTTTTACCGCTGGCGCCGTACGGGGTTGCACGACTTGCGGCGCCGGCGTCGGGGCTGCCGCTTCCACCGGGTGACCGCCAGCTGGGATGGTCAGTCGATCGCCGATGTTGAGTTTTGCGGTAGACTGGAGGTGATTTGCTCGCGCCAGCGCAGTCAACGCCACACCATTTCGGCGCGAGATGCTCCTGAGCGTATCGCCGGACTGAACAACATGGATTTTGCCACCAGCGGCGGCTGGCGTTGGCGCATGCGGAGCTGCTGATTGCGTCGCGCCCGCTACATAGCGTGGGATAACGAGGCGCTGGCCAGGTCTGATCTGACCAGCATCGCGGATGCCGTTGGTCTGCATGAGTGCCGACACGGGTACGCTATGCTTGCGTGCAATGCTCTCGATGGTTTCTCCATAACCGACAGTCACCGGAGAGCCGCCATTCCAGGTCCAATGACCCGACGATGCCGGAGCACTCGCCGACCCAGTGATGTCTGAGTATCGGTTGCTTGAGCGATAGGTGCCCAAGCTTTGCGCGCCATAGGTTCCAGGTGCGGCTGAAACGGTCGCAGGCTGGCTCACTGCCGGGAGCGGTTGCGCTTCGACGCGGCTGGGCACCGGAGGTGCGTAGACCGAATTGGCGACGTTTTGCGGCGGAGCCGGACGATCGGTGTCGTAGGAACTGGAGGTGAAGCGCGCGGAGTCCGAACAACCGGCGGCGGCGATACCAACCAGGGCGAGAACTACAACGCGTGGCCAATCACGCGAGCGAGACTCCACCTTGGGACGGGGCATTTGGTTACTCACTCGTACGCATGAAACGTAGAGTTTGAAATAAAGCAGCCGCGAGTAAACAAGGCTTTAATGATTAACCCGCGGGTGCGGGCGTATTTCGGTCCGATCAAAAGTCACAATTCTTGCGCTTGTCCCGGTAACATCGGCACGAAACGTACCGGAATGAGATTCTCCCTCCGGGTTCCCGTTTCCGACTTGGTAAGCTTGATAATATGTTGTGACCCGTCGTGGGAGCCAAGCGGCAGGATCATCACACCATCGACGGCGAGTTGGTCGAGGAGCGTTTGCGGCAGTCTCTCCGCCGCCGCAGTCAAAATAATGCGATCATAAGGCGCCCCGCCCGGTACGCCCGCGAACCCATCGCCGACGACTACATCGACATTGTCGTAACCGAGTGATTTGAGACGCCCGCGCGCCTGCTCGGCAAGCGTACGGTATCGCTCAATGCTCACCACCTCGCGCGCAAGCCGCGACAGCACCGCGGCCTGATAACCAGACCCCGTCCCGACCTCCAGCACACGATGATGCGGCTGCACACCGAGCTGTTCGGTCATATAGGCCACCACATAGGGCTGGCTGATGGTCTGGCCGCAGGCGATCGGTAATGCCTGGTCGACATAGGCGCTCCCCGCAAAGCTCGGCTCCACAAAGCGCTCGCGCGGCACCTCATCCATCGCCCGCAGCACCGCTTTGTCGGCGATGCCTCGCCGGCGCAAGGTAAGCAGAAATTCCATGCGATCATCGTCTTGCTGATCGCGCGGCGTTTTCGACACGGTTAGGCCCCTTTATGAGCGTTATTAGCATGTTTGCCAGAAGTTGAGCTAAGGTGGAACTCTGGCGCTCATGCTGGGTTGTAGGGCGGGAGACAGTCATGACAGATTCCTCGACAGCAGCGCCACGCGTTCTCGTGGTCGAGGACGAATATTTGATCCGCATGTTGCTTGAGGACATGCTGGACGAACTCGGCTACGGAGTAGCCGCGGCTGTCGGCACGATTTCGGAAGCTCGCCAGATCGCCGCCAGCGGCGAGTTCAACGCCGCGATTCTTGACGTCAATCTGGATGGCCAGGAGATTTATCCAGTCGCCGATATCTTGGTGGAGCGAGGCCTGCCTTTCGTGTTTGTGACCGGCTATGGCGAGCGCAGCCTGCCGGAGCCCTATCGCGGCCGCCCTTCACTACAGAAGCCATTTCAGGCCGAGCAGCTCAAGCGCACACTGGCTGAGCTCATGTCTAGCCGAACACCTCAGCCAACTTAGTCATAAAAGGCTCGTCAGTCAGATCGAGTCGCAGCGGCGTGACTGAAATTCGATTTTCGGTCAACGCTGCAAGATCGCTTCCCGGTGACGCACCCGCAATTCCACCACGCCCGAACGCTATCCAATAATACGGATTGCCACGTCCATCGTGGCGCGCATCGATGCGCAAAAGCTCCTGGTCTCGCTTGCCTTGCACGGCAATGGAAACGCCGGAGACCTGATCTGGCATACAGTCGGGAAAATTTACATTCACCAATACGTCCCGTGGCATTCCGGTCTTGAGAACGCGCTTGATGAGGTCAGGCGCAAATTTGATCGCCGTATCCCAATAAGGATGGTGCTTGGTGGTGAACGCATAGGCTTGCGAAAGCGCGAAGGACGGAATGCCAAGCACGGCGCCCTCCATCGCTCCGGCAACCGTACCAGAATAGGTGACGTCTTCGGCACAATTTCGACCGCGGTTGACGCCGGATAGCACGAGATCAGGCTTTTCTTTCATCAAATGCCGAACGCCCATGATGACGCAATCGGTCGGCGTACCCTTGATCGCGAAATGCCGTTCGTCGACCTCGCGCATTCGCAAAGGGTCATTTAACGACAACGAATGTGATACGCCGGATTGATCCGTTTCGGGTGCCACGACCCATACTTCATCGGAAAGCGCACGTGCAATTTTCTCGCAGACGGCAAGCCCCGGCGAATGAATGCCGTCGTCATTGGTGATGAGAATACGCATTACGCCCGTTCAATCTTTGTCATGCCGCCCATGTAAGGAGCTAGCGCCGATGGCACCATGATTGAGCCGTTCTCTTGTTGATAGGTTTCCATCACAGCGATGAGTGCGCGGCCGACGGCGACACCCGAACCATTCAGCGTATGTACATGCCGCACACCATCCTTAGCCCGGTAACGCGCATTCATACGGCGAGCCTGAAACTCTCCACAATTCGAGCATGACGAAATCTCGCGATAAGCATTCTGGCCAGGCAGCCAAACTTCGATGTCATAGGTCTTCTGGGCGGCAAAGCCCATGTCGCCGGTGCAAAGCGTGACCACGCGATAGTGCAGCTCAAGCTTTTTGAGCACCTCCTCGGCGCAGGCGAGCATTCGCTCATGCTCTTCTTTGGATTTCTCCGGTGTGGTGATCGAGACCAACTCGACTTTAGTGAACTGATGCTGACGAATCATACCACGCGTGTCTTTGCCAGCAGCGCCCGCTTCCGCGCGAAAGCATGGCGTGCATGCGGTCAGCCGCATCGGCAGCTTGCCTTCATCAACGATGGATTCTCGTACGAGATTGGTAAGCGGCACTTCGGCTGTGGGGATCAGCCAGCGACGCTGATAACCAGGTTGCTTGGCATACTCTTCATCAAACAGCTGACCCAATTTTTGATCGTCGTATTCGAGGCCTAGCTCATCAGCCCTCGTAAAGGCTGCGGCCCAGGCTGCATGCGCCCGAAATTCGCGTTTGTTCAACGACAAAAATTGATCGTCCTCAAATTTTGGAAGTTGACCCGTTCCAAACATTACGTCGTCATAGACCATTAGCGGAGGATTGACCTCCGTATACCCGTGCTCCTTGCCCGTATGCACATCGAGCATGAATTGCCCTAGCGCGCGTTCGAGCCGCGCCAACCCTTTCTGCAAGACCACAAAGCGCGCGCCGGATAATTTCGCCGCCAGTTCGAAATCCATCATCCCCAGCGCTTCGCCCAGTTCGAAATGCTGATTGGGCTTGAACGCGTAGGTGCACTTCTTACCGACGACGTGACGCTCGACGTTTTCGCTCGCACCGACGCCATCCGGCACATCGTCGAGCGGCAAATTGGGAATTTCAGCGATAGCGTTTTTTAGTTCCTCCTCAACCTCCTTCTGCTCCCGCTCGAGTCGCGGGATAGATTCCTTTGCTTCCACGACCTTGGCTGTTAGCTCCGCTATCTTCGATTCGTCTTTGCTTCTTTTTGCTTCGCCAATCTGTTTGGAGGCGGCGTTTCGGTCCGCCTGGAAACTTTCCAAAACTCGGATAATCGCCCGTCGGCGATCATCAATTGAAATTAGATGCCGGGACAACGGCTCCAGCCCGCGCCGTTTGAGGCTGCGGTCGAAGACGTCAGGATGCTCGCGAATCCATTTGATGTCGTACATGGCGAAGGGCTTTTAGCTTGTCATGGCCGGGCTTGTCACCGCAGGTCGGTTTACCCGACCTGCGCACTCAATAGTGCGGAAGGCGGGCAAGCCCGACGTCCGGTGCCATCCACGTCTTTCTCGTGAAGCAAAACATGGATGCCCGGCATAAAGCCGGGCATAACGGAGTCAATACCAGGCCCGCCTTATTCCGCAGGCTTTGCGGTGGCCGAAGCCGCGTCTGCCGCCACTTTGGCGGCGGCCTCGGCCTGCGCCTTTTTCTCCACCATGCGCACCGACCAGATGGAACCCTCATATAAAATAAGAAGCGGTATTGCGAGCGACATCTGGCTGAGCACGTCCGGCGGCGTAAGCACGGCCGCCAGCACAAACGCGCCCACGATGAAATAGCGCCGTTTGGCCTTGAGCTGCTCGGCGGTGATCAGCCCGATACGGCCGAGCAGCGTGAGGATCACCGGAAGCTGAAACGCCACGCCGAAGGCCAATACAAGCGCCATCATCAACGAAAGATATTCGCCAACCTTTGGCATTAACGCGATCGAAGCATCGGTGCTCGAACCCGGTTGCTGCATGTGCAACGAGAAGCGCACCAGCATGGGCAGCACCACGAAATAAACCACCGTTGCACCAAGGGTGAAGAAAATCGGCGTCGCTATCAGATACGGCAGGAACGCTTTGCGCTCGTTGCGGTATAGACCAGGTGCAACGAACATATAAATTTGCGTAGCAACCACCGGAAATGACAGGAAGGCCGCACCGAACATCGCGAGCTTTAATTGTGTGACGAAATATTCGAGCAGCGCAGTGTAGATGAACTTGGAATTTTCCGGTCCGGCCACCCACACGAACGGCCACACCAAAACATTGTAGATATCCTTAGCGAACACGAAGCAGATCGCGAACATCACCCCAAACGCGATCAGCGCCTTGATCAGCCGCGAACGCAGCTCGATCAGGTGATCCATCAACGGCGCCTTTGTGGCCTCGATGTCCTCGTGACTCATGCGCTACCCCCGGCCTGTTTGGGCGGTGGCGCCTCAGCGGGGGCAAAATCTTTTTCGCTCACTGGCGACGGCGGCTCTGAAAATGGCACATTCAGGTCCACCTGTTGCGCCGGTTCAGGCAAGGCCGAAGGCGTCGCGGATAAAGCTTCGGCGGGTGCTTCAGTTGCCTTCCCCAGTTCAGGCATATCGAAGGCGCGCTCGATTTCCTTCTGCGTGTCCGCCATAGGATTGATATTGGCGAGATCACTGACCGAATTCTTGAGATCCTCGGCCTGCTTTTTTAGATCGGCCATCTCGGCCTCGCGCATGGCCTCCTGGAACTGACCCTGGAATTCCGAGGCCATGCGCCGGATTTTCGCCATGTATTGACCGAGCGTGCGCAACACGGTCGGCAGCTCCTTCGGCCCGATCGCGATCAGCGCGACAATGCCGATGACGACGAGCTCGCCCCAACCAATATCGAACATGGGCTAGTCTTCTCCGAGGAGCACAAATACCGGCGCTGCTACGACTACCGTGCCGGGTGTCTCCCCCTTATGCGCCGACGCAGCGATCAGGAGCGCGCGCCCTCGGCGCGCCGCTCGGCTTCCGTCTTGGATGCGCTGCCAGCTTCGATTGTCTTGACCGGCTCGGTCTTGGCGTCCGCCGACTTTTCGTCTTCGGACATGCCCTTCTTGAAGGCCTTGATGCCTTGGGCGAAGTCGCCCATCAGCGATGAAATTTTTCCACGGCCTCCGAACAGGACCATCACGACCAACAGAACGATGATCCAGTGCCATATACTTAGGGAACCCATCGGCAAATCCTCCGCAGCGACGGGCTTTTACGGCTCGTCCCGCCATGATTTGAATGAGAAACTAGGCCTCGCAGGCGGCAAAAACAAGGACTTCAGGCGCGGTCAAAGAGCCGCCATGTCCCTGGAAACAGCAGAATTTACCTTAAAATCACTTGCCCCTACTTCTCGGAACGCGAGGGGGGCGGCGCCAAGCCAAGATCGAGATCACCCGGTTCCAACGGGTCTTCATCGTCGCGCAGCATTGAGTCGTCGGACGGAAGCGGCACAGCAAATCCGGGAGGCAAGTTACCCTCGATCAGCCCGGCACCTTTAAGCTCATCCAGACCCGGCAGGTCGCCGACCTCTTCCAGGCCGAAGTGCGACAAGAATGTTTCTGTTGTTCCATACGTAATCGGCCTACCCGGCGCCTTGCGGCGGCCGCGTGGGCGAATCCATCCGGTCTTGAGCAGGACATCGAGTGTGCCCGCCGCAGTCACCACGCCGCGAATTTCTTCGATCTCCGCGCGGGTCACCGGCTGGTGATATGCGACAATCGCAAGAGTTTCGACTGCGGCGCGTGAGAGCTTACGCGTCTCGACTATCTGTTTTGTAAGCAGCCAAGCCAAATCATTGGCGGTGCGGAAGGTCCATTTCTTGCCGACGCGCACGAGATTGACGCCACGCGTCGCGTATTCGTCCCTGAGTTGGGCCAACGTATTCTTCACGTTGACGCCGCTAGGAAGCCTGCGCGCGAGCGTCGCCTCGTCGAGAGGCTCGCCCGCCGCGAACAGCAGGGCTTCGAGCAGCCGCAATTCTTCCGGCCGCGCAACCGGCGCAGCCTCTGACGCCGGCTCATTGTTTTGTACCATCACGAGCTTTTTGGCCGCGCTCGGCATGGACGACTTCTCCTTATGCGTTTTCTTGCGCGTCATGCGTTGTTGCATTTCCATTCGTACCGACCCGCTTGCGCATATAGATCGGCGCGAATGACTCTTTCTGATGAATTTCGGCAAACCCTTCGCGCACCAGTTCGAGTGCGGAAGCAAATGAAGAGGCAAACACCGTGGCCGCTAGCGCCGGCTCCACCACGTAACTGATCAGGAACTGATCGATGCGTGACCAGTCCGCCGACTGACCGATCAGGCGCTCGAGCGCGGCACGCGCTTCGGCAAGCGACCATACTGTGCGCTTCTTAAAGCGAACGCGCGACAGTGCGCTGCGCGATCGTTGCGTGGCATAGGCGGACAACAAATCGTAGAGCGTTGCTGACCATTCCGGCTGCTTGATTTCGTCGATCGGCTCGGGCAATCCGCGAGCAAAAACATCACGATTAAGTTGCGGCCGCTCCATCATGCGCGTCGCCACGTCACGGATAGCCTCTAGTCGACGTAGACGATTGGCCAGCGCCAGTGCCATTTCTTCCGCGCTGGGACCGTCGCCCGGCGCGACATCCGGAAGCAACAGCCGCGATTTCAAATAGGCAAGCCAGGCGGCCATCACCAGATAGTCAGCGGCAAGCTCGAGTCGTAATTGCCGAGCCGCCTCGATGAAAGACAAATATTGGTCGGCGAGCGCGAGTATCGAGATCTTCGCCAAGTCGACCTTTTGCTGCCGAGCAAGCATGAGCAAGAGATCAAGCGGGCCTTCAAAACCTTCGACATCCACGATCATGGCCGGCTCAGTGGTGCCACGATCCGCACTAAGCGTGGTATCGAACCCCTCGTTGCTCATGATCCGGTTTTCCATTGCGGCGCCGGCCGCTCGTCGGTCACCATCTGTACGAATATCTTGCGTGCGACTTCGGTGTCGAATTCCTCGGGTGCCGTGCGCGCGGCAAGCGCTGCGTCGGCCCGTCTCGCAGCATCGCCCGAAAGTGGCGGCGCTTCGCTAGCGACAGCAGCCATCTCGTCCATGTCGCCATTGCAGTGAAGCACGACATCGCATCCGGCCGCCAGCGCGGCGCGGCTTCGTTCGGCGATGGTGCCGGACAAGGCATTCATCGAGATATCGTCGCTCATCAGTAGGCCTTGGAATCCAATAAACCCGCGAATCACTTGCCTCACTATTGTGACCGAAGTCGTGGCGGGCGCGACTGGGTCGATAGCACTAAACACAACATGTGCCGTCATGCCGAGCGGTAAGCCGGCTAGCGGACGAAAAGCCGCAAAATCAGTAGCCTCCAAAGTAGCGCGGTCGGTATCCACGACCGGTAACTTATGGTGGCTGTCGGCCGTGGCCCGGCCGTGACCCGGCAGGTGCTTAAGCACGGGGAGAACGCCGCCGGCCTGCAGGCCTTCCGCTATCGCTTTGGCGATGGCGGCAACTTTGCCGGGTTCCTCGCCATACGCACGGTCGCCTATCACCAGGTCAGCGCTTTCGAACGGTACATCGGCGAGAGGCAGGCAATCGACGTCGATACCAAGCGACCTTAGATCGGCCGCGATTAGATGGCCGGCGAGCCGCGCTGCCGCGGTTCCGGAGGCCGGTTCGCGGTCATATAGATCGCCATAGCGCCGGCCAGGCGGATAGGCCGGCCAGTTCGGCGGCCCCAAGCGTTGGACGCGGCCACCTTCCTGATCGACAAAAATTGGTGCTTGCCACCCAACGGTTTCACGAAATGAGCCCGTGAGTTCCATTATTTGGCCCGGAGTGCTCACGTTTCGCTTGAAGATAATGAGGCCCCAAGGCTGAGCGTCACGGAAAAATGCGCGTTCAGTGGCGGAAATACTCAAGCCCGCTAATCCGGTGATAAACGCGCGCGCCACCATCGGCGCGGATTAGCCCGTGACGTCTGGGAGGGTCAAGTTTTGGCCTTTTAATTCCTCTGGATGAGGCACTGGCCACCCGCCGCCTTGAGGTTCGAGCATAGCTCTCCGGCCTCACTGGCGTTGTTGAAGGGCCCGACCATGGCCCGGTAGTAAGTTCCCTTTGCACCCAAATCGACCTTGTGGATCAGCGGCTGCCGCCCGCCGAGCTGGTCCGGATACTTGGCTTGGAGACTTCGGAACGCCGCTTGGGCCTCCGCTTCGCTTCGCTGGGATGAAACCTGGACATAGCTACCCGGACCGCCGGCATTGCTGCTTGCCGCCGGCGCCGCTGGCGCCATTTGGGCCGGCGCCGCCACCGAGGCAGTGCGGGACGCTGCCGGCGCCGCGGGCGCAGCAGGCGGTCTGGCAGTGGTTCGTGCAGACGGCGAATCGGGGCTGAGCGATAGTGGCGAATTGCCGCCTGCTGGGGCGACCTGGCGTGGGGCAGGCGCTGGACGCGCGGCTGGGCTTGGCGCGGCGTCCTGCTCCGCATCGGCGCTCGCGCTATCGGCGACGCGCGGTGCGGAGGGAGCTGAGGGTGCAGGAGCTCTGGCTGTGGGGGGCGGTCGCGCCGCGGCCGCAAACGGCGCCGCCGATTGCGGCGTAGCATCAGCTACGATCGGTTGATCAGGATGAATCGCGATGGTTCGGACCTTCTTTGGCTCGCTTCCAACCACTCCGCTGCCCAAGGATGACGGCTGAGAAGACATCTGAGACACCGCAACCGCCGCCGGATTGGGCACGGGTTGCTCTTCGCGCGAAACGAGCTTTTCGCTTTGACCACGCTCGTTCACGCGATCAGTGATCAGTTTGTTCGATTGCGCATCTTTGCCAGGCGTCGCGGGCACGATCTTGGTCGGTCCCGCGTCAGCCTTGATGACAGGCGGAGGCTGGGCGGAGCCCGATGAACCAAAGAGCGCCCGATAGCCATAGGCGCCTGCGGTTCCAATCACTGCCAAAGCAAGAACGCCGACGATCGCCATTACGCCGAAGCGCCGGCGGGAGGACGGCATGTCCTCGTAATATTCCTCGTCAGGGAACTGAGCCGCGTCGTGTGCGTACGCATCATGCTGATATTCGGCTTGGCTTGACGGATAGTCCCGCTGTTCATGGTCAGCTTGATAGAAGTCCTCCGCGGCCGCTGTCGATGGCGTGCCGCCATATGATTGGCGTCCATAGCCCGGGCCACCGTATGGCGCACTCGACTGTTCCACATCGGGTGTGGACCGCTCGGCGTAATAACTATCGTCGTCCAATCTTTGCGGCGCGTGTTGATCGACCGTAGGTTGTCCAGCGTATGGAGTTCCGGTGGGTTCTCTACTCCAGTCAGACCGCTCCGGTTGTGGCGCAGGTGCGCGCCGTGCGGATTCGCGACCATATTCTGCGAACGGATCCGTCTGCCCGATGAGCCGCGCGAGTTCCGCAAGCGGATCGCTGCCAGGGGTTTTACCCTGCGCGCGCGCAGGCGGCTCGCTCGCGCGATATGGTCTTTGGAATTGGTCTTCCGCCATTAGGTCCCCAGTTATTAAGCTCGTCCCCGCTTTACTCTTTTGATCACTGGCGATGCGCGCCAGATCGGACGAGCTCTATCGCATTTCTTCCGGCGCGCTAACCCCGAGTAACGATAGACCCGAGGCGAGAACGGTGACGATCCCCTCCACCAAGGCGAGCCGGGCTGTCGTCGTTTCTCGATCATTCTGGATAATGAAGCGTAAATG
>JBGQLL010000087.1:0-11938 GCA_041500065.1 Pseudolabrys sp.
AATCCGCGCCTTCATTCGCGCCGCGCGGGCGGCCGAGGCCGAGCGCTCTTCGCCACCTCTCCAGCTCGGAGAGACCTCGATCGTGCGTTCGGTCAAGTAGGGGCCAGTCGCCACATGACCGTCCAGCAGCCCAACTCATTCCGCACCGGTCCCGACGAGCGCGGGCATTTCGGTATCTACGGCGGCCGGTTTGTCGCCGAGACCTTGATGCCGTTGATCCTCGATCTGGAGAAAGCCTACCTGCAGGCCAAGGCCGACCCGAGATTCCAAAAGGAAATGGACGGTTATCTCGCTACTTATGTCGGACGGCCGTCCCCGCTTTATTTTGCCGACCGGCTTACGCAGCATTGTGGTGGAGCAAAGATCTATTTCAAACGCGAAGAGCTCAACCACACGGGCGCGCACAAGGTGAACAACGTGCTCGGCCAGATCATGCTGGCGCTGCGCATGGGCAAGACGCGCATTATTGCCGAAACCGGCGCCGGAATGCATGGCGTCGCCACCGCCACGCTGTGCGCCAAATTTGGCCTACCCTGCATCGTTTATATGGGCGCGGTGGACGTTGAACGGCAAAAGCCGAATGTTTTGCGGATGAAAATTCTCGGCGCGGAAGTGCGGCCGGTGGAGTCCGGTGCCCGTACGCTCAAGGATGCGATGAATGAAGCGCTGCGCGACTGGGTGACCAATGTCAGCGACACGTTCTATTGCATTGGCACGGTTGCCGGCCCGCATCCCTATCCGGCAATGGTGCGCGATTTCCAGTCGATCATCGGCCGCGAAACGCGTGAGCAAATGCAGGCTGCCGAAGGCCGGCTCCCCGATTCGCTGATTGCCTGCATCGGTGGCGGCTCCAATGCCATGGGCCTGTTCCATCCGTTTCTCGATGAGCGCGCGATTGAGATCTACGGTGTGGAGGCGGCCGGGCATGGATTAAAGAGCGGCAAGCACGCGGCCTCCATTGCCGGCGGGAAGCCCGGTGTGCTGCACGGCAATCGAACTTATCTATTGATGGACGACGATGGTCAGATCGAGGAAGCGCATTCGATTTCGGCCGGTCTCGATTATCCCGGCATCGGCCCCGAGCACGCCTGGCTCAAGGACATGGGCCGCGTGAAATTCCTTTCGGCTACAGACGACGAAGCGGTGGCGGCGTTCCAACTGTGCAGCAAGCTCGAAGGCATCATCCCGGCTTTGGAAGCGGCGCATGCCCTGGCCAGAGTGCCGGAGATCGCAGCAAGGAAGCCAAAAGATCATTTGATGGTAGTCAACCTTTCGGGCCGCGGCGACAAGGACCTCGCATCGGTCGAAGCGTTTCTCGGAAGTAAAGGCCGATGAGCACGAGAATCGAGAAGCGCTTCGCTGCTCTGAAAAAGGAGGGCCGCGCCGCGCTGGTGACGTTCACCATGGCGGGCGACCCCGATTACGAAACCTCACTCGCCATCGCCAAAGCTTTGCCGGGCGCGGGAGCCGACATCATCGAACTTGGCATGCCATTTACCGATCCGATGGCGGACGGTCCCGCGATCCAGGCGGCGGGCTTGCGCGCGCTCAAATCAGGCCAGCGCATGACCAAAACCTTGGCGATGGTGCGAGAATTCCGCAAGACAGATGACGAAACGCCTATCGTGCTGATGGGCTACTACAATCCAATATACATCTATGGCAACGACCGCTTCCTCGCCGATGCCAAGGCGGCTGGCGTTGATGGGCTCATAATTGTGGATTTGCCGCCGGAGGAGGACGAGGAGCTATGCCTGCCGACGCTGAAAGCAGGGCTAAATTTCATCAGGCTGGCTACCCCTACAACCGACGACAAACGCCTGCCCACAGTGCTCACCAATACCTCCGGCTTTGTCTACTACGTGTCGATTACAGGCATCACCGGTGCAGCTGCGCCCGATACTGGCAAGGTGATGACCGCTGTCGCGCGCATCAAGCGGCACACCAAGCTTCCCGTTGCGGTTGGTTTTGGCGTGAAGACCGCCGAACATGCCCGTGCCATTGCTGAGGGTGCCGACGGTGTTGTGGTGGGGTCTGCGCTGATCGATGTTTTGCGCCAAAGCCTCGATAAAAACGGCAAGCCCGTTCCCGGAGCGGTGAATGCAGTGACTAAATTGGTATCCGCGCTTGCACAGGGCGTGCGTTCCGCACGCCGTGTGGCGGCCGAATGAACATTCGGCCAAAGTGGCGGTTATAATTTCGTCAAATCGGGCCTATATAGGCGGGCCATGAACTGGATTTCCAACGTCGTTCGACCGAAGATTCGCAGCTTCCTGCGTCGCGAGACGCCTGAAAATCTCTGGATCAAATGTCCGGAGACCGGCCAGCTCGTCTTTTACAAGGACGTTGAGGCCAACCAGTTCGTCATCCCCAGTTCAAATTACCACATGCGGATCAGTGCGCCGATGCGGCTGAAGGCCATGTTCGACGGCGGGGAATTTGAAGATGTCGCGCTGCCTGAAGTGCCGATCGATCCGCTCAGGTTTCGCGACGAGCGCCGTTATGCCGATCGTCTGAAAGATGCCCGTGCCAAGACCGGGTTGCAGGACGCAGTTAAACTCGGCATCGGACGGCTCGAAGGCCAGATGGTTACGATCGCCGTGCAGGATTTCGACTTCATGGGTGGTTCGCTTGGTATGGCGGCGGGCGAGGCGGTGATCACCGGCCTGGAGACCGCCGCTCGCCGGCAGACACCTTTTATTATGTTCGCAGCGTCCGGCGGCGCACGTATGCAGGAGGGTATCCTTTCGCTCATGCAGCTTCCGCGCACGACAATTGGCGTGCAGATGCTGCGTGAGGCACGGAAGCTATATATCGTTGTGCTTACCAACCCAACCACTGGTGGCGTCACCGCCTCTTACGCGATGCTTGGGGATGTGCAGATCGCCGAACCTGGTGCGCTGATCGGGTTTGCGGGACCGCGAGTGATCGAACAAACGATCCGCGAGAAATTGCCAGAGGGCTTTCAACGCGCCGAATATCTCTCGGAACACGGCATGGTCGACATGGTGGTGCACCGGCACAAATTGCGCGCAACCCTCGCTGAACTATGCCGCTTGCTCACCAGAGCGCCGGCTCTGGCCAGCCAGCAACTGCCGGTTCCTGCGCATGGGTGAATGAGTCCGGGTCTTCATCATCCGCGAAAGCGGATGATCCAGCAGCCTCGGTGTTCTAATATCGAAAATGACGTTGATGAGTGGATGCCCTGCCGTCGCAGGGCATGAGAGATGTAGATTGCATGTCTCCGGTCGAATCCATCGTTGCACGATTGACGGCGCTGCATCCCAGGCGCATCGACCTGTCGCTCGACCGGTTGCAGCGGCTGCTCGCCGCGCTCGATCATCCTGAACGAAAATTGCCGCCGGTAATTCATGTCGCAGGCACAAACGGCAAGGGTTCAACGATCGCCTTCCTACGTGCGATCCTCGAGGCTGCGGGCAAGCGTGTGCACACATACACATCACCGCATCTGGTGCGTTTCAACGAGCGCTTCCGGATTGGCATGCCGGGGGAAGGCAAGCTGGTCTCCGACGAAGAACTGATGGCAACCATGGAGGAATGCGAGCGGGCCAATGCGGGCGCACCCATCACCGTGTTCGAGATTACGACCGCTGCGGGCCTGCTTCTGTTTGCCCGTCATCCGGCCGATGTGCTGCTATTGGAAGTCGGGCTTGGTGGGCGGTTGGATGCGACAAACGTCGTCGACAATCCCCTGGTAACAATCATCACTCGCATATCGATCGATCACACCGATTTTCTTGGCGATTCCCTGGAGAAGATCGCGGTCGAAAAGGCCGGTATCATCAAACGGGGTGTACCAGCCGTTGTTGCTTCACAACATCGCGATGCGCTTGCAGTGATTGAACGACAAGCAGCGAAGTTTGGCGCGCCGCTGAAGATCGCCGGTGAGGATTGGACTGCTACCGAGGAGCGCGGACGGCTTGTCTATCAGGACGAGGCAGGATTGCTCGATTTGCCACCGCCGAAACTTTATGGCCGGCATCAATTCGAGAACGCTGGTTTGGCAATCGCCGCGCTGCGTACAACCAGACAATTCAGCATTCCGTCAGCCGCTTTCGACGCCGGCATGGTGAAGGCCGACTGGCCTGCGCGGCTGCACCGGCTTGCTCATGGCGCACTGGTTGAGCTCGCGCCCGCCGGCAGCGAGTTGTGGCTGGATGGCGGACATAATCCGGATGGGGGCCGCGCAGTTGCGGCAACGCTGGCCGATCTGGAAGAGCGTGTCTCGCGACCGCTGGTGCTGATCGTCGGGATGCTGGCGAGCAAGGATTGTGCAGGGTTCCTGAGCAATTTCGCTGGGCTTGCGCGCCGCATGATTGCGGTGCCGGTGCCGGGTGTAGAGAAAGCGATGAGTGCAGAAGTTTTGGCCGATACCGCGCGTGGCATTGGCCTGTCGGCCACGAGCCGCGATAATCTTTCCGAAGCACTTGAAGCCGTGCGCAAGCTCGATCTCGATCCGCCGCCGCGCATCCTTGTTACCGGGTCGCTTTATCTTGCGGGCGAAGTGCTGCGCGAGAATGGCACGCTGCCGGCTTGAATCGAAACGGCCGGCCTCTGGGCCGGCCGCTCGGAAAACTTTTTTGCGCCGCTAGACTGCGCCGCTGATCCACTGATGCAGCTTCTGTTTCGGCGCGGCGCCGACTTGGCGCGAAGCAATCTCGCCGTTCTTGAACAGCATCAGCGTCGGGATCGACATGATGCCGTATTTGGCGGCGGTATTGGGATTCTCATCGACGTTGAGCTTGACGATCTTGACCTTGTCGCCGAGCTGGCCCGCGATTTCCTCCAGCGCCGGAGCGATCATACGGCAGGGGCCGCACCATTCCGCCCAGAAGTCGACGACGACCGGTTCGGCAGATTTCAACACATCCGATTCAAAGCTGGAGTCCGACACTTTGCCGACGGCCATGACGATTACCTCTTGTGATTGGGCGGGGAGAATCGCTCCCCCAAAATTGCGAGGGCAGGAAGCTATGAATGCGGTCCCGCACCGTCAAGGCGCTCTCACGCGGAGGTGACCCGATCGAGGGCGCCCTCAAGGGTATCTGGGGAAAGCTCCATAAGATCAGGTACTTCCGTCCAGATCAGCGCGGCGCGAACGGGGCGGTCTGGGTACAATTTCATAAGGACCGCGCGATAGAGCCCAAGCTGGCGTGCGTAGCCTGACGGCACCTCGTCGATTTTTCGCGGCGCTGGCCGGTTCGTCTTGAAATCGGCGATCAAAACCGCGTCTTTCGTGACGGCGAGGCGATCGACTTGGCCGGACACGCGTTTGGCCTCGCCGCGTACCACGAGTTTACCGACAATCGGAACTTCGGCGCGGCTGCCGGGCCCGAACAGTGCGGCGAAGTCCCTACTCTCGATCAGAAGGAGCACCTCCCGAAGCAGAACCGCGCGCTGGTCTGCTGATAGTCGGCCGCCTCTACGCGAAAGGAATTCGCCCGCCACTTTTTCTCTTTGCGCCGCCGGGATATCCGGCAGTGACTGCAACAAGCGGTGCGACAGCGTGCCGCGCAGGCGCGCCGACTCTCGCTCGGTGCCGCCGGCGACACTGCGTGGCTCGTCGTCGATCGGATCGGATGGCCGCAGGACCGCTATCGCCGGCGGGGAAGGTGGTGCGTCCGTCATGAGCCATGATGGCAGCCAGACCTGCTGCTTCGCTCCGGGCGAGCTGTCATCCGTTACAGTCGGAGCGCCCTTGCGGAAGTGCCAGATCTTGCCATTGCCGTCGCTGGCTTCTTGCGACAGGAGTTGCAGCGCGCTGAGCACGAGATCGTGCCAACAACCTTCGGGCGCTTTATTGACGCCCTTGGCGCCGCAGACAATCAATCGCTCCGCGGCACGCGTCAGCCCAACATACAAAAGGCGGCGATATTCATCGCGTGCCGCTTCAATTGCTTGCGTGCGTGCCTGCGCCATCGGTCCGGCATCCTTGTCCTTGGCGACACCCCAGATCAAAGCGGTCGCACCAGGCGGTGCACCGGCGACCGGTGCGACCAGCAGACGTGGCGGATGCGCCCCTTCCGGCCGGGTCGTGGTGTGGTCGATGAGGATGACGCTTTTTGCTTCGAGTCCCTTGGCGCCGTGCACTGTCATCACACGCACTTCGTCGCGCGCCATCTCCATGTCGCGCTTCACTTCGCTTTGCGCCGCCCGAATCCAATTGAGGAAGCCCTGCAGCGAAGGCGTCTGGCGTTGCTCGTAAGATAGCGCCAGATCGAGGAATTCATCGAGGGGATCGGAGGCCTCAACGCCAAGCCGCGCCAAGATTTGCGCGCGGCCTTTACGCGCTCCGAGCACGTGCGCGTAGAATGCAAACGGCGATAAAATTCGCGCCTCTCGTGCCAACGCGTCGAGCGCTGATGAGGCTGCGTCAAATGCCGCATCTTCACCGGCTTTTGCGCGCAACGCCGACCGCAAAGGCCCCTTGCGCTGATAGGCAAGCTTAAAAAGCTTCTCGTCATCGAAACCGAACAGCGGGCTTTTTAGTGCTGTCGCCAGGGCGAGATCATCGTCCGGCAACAACAATGCGTCGCCGAGCACCAACAGGTCCATGATTGCGATGTGTTCGGTCAGCACCAGCCGGTCAGCGCCCGCGACCTCGATCTGCGCCTGCTTGAGCGCGCGGATCACCGCCTCGAACATCGGGCCACGCTGCCGCACCAGGATCAGGACCTCGCGGGGTCGCGTGCCCTTTGCGATCCAGCCTTTCACGGTGCGCGCGATCTTTGCAGCAAGCTTGACCGAGGGGCTCGTCTCGCTGGTGGTATCGAACGGCGCGTCCCAGCCTTCCTTGCCGGCATCTTTCTCGTCGGGGCCCGTCAGTTCCCAGATTTCGACTTCACCAGGCACCGCATCCGGCAAGGCCTGGTGCACGGTCCAGGTCGGATCGGCGGTCAATCCGCGGAATGCGGCCGGCTGTTTGAACACCAGATCGACGGCGTTGAGTACGCCGATCGCTGAGCGGAAAGAAAAATCGAGCCGTTCGACCGCAAACGCCACTTCACTTGTTTCGTGCAGCGCACGAAAGTGATCGCGCATTTCAGCAAACTTGTGCGGTACCGCGCCCTGGAACGAGAAGATCGATTGCTTTTCGTCACCGACCGCAAACAATGTACGGCGCACATTGTCGCGCGCGCCACCCGGCAGGAATTCGGCAACGAGGATCTTGATGATCTCCCATTGCTTGTCGCTGGTGTCCTGCGCCTCATCAACAAGCACGTGGTTGATGCCGAGATCGAGCTTGTAGAGCACCCAGGCCGCAGCGGTGCTCTTGGTGGAAGCATCGCGCAACAGGGTGAGGGCCTTGTCGATCAGGTCCTCGTAGTCGAGCAGGCCGCGGCGGTCTTTTTCCGCGCGATAGCGATCTATCACCGCTGCAGCGACCGTGATCAGCGCCGCGCTGCGATCGCGCGCGCGCAAGGCGAATTCGCGTGCGAGCAGCCCGCACACGCGCTCTCTTTCGGCGTTGAGGCGCGCCGCCCATTGCGGATTGGCATCGGCAAGCTTCTTGGTCAGGACACTGGCCCGGCCCCGGCGATCGCCGGTGCAAAACACGTCGAGATAGTTTTCCAGCCGTTCGCGTCCCGCAGAGCGCGCGGCACTCGCGAGTGAATCAGCACGCTCCTTGTCGGTCTTGGAACCTTCAGAAAAGACGTTGATCAACGCCGGCCATTCGGTCTGCAGAATAAGCGCGGCAGAAAGGTATTCGTTTTCAACGGCTTGAACGCTGTCGCCGGGCATAAGCCCGAAAGTGCGGCTCAATTCGTCGATCGCTTGCTGGACCCCGCCGGCGCGTCCGGTCCACTCCGTGATCAGGTCGCGCTTGCCGATCGTTTCCGCGATCACCTCCTTGAAGGTGATATCGGCCGCGGTGGTGATGGCAGCGGCCAGCGCGTTGCCGAGCGCACCGTCAGGTTTGGTTGCGCCTTCCAGCAGCACTTCCAGCGTGAGCTCGTTGAGCAATTGCGAGGTTGCGGCCTCGTCGAGCACCTCGAAGCGGGCTGCCACGTCGGCCTCGAACGGAAATTGATGCAACAGGCGTGTGCAGAACGCGTGAATAGTCTGCACCTTCAGTCCGCCCGGCGTTTCCAGGGCGTTGGCGAACAGCCGTCGCGCGATGGCGCGCCGTGCTGCGTCGGGCGCCTTGCCGGTGGCGAGGCGGATCTTCTCGTCGAGCGCGTCGTCGTCGAGCGCTGTCCATTCCGCCAGTGTGTTGAACACGCGGGTCGCCATGTTGGCGGCGGCGGCCTTGGTAAAGGTGATGCACAGGATCTTCGCCGGGTCTTCGCCGCGCAGCAGCAGATTGATGACCCGCTGCACCAGCACATGTGTCTTGCCGGAGCCAGCATTTGCGGAGACGAATACCGAGCGCTCGGGATCAGCGGCCGCGATCTGGCGGGCCTTGGCGGCATCCGGAATCTGACGGGTGAGGCTCATGGGTCGACCTCGCTTTCACCGCCGGAGGCCGCCCATTCCTTGACGCGCGCGAGATGGTCGTAATCGCCGTAATGCTTCTTCCACATCGGGTGGACGAGCGAGCGGTATGGTTCGCCGTCGACAAGAAATCTTTGTGCAATGCCGGCGAGTTTCTGCAACGCGATATCGGCGCAGCTGTCGGGCGTGCCTTCGGTGAACTTGATGGTCTTTGGTTCACCCGGCGGATCGCCGCCCTTCAATCGTACATAACCGATCTCGGACACCGAGCCGGGAGCGATGCCGGGGAAACCGCCGTTGCGCAGAATGGCCGCTTCCAGAGTAAGTTGCGGCGCCAATCCGCTGCGCACTTGTGGCTCGGTCGGTGGTTGGCCGGTCTTGTAGTCGAGGATGCCGTAGCTGCCGTCGGCGCGCCGCTCGATGCGGTCGGCACGGGCCGTAAGAAGGAATTCGGCTTTGCCTAGCACGATTGAATGCTTTCCCGACAGCTCGGCGAAGATCTTGGTCGCGCCGACGCGCCGCTCGCGTTCCCAGCCTTCGAACCAGCCGGCAATGCGAAGGAAGCGCGTCCACCAAAACGCGCGCGCTTCCTCGTAATCTTTCAGCGGCGCGAAATGCTTCTCGCCGAGCACAACAAGCTCGCGCGTAACATCCGCGGGCAACGCATCGGCGAACGTCTTTGTGAATTCGCCGATCGCTTCATGAATGAAAGTGCCACGGTCGGCTGCGCCGGGCGGCGTGTCGATAGCGTCGAGCGGGAACAGCCGCAGCACATGTTTGGCGTAGATCGTGTAGGGATCGCGCAGCCAGTTCTCGATGTCGGTGACACTCAGTTGCGCTGGCCGCGCCTCCGGTGGCGGCACCGGCTGCGGCCGCGGCGCAGGCGAAACCTTGGCGGGATGGTCAAGCGCGCGCGCGTAGTTCGTATAGACTGCGCCGCGCACCAGCGCCTGTTTCCAGCGCTTCTCGCCCGCGACTGCCGCCAGCCGCTGGACGAAACGGGAGGCGACCGTTGGCGCGCCCGCCTGTTTGGCAGCGCGCGTGAGAACGACCTCGGGCGCGCCCAATCCTTGCGTGAAGTCGTGCGCCGACAGGCCGACGCGGAGCTCCGGCAGATTGAGACCGAGATCAAGCCGCATCGGTCGGCTCAACCACGGATCGCTGCGGGTATCGGGCGGCCAGGTGCCCTCATTGAGGCCACCGAGCACGATGCGATCGACGTTCTGCAGCCGCGCTTCCAGTAGGCCGAAAATCCGCACGGGCGGATTGCCGATTTCGGCGCGCCGTTCGGCGCGATCCGATAAGAGCAGATGGAAAACGTCGGGATAGTCGGCCGCCGCCAGTTCGAGCGTTTGCGATGCCTGACTTTCGGTGAGTGTTTCGAAAGCGCGCTGCAACTGCCGGCCGTCAGTGCCGGCGTAGGCAATGATCATCTTGCCATTGTCCGCAAGCGCCTCGAGCGCTTTGGCATGCGCTTGCGTCAGCGTGAACAGGCTGTGGGGATTGCGGCCGAGTGCCTCCAACGGGGTCAGCGCCTGCGCGAGCTTGTCGGCCAGTCGTTCGGCCGCATCGAGGTCGGCCGCAACCACGAAGCTGCGTGGGTCGTTGCGGTGCAGCTCACCGCGCGTTGCCTTGAAGCTCGCGAGCGCATGCAACAGACCCGCCGCGCCGCGCCGCGGGCGAGGGCCGCGCAACACTGCGCGCTCGAGCGCTGCGATCGCACGCGCATGTGCGCCGGCTTCGACGCCGAGCCGCAACAAGGGATGTTTGAGCAGGGCCAGCAGCGGCGCCGGCTCGAGGCCTCCCAATGCAGCTTCCGCCACGAGGCGCGCAAAGGTCCCTGCAGGAGTGTCGGCGAGCGCATCGCTACCGGAATCATCAACCTCGACCTGCCAGCGCTCGAGCGCGGCCACAACGCGCCGGGCCAATGCACGATCGGGCGTCACCAGCGCGGCGGTCTTGTGCGGTGTCTCGACGCCCTCGCGCAGGCAAACCGCGATCGCCAATGCTTCCTCTTCTGCATTGGCTGTCTCGATCACGCTCAGGCCGTCCATTTCTTTGTCGGCGGCAGCGGCGAAATCAACGGCTTTGAAGCGGGTTTGCCAGCGATCGGTGGTCGCGGCGGGCCGCATCGCTTCCGATGCCAGCAACTCACGCCCGTGCGCGGCCGGGACGGCGAGCTGCTTCACGGCGTCGCGCGCGATGCCCAACCGCGCGAGCAAAGCCTGCATGGCGAATTGCGGATGTACGACGGCGGGTTTTCCATCCGCGCCGGCCGCGATCATGCGCCAGGACTCTTCGTCGAGATTGATGTCAAGTCCGGGCAGCACGACCGCGCCGTGCGGGAGCTGCGCGATCGCCGCAAGCAACTTCGCGGTTGCCGGCATAGAACCGGTCGAACCGGCGGCGATCACGGGGTGGTTGCTGCCGGCAAGGCGCTTCATCTCGGCTTCGATCAGAAGGTCGCGCCGCGCGGCGGCGTCGATCGCGCCCTCTTCCTTGAGACGCTGTGGCCAATAGTTGCGGGCGATCTTGAGGAAATCGAGGGTGAGCTGCCAATATTTGTCGAACTGGTCAGGTACCAGGGCGTCGAGCCGCTGCCAGTCCATCTTGCGGGTGATGGCGTCGTCAACCAGCCGCGCAAGATCATCGGCGAGCGCGAGCGCGGCGGCCGGCGTGTTGGCGATCAGCGGTGCGCCTCGTTCAGGCCGGATCGCGTCGGCCCAGCGTACGATCAACTGCGCCAACAAAAGCCGCCGGTCGAGTTTTCCGATTGCGGGCGGGATCGCCAGTGCGTCTGCCGCCAGTTCCGCGGTCGCGGCTTGAGCAAAAATGATCTCGTCCTCGTCGAGATCGCCGAGCGCGACAATGCGCGGCAGGATCGCAACTTGCTCATCGAGAGTTGTGGCGAAGGCGTCGCGCGCCAGCTGGCAGGCCCGCCGGGTCGGCAGATAGAGCGTGGCGCGTGCAAGCTCGAGCGGATCGCGCGAAGCAGGGAATCCTTTGACCAGGCGGCCATTGCGCAGCGCGCTGATCAATACCGGCAAGAATGGCGCTGACGCCGGAATGTTGAAGACGTTGGGGCTAGTGGTCATCGGAGAAGCATACAGAAGAATTCAGGTTGTGCTCGCCTTGACCGCGGCGTCGGCCAAGACAATAGCGTCCGGCGTACCGACATGCATCCACAGGCCTTCCATCCGCAGACCGTGGAGCCGTCCCGCTTGTGAGGCTCGGTCGAATAATGTCGTCAATGAAAGTTCCCCTTCCGGCGTGCTTTTGAAAAGTGCTGGCGACAGAATTGCAGCGCCCGCATAGACGAACGGCGCTACCTCCTGCTCGGCGCGTTTGCGCAGCTGGCCGTCAGCCGCCATCGCGAAGTCGCCGCGCCCTGAATAACCAATACTGCCGGTCGTTGGTGCAAGCAGCAAAAGCGCGTCCATTGCGGCGGGCTCGAAGGCATCGGCGAGCCGCGCGAGATTGG
>JBGQLL010000088.1:0-11920 GCA_041500065.1 Pseudolabrys sp.
ACTGGCATGGTCAGCGATCGCCATCGCAAGCAGCACGAGCAGAATGGCCACCGCGAGGAGCACCAGCCCGATTGCGACGTCGAACAGAATCCAGACGATCAGCACAGGGACGACCAATATCAGCGCTGCACTGACCGAAGCGCCGAACACCGTCACCTGCCAAAGACTCAACGGCAGGATGATCGCGAAAAAGATGATCGGAATTCCGAACACGTGGGTAACACTGTTGCGCTCGTCGCGGTGATAGCCCGCGTATATTTCAAGCTGGTGCCGAAAAAAATCGTGCATGTTGCGCAGAGCCGGCTCAAGAGAATGCAACGGCAGACTCAGGTAAAGCCTGCCGCCGCGACCCCATACTCCTTTGTGCGGCGACCCTCAACGAAGGTCTGCTTCAACCCGCCAGCGCTGCGCGCACGCCGTCGATGACGAATTGGACGGCGAGTGCGGCGAGCAGTACGCCAAGCAGTCGCGACATCACGACATTGGCAGTGACGCCGAGCCATTTTGAAATGCGCGGCGCAAGCCGGAAGACGACATAGCAGAGCGCAAGAACGGCCGCGATGACCGCGAGCAGGATCGCCAGGCGCATCAAATCGCCGCCGGCGCGGCCGGCAAGCAGGATGGCTGCGGTGATTGCGCCGGGCCCCGCCATCAAAGGAATGGCGAGCGGGAAGGCGGCGACGTTGCGGACATGTTCTTCGATCGCCTGTTCAGCCTGCTGCGACTGGCGCTCTATGCGCACGCCGAACACCATTTCGGAGGCGATCGAGAACAGCAGCAGACCGCCGGCGATACGGAATGCGGGCAGGCTGATCGCCAATGTCCGCAACAACCAGTCGCCGATGAGTGCGCTGCCGGCAAGGATGACGGCGGCGATCAGCGTGGCGCGCAGGGCGACGTTGCGCCGGGCGCGCGGCGGTAAGCCGTGGGTAATGGCAACGTAAGAGGGAACGAGGCCGATCGGGTCGACCACGACAACCAAAGTGACGAATGCCGAAATGAGAAATTCGACCAGCATGAAGGACGTCAAAGTACCACAAGCTTCCGCTCACCCCCGCGCAAGCGGGGGTCCAGTTTTAAAAAGATCTGGGTCCCCGCTTTCGCGGGGACGCGCGGTGGAAGGTGGTGCCGACACATCGCTTTGTGGCAGTTTTGGCGCGCCAAAAAGGCGGTTATCCGCAACCCGTGAGGTGCCTGTAACATATTGAATTACTTATGGATATTAGCCTGTATAGCGCCGCATTTCGGTTGGCAAAGGGCCCCTGAATCAGCTAGAAAACTAGCAACTAAAAACCCACGCAGGACGTCGTCTTGGCGGACACCGAACCTCCGAAATCGGGGGACGCACCACCTTCTGATGTGCGCCCGATTTCGATCACCGAGGAAATGAAGCGCAGCTATCTCGATTACGCCATGAGCGTAATCGTGTCGCGGGCGCTGCCGGACGTGCGCGACGGACTCAAGCCCGTGCATCGCCGCATTCTCCACTCGATGAACGAGCAGGGCCACACGCCCGACAAGAAATATGTGAAATCGGCGCGCGTGGTCGGCGACGTGATGGGTAAATATCACCCGCACGGCGACCAGGCGATCTACGACGCCCTGGTGCGCATGGCGCAGGATTTCTCCATGCGCCTGATGCTCATCGACGGGCAGGGCAACTTCGGCTCGGTGGACGGGGATCCACCCGCGGCGATGCGCTACACCGAATGCCGGCTGGCGCGCCCGGCGATGGCGCTGCTTGACGACATCGACAAGGACACGGTCGGCTTCCAGGAGAACTACGACGGCTCCGAGAAAGAGCCGGTCGTTTTACCTGCACGTTTCCCGAACCTGCTGGTCAATGGCGCCGGCGGCATTGCGGTCGGCATGGCGACGAATATCCCGCCGCACAATCTCGGCGAGGTCGTCGATGCGGCGGTTGCGCTCATCGACAATCCGGCACTGACCATCGACGAGCTGATCAAGATCGTGCCAGGCCCGGATTTCCCGACCGGCGGCATTATCCTCGGTCGTGACGGAATCCGCTCCGCCTATACGGACGGGCGCGGCTCGGTCGTCATGCGCGGCAAGGTCGAGATCGAAACCGTCCGCAAGGAGCGCGAAGCCTTCATCATCACGGAAATCCCGTACCAGGTGAACAAGGCGACAATGGTCGAACGGATCGCCGAGCTGGTGCGTGAGAAGAGAATCGACGGCGTCGCCGATCTGCGCGACGAGAGCGACCGCCAGGGCTACCGCGTCGTGGTCGAGCTCAAGCGCGAGGCCGTGCCAGACGTCGTCCTCAATCAACTCTATCGCTTCACGCCTCTGCAATCGTCGTTCAGCGCCAACATGGTGGCGCTCGACGGCGGCCGTCCACTGGTGATGACGCTGAAGGATATGCTCAATGCCTTCATCGCCTTCCGCGAAGAGGTCGTATCGCGCCGGACCAAACATCTCCTCGGCAAAGCCCGCGACCGCGCCCATGTGCTGGTCGGCCTCGCCATTGCGGTCGCCAATATCGATGAAGTGATCAAACTCATTCGCGCCGCCAAGGATCCGAACGCAGCGCGCGAGGCCTTGATGAAGCGCGACTGGCCGGCCAAGGACATGGTCTCGATGGTGACGCTGATCGACGATCCGCGCCACAAGGTCAGCCCCAAGAACACCGCCAAACTCTCGGCCGAGCAGGCCAAGGCGATCCTGGACTTGCGCCTGCAACGGCTGACCGCGCTTGGCCGCGACGAAATCAAGGAAGAGCTCGACAAGCTCGCGGTGGAAATCGCCGACTATCTCGAGATCCTGCGCTCGCGGGCACGCATCCAGTCGATCATCAAAAAAGAGCTGGCGGAGGTGAAGAAGGAATTCGCCACCCCGCGCCGCACCGTGATCGCGGAGGCAACCGGGCATGTGGAAGAGGAAGACCTGATCACGCGCGAGGAGATGGTCGTTACCGTCTCGCATCAGGGCTACATCAAGCGCGTGCCGCTCTCGACCTATCGTGCGCAGCGGCGCGGCGGCAAGGGCCGCGGCGGCATGCAGGTGCGCGAAGAGGATTTCGTGTCGCGCCTGTTCGTCGCCTCAACGCACGCGCCGATCCTGTATTTTTCGTCACGCGGCAAAGTCTACAAGGAAAAGGTCTGGCGGTTGCCGATTGCGGCGCCGCAGGCGCGCGGCAAGGCGCTCATCAATATTCTTCCGTTGCAGCAGGGCGAAACGATCACCACCATCATGCCGCTGCCCGAGGACGAGGCGACATGGGCCGAACTTGACGTAATGTTCGCCACTACCAGCGGCACGGTCCGGCGCAACAAGCTCTCCGATTTCGTCGACGTGCGGCCATCGGGCATCATCGCCATGAAGCTCGAGAACGGCGAGGCGATCGTCGACGTTCAGATCTGCACCGAAAAGGACGATGTGTTGCTCACCGCCGATGGCGGGCAGTGCATCCGCTTCGCCGTGCCCGAGGTGCGCGTGTTCCAGGGCCGCACGTCGCGCGGCGTGCGCGGCATCACGCTTGCCGAAAAGGATCACGTGATATCGCTGTCGATCCTGCGCCACGTGGACGTAACGGCGGAAGAACGCGCCGCCTATCACAAGCACGCCAGCGCCGTGCGGCGCGGGGGAAGCGAAGAGGAGGCTGCCGCCGATGCCGAAGAGGCGGTCGGCGCGATCGAGCTGGGCGAAAAACGCTACGTCGAATTATCGGCGGCCGAGCAATTCGTGCTCACCGTGTCGGAGCGTGGCTACGGCAAACGATCGTCGTCGTACGAGTACCGAACCACCGGCCGCGGCGGCAAAGGCATCGTCGCCATGTCGCTGACGAAGAAGACCGGCCGCATCGTCGGCTCGTTCCCGGTCGAAGAGGCTGACCAGGTCATGCTGGTCACCGACGCCGGCAAGCTCATCCGCACACCCGTCTCCGGCATCCGCATCGCCGGGCGCTCGACGCAAGGCGTCATCGTGCTCAATACCGCTGATGACGAGCGCGTTGTGGCGGTCGAACGGCTGAGCGAGGAAGACGACGACGAATAGTCGCCGGCCTGCCGGTGCGGGCGACGGAGACGGCCGTCAATTTTTAGAACGGCAGTTTAGGGCGCGTACTCATAAATCGATCTTGATCGGTGCGGTTTGATCGATGTCCGCTATGCCCCGATTGCGACAAATTCCACATGAAGAGACGTGGCTTCCCAAAGGCCAGCCGCACACCCTCAACGAGCGCTCAGGATGACCGCCCTTATAAAACCTCAGCATGATCTTTCGCCGATTGAAATTGATGCAATCGAAGAATGCCTCTACGACCACAACCAACGTGCAATAGGACGCAATGACGGCCGAGGACTGGGCTTTGTGATCCGAGACGAGGCGGGACGCACGATCGGCGTCGCCGCTGGATATTCTTGGGCAGGCACTTCCGAAATCAAACAGATGTGGATCGATGAGACATATCGAGGACGCGGCTACGCGCGGGAGTTATTGAACGCTTTCGTCGCTGAGGCTGCCAGTCGAGGTGTCCGACGGATCTGGGCGGCGAGCTATGACTTCCAAGCGCCGGAAATGTATGAAAAGGCAGGCTTCAAGCGTGTGGCTGAGTTTGCAGGGTGGCCCGAGGGACATTCCAATATCGTTCTCTGCAAAACACTAAACGCGCAGTAAGAGAAGTCCTAGAACTCGCTTATGAGTTCCACGCCCTAGTATCTGCGTGCTGCGGCCAGAGCTCCGTAGCACCCGGGCGACAGGCTCGAGGCTTTCTCCGCCAGACACGAGATGACACGTCCTCCGCCGGTGGGAATGCCTGCGCACAGCATCTGCATATCCTCGCGACAGATCCGCAGGAGAGCGAGTGCCTCCCGGGGACGCAGTGCGGGCATAGGCGCCAGCGGAGCAGCCGCAGGCGGCGGCGCGTTCTCAGACGCTGCCGCGGGCGGCGAAGCCGGCGCTCCTCCAGCGATAGCGGCAACAGCGCTCTTGCACGCCGCCGAAAGCTGCGCCGCATTGCGCTGGAGACATTGGAACGCTTTGGTTCCGCCCGGCTGCACGCCAGAGCAATGCGATACGAAATCGGAACGGCAGGCCGCACGGATCGCATTGCGCTGCTGCGTGGTTGGCGGCTGGGTCGTCTTCGCGGCGGTCGCGGAGGGGGGCAAAGGCGAAGGGCTTGCAGGTGTCGGTTCAGATTTGTTCGTGCGCGATGCCGGCTGCTCCCGGCGTGCGGGCTCGGCCGGTGATGGGACAGCTGTGGTGTTGGATGGCGATGTAACCGCGCTGCGGCAAGCCGGTGAAAGTGCGGCGGCGTTGGCTTTCAGGCAAAGCACCACTTCGGGGCTGCTTGGCGAAATCCAGGAACAATGCGCCATGAAGTCGTCCAATGTGCAGGCTCGCCTGATTGCTTTGATTTGATCGTCCTGTGCCTGCGTCGCTGCCGCTTTTGACGCACCGGCAACGGGAGCCTCTGGTGCCTTTGCCGCGGATTCCTTTGTCACTGACTCGGACTTGGGTTCGGACTTTGGTTCGGACTCGGACTTGGACTCGACCTTGGGCTCGATCTTGGGAGCCACCGCGGACACGGCCGACTTGCAGGGCGCTGAGAGCTTCGAGTCATTCCGAAGCAAACACTCCAACGCCTCCTTGCCCCCCGGCTGCACGCTGGCGCAATGCGTCATGAAGTCGGAGCGGCACGCGGAGCGGATAGCCTCGCGCTCAGCTTCCGTCGGCTGTTGGGCGGCGACCGGAGCGAAGACCGGGACGATGAGAAGGCTCGCAAGCAAGAACGACCCGCCAATTTTCAACATACTGATCCTCGTTTCGACCAAGATCTGAAAAACTCTCAAGGCGCGAGTTAGTGACGTTATCGATTGATCGAAGGTGCAGATTCCAAAGGGTTCAGTCGCCGGACACGTCTGCGTGGCATTTTACTCCTGGCCCCAAGCACACGTGATGCGCGTTGGCAACGATCAGAGTATCGGCCTACACTTTGTAAATCACATCAATTTTGGGCGAGGCAGACTATGTCGGACGCCGGCGCTAATTCCGAAACATCACTAGGCAAGCGGGTGACTGGCGAATTGCGGGAGTTCGCCATCATCGCCACGTATCTCTATGTCTGCTTTACGGCGCTTGCCTTTTTGAAAGCATCGATCCTGCACGACGAGGGTATCCAGTTCGCGCCGTGGGCGTTCGCGGCTATCAAGGCTGTTGTCTCCGCAAAATTCATCCTCGTCGGACGTGCGCTCCACCTCGGCGAGGGCTTCAGAAATTATCCTCTCATCGTCCCGACGCTCTATAGATCAATCACGTTCGTCGTGTTTGTGACCGTCCTCACAATCATTGAAGAGATAACCGTCGCGTATCTGCATGGCCGGTCGGTCATTGATGCGTTGTCCGGAATGGGGGGCGGCATGCGCGACCAGAGGATTGCAACAATCTTTGTTCTGCTGCTGATTTTTATTCCGTATTTTGCGTTTCGTTCACTCGGGGACGTCATCGGCGACAGGATTCTGGTTCGATTGTATTTCGAACGTCGCCAATGAACTTGGGCCTCTCGATGCCGCGCTCGGTGCAAATCGCGGCGGATGATTTGATCGAATAGGACAGCAATTTGTCTTTTAATCCCGCGAACGCCCAAATGGTCGTTTTTGACCCAAACCAGGACACCCGGACACGGCCAAAGGGTTGATTTCGACACAAAAACGCCGTTAACCATACGACACTAAGGTAGAAGTTTACCTAGGTTAATAAAATTAACGTGTGATTATCCATGCACCTCATTAGCTTGTGGTCGGCCCACGGCGGCAAATGATCCGGGCGTAGTGCGTAGGGAGACGGTCATGGCTGAACCGAACAGCAACGACGAAACTGATTTCAGCAAATATGCACCCAGGCGGCTTCGCGATGAACCGCAATTGTATTCAGCCAAACCGCCTTTCGTGCCTTCGGCGCCAATGGCGCCTGCATCCACACGCACGCCACAGGATCGACGAGCAATGTCCGAAGTACCCGGGGGACCGGAGCCCGTTCCACAACCGCCACTCCGATTAGACGAAACGTCGACGCTGATCGGCCGGATCGCGATGGTGGCCACGTTCGCGGCCGTCTTCGCCTTGGTGGCGATCTTCGCGAAGCCGATATGGCAAGGCGCGCAAGCGATGCTTGATTCCGTTTTGCAGACGTCGGACTCCGCGAAGTCCAATCGCTTGGCGACGACGGACCGACCAACCGCAACGACTGGCGCCGCTACCGCCACCAAGGTCGCGGCCGCTGGAGGCGAGATGACGGCGAGCACGCCGCCACAGCCGCCTGCGCCTGCGCAACCTTCTATTCAGCCGCCTGCGAGCCTGCCGCCAGCCGTGAGCGCGCCAGCGCAACAGCAAGCGACGCTCGCACCGGTTTCGCCGCCGCCTGCGCAAGAACCTAGACGGGTCTTCGCTCGCGGAGTCACCGACACCGAAATCAAGTTTGGAATTTCTGCGGCGTTCAGCGGCGCGGCCAAGGAACTCGGCCAGAACATGAAACTCGGCATTGAGACCGCGTTCAACGCGGCCAATGCGACCGGCGGGGTGTTTGGCCGGCGGCTGAAGCTGATCGCGGCAGACGACGGTTACGAGCCGAAGCGAACTGCCGAAACAATGAAACAGCTCTATGAGAAAGACCAGGTCTTTGGAGTCATCGGGAACGTGGGAACGCCGACGGCGACGGTCGGACTGCCCTTCGCCCTGGAGCGCAAGATGCTGTTTTTCGGTGCGTTCACGGGCGCCGGCTTGCTGCGGAGCGATCCACCCGACCGATATGTCTTCAACTACCGCGCGAGCTACGCCGAAGAGACCGATGCGGTGGTGCAGTATCTGGTAAAGGTCAAACGGCTGAAGACAAACCAGATCGCGGTCTTTGCCCAGCAGGACGCGTACGGAGATTCGGGCTTTGCCGGCGTCGCCAAGGCAGTCCGCGCGCTGGGAGGTGACGACACCGCGATCCTGCGGCTGAACTACACGCGCAACACCGTGGACGTGGACGCTGCTGTCGATGACCTCAAGAAGCACCGCATCCCGATAAGAGCGGTGATCATGGTGCCCGCCTATCGCGCGGCGGCAAAATTCATTGAGAAGACGCGCGACCTCTACCCAAACATGATCTACACCAGCGTTTCATTCGTTGGCAGCACGGCATTGGCCAATGAACTGATGCTTCTTGGCCCAAGATTTGCCACCGGGGTCATCGTGACGCAGGTCGTGCCGGCAATCGAAGGCCACTCGTCGCTGGTCCTCGATTACAAAGCGGCCTTGGCCAAATACTTTCCCGGGGAATCGCCCGACTATGTGTCGCTGGAAGGTTTCGTGGCAGCCAACGTGCTGATCGCCGCGTTGAAACGCAACGGGCCCGACCTCGACACCGAAAAGCTGGTACAGACCCTCGAAAATCTCCGTGATCTCGACCTTGGACTCGGCACGCCCATCAGTTTTGGTCGGTCCGAACACCAGGGTGTGCACAAAGTGTGGGGGACACAGCTCGACACGAACGGGCGTTATCAGCCGATCGACCTGCAATAAGGGTCATCAGGGCGCTGGAGCTCTAGTGCTCCAGCGGCCCGCCCGTCTTCTTCCAGGCGTCGACGCCGCCCTGGATATGGCAGGCTGATGCAAGGCCGGCGTCTTGCGCCGCCTGGACGGCCATCGCCGAGCGCTCTCCGAACGCGCAGTAAAATACGAGGCGCTTGCTGGTCGACTTGGCAAGCTCGCTGAGCATGCCGCCTGCGCCGATGCTTTCCTGCAAAACCGGGTAGGGCACGTGCAACGAGCCGGGAATGGTGCCGTGCCGCTCGCGCTCGGAGCGCTCGCGCAGGTCGATGAGTGTCACATCTGATTTCCCGAGAAGCGCCAGCGCCTCGGCCGCCGAAATCGACCAGCCGCGAGCCGCGATCTTCTCCTGTGCAAGCCCAACTTTCATATTGGCCGGTACGGCCACGTCCATCATCTTCGGGTTTGCAAGCTTGAGATTGCCCATCAGTTCAACATATTCCTGAACCGATTTGACCTGCAGGCGCGGATTGTAAGCCTTCTCCTCGCCAATCGTGGAGACGGTATCGCCCTTGTAGTCGTGGGCAGGGAAGACGAACGTTGCATCCGGCAGCTTCAGCAGACGGTTGAAGATCGATTCATATTGCTGACGCGCGTCGCCATTCTGAAAATCTGTGCGCCCGGTGCCGCGGATCAGCAGTGTGTCGCCGGTGAACACACGATCCGGCATCACAAAACTGTATGAGTCGTCGGTGTGGCCCGGCGTATAGATTGCATCGAGCGAAAGCCCCTCGATTGTCAGTTTCTCACCGTCGGCCAGACGCATCGAGACGACGTCTGCCTTGGTCTGTTCGCCCATTACCGTGATGCAATGCGTGTGATCACGCAGCGCGCCCAACCCGGTGATGTGATCGGCATGCAAGTGGGTGTCGACTGCCTTCACCAGTTTCAGGTCGAGTTCCCTGATGAGTTGAAGGTAGCGATCGACCTTCTCCAGGACCGGATCAATGATCAGAGCCTCGCCGCCAGCCCGGCTCGCGAGCAGGTAGGAATAGGTGCTGGAGACCTGATCGAAAAGCTGGCGAAAGATCATTTTGACCCCACCGCGGCTGCGGCATTGCGCGCGTTTTTATCACTCGCCTAGATGATAGGCACTTCTGGAACCCGCCGAAAGTCCACACGCCGCGCTGAACAATTACGCGAATTTCCGTGTGGACGGTAGCATTACACTCCACACAAAGGTCACGACTCAGACTTAAATCGCGATCCAGCAAAACGATTTAACGAGGCGCGTGGCGCTCTGACAATTATGGAAGACCGGGAATGGCTGTGACGTCGGCCGCGCAAGCGGGACCATCGACGCGTTTCGTCTGCCGATCGTATATGGCCATGGTGCTTACGCCCCAGCCGCCGATTGTCGAATGGGTCGGCGAGATCGAGCAAAAGATCAAAGGCGCGGCTCATCTCTTTATTGGCCCGCCGGTCGTTCTCGACATGGCCGCCGTCAAGCTCAGCCAATCCGCAATCGCACACCTGGTCGCCCAGCTCGAGGAGCGCGGCGTTCGCGTGATGGGTCTCGAGAACGTCGATGCCGCTTCGGCGGGCGCAGGTGTGCCGCCATTGGTGCGCTCGAGCCGGGGAGTTGGCACCAGCGTCGACGTCGCACAACCACCAGCACCGGCGCCAGCGCCGGAACCACGTCGCGGCGTCGCCACGCTCTTGGTCGACAAACCGGTCCGCTCGGGCCAGACGATCTTTTTCCCTGATGGCGACGTTACCGTGCTCGGTTCGGTCGGGTCCGGCGCCGAACTCATCGCCGGCGGCTCGATCCATGTCTATGGCACCTTGCGCGGACGCGTCATGGCCGGTTCCAACGGGAATACGCGCGCGCGAATATTCTGCAGCAAAGCTGAAGCCGAGCTTTTGGCAATCGACGGGCACTATTTGACCGCCGATATGATGGACAAGGGCTTGCGCGACCGAGCGGTGCAAGCATGGCTCGACGGAAACGCGGTGAGGGTCGCTGCGTTGGATTGAATTCGATCACACCAGGGGATGCACAGAATGGCCAAGGTCGTAGTTGTTACATCAGGAAAGGGCGGCGTCGGCAAAACGACATCGACTGCGGCCCTGGGAGCGGCGCTGGCGCAAATCGGCCAGAACGTCGTCATCGTTGATTTCGACGTCGGGCTGCGCAACCTGGATCTGGTGATGGGGGCCGAACGGCGGGTTGTCTACGATTTCATCAACGTGACACAGGGCATTGCCAAGCTCCCGCAGGCCTTGATCCGCGACAAGCGTCTCGACAAGCTCGCGTTACTCGCAGCCTCGCAAACCCGGGACAAGGATGCCCTCACTGAAGAGGGCGTCCAGCGCGTGATCGCCTCGCTTCGGCAGATGTTCGACTGGGTCATCTGCGATAGCCCCGCGGGAATTGAGCGCGGCGCTACGCTCGCCATGCGCTATGCGGATACCGCCATCATTGTCACGAACCCCGAAGTGTCGTCCGTGCGCGATTCCGACCGCATTATCGGGATCCTTGATGCCAAGACGCTCAAGGCCGAGCGCGGCGAGCGCGTCGACAAGCACCTGTTGATCACTCGCTACGACCAGGCGCGCGCCGCGCGCGGCGAAATGCTCAATATCGACGACGTGCTTGAGATCCTGTCCACCCCGCTTCTGGGGATCGTCCCGGAGAGCGAGGAGGTGCTGCGTGCGTCGAATCTCGGCTCGCCGGTGACGCTCAACAATTCAAATAGCGGGCCGGCCCGAGCCTATTTCGACGCCGCCCGGCGGCTCATGGGCGAAGACATTGAAATGACCATTCCGACCGACAAGCAGGGTCTATTTGGCAAACTGTTCGGGCGGAGAGCAGCATGAGCTTGTTCAACTTTTTCAAGCGGCGAGGATCCGCCCCCGTGGCGCGCGACCGGCTGCAAATTCTGCTCGCCCATGAACGCACCACGCAGGGGCCGTCCGATCTTCTCATCGTGTTGCGCGAGGAGATTCTGGCGACCATCGGTCGCCACGTCGAAATTGACCCTGACCGCGTCAGCGTGCAGCTGGAGCGTGGCGCTAAAGTTTCAACGCTTGAAGTCGATATCGAAATTCCGAATACGGTCCGAACGCCGCCAAATACTGGGCGGAGAAAACGGGCCGCATCGCTGGCGCATCGCACGGCATAGCGATCGCGCGCTCGCCGCGACGGTCCCCTCGCCATAAACCGCGTGGTGGCGATGGCCCGGGAGTTGAGTCCGCCGGTAAGGCTTATTCGCTTGCTGCCATCACCCCGCGCCATCGCCGCGAACCTTATACGCGCGGTATTGGCGAAACCGCTGGTACTGGTTGCAGGCAGTGAAATATATCCACAATTAGCGCGCGCCGTGTTCTGGCCGCTCAATCCACCTTCAAGTTGAGCGACTCGACAA
>JBGQLL010000089.1:0-11906 GCA_041500065.1 Pseudolabrys sp.
GCCGGAAGACGTCTTCATTTCCACGGCAAGAAACGGCACGTCGTCGACGACGATCCCGACCTTTTCGACCGGCGTGACCAGGAAATACTTGTCACCTTCCCGTTTGAGTACCGATGCGAACAATTTGACCAAAGCCAGCCGCCCGATCGGGGTCTTCTGATAAAACCACGTGCCATCGCCGGCGATACGCATGTCAATGTCGCCGCAAAAGGGTGGATTCCAGCGTTCTACGGGTGGCGGCCCCCTGTTTTCGCGTGGCAGCGATGCCGTCAGCGCTTCCAACCCGCCCTGCCCTGCCTTCGCCATTGTTTTCCTTCGATAATCAGGCTGCCGCGCGCCTGTTCGCATCTTCGTGATTACCCGGCCCGGCGGCGGAAGATAGCGTAAGCTTGGCAATAGATTGAGGCAGATTCGCCCGACCGGCGCAGCAAAATCACTTCTGGTGTGTTTGTTGCATAGCACCCAAGGTGGTTTCAGGCGGGCAATGAAAGGAATTGACGACATGGCGAAGGGCGGCGGCGAAAGCCTGGAAAAACTTGAAGACATGATCGTGCGGGCGGCTGAATCGACAGCCGCGCACGTGCGCGCCGCAAAGGCCGCCATCACCTCCGTCATCTTCGGTCAGGATATGGTGGTGGAGCACGCCTTGGTCACCGTGCTCTCCGGTGGTCATGGGCTCCTGGTGGGCGTGCCTGGCCTCGCAAAAACCAAGCTGGTTGACACGATGGGCACCGCGCTCGGTCTTGACGCCCGGCGCATCCAGTTCACTCCCGATCTGATGCCGTCGGACATTCTCGGCACCGAAGTGCTGGAAGAAAGTCCGGGCGGCAAGCGCAGCTTCCGGTTCATCGCGGGACCTGTGTTCGCGCAGTTGCTCATGGCCGACGAAATCAATCGCGCGTCGCCGCGGACCCAGTCGGCGCTTCTGCAAGCAATGCAGGAGCAGCATGTGACCGTCGCAGGAGCCCGCCACGACCTGCCCAAGCCATTCCATGTGCTTGCGACGCAGAATCCGCTCGAACAGGAAGGCACCTATCCGCTGCCTGAGGCGCAGCTCGACCGCTTCCTGATGGAAATCGACGTTGACTACCCTGATCAGGAGGCCGAGCGCAAAATTCTGTTCGATACAACCGGCGCTGAAGAGTCACGCGCCAAACCGGCGATGAGCGGCGAAGACTTGTTGTCGGCACAACGACTGGTCCGTCGCTTGCCGGTTGGCGAATCCGTGGTTGAAGCGATCCTTGCGCTGGTGCGTTCGGCGCGACCGGGCCCCGAAGGCGGCGAAATCGGTAAACTCATTTCCTGGGGTCCTGGCCCCCGCGCGAGTCAAGCGCTGATGCTCGCGGTGCGCGCTCGCGCGCTTCTCGACGGCCGTTTCGCCCCATCGGTCGACGACGTGCTCGAGCTGGCTGAACCGGTGCTCAAGCATCGCATGGCGCTGACCTTCGGCGCTCGCGCAGAAGGCGAAACCATCCCCAACGTGATCCGGCGGCTAAAAGCGCGCATCGGATAGCCGAGATGGCGGAGCCACGTTCAAACGACATCGAGAGCGGAACAATACGACAGGCGACGGTTGGCGCGCGCAAGCTCGCCGACGCGATGCCGCGGCTCATTCTTGAGGCACGCCGTGTCGCATCGACTGTCATTCACGGCCTGCACGGCCGCCGCCGGGCCGGACCCGGCGAGAACTTCTGGCAATACCGCCGCTTCGTGTCGGGCGAGCCCGCGCAGAACGTCGATTGGCGGCGCTCCGCACGTGACGATCATCTCTACGTGCGCGAGCGGGAATGGGAGGCCTCGCATACGGTTTGGATCTGGCCGGACCGTTCACCGTCGATGACTTTCGCCTCCGCCTTGTCGAGCGACAGCAAACTCGAGCGCGCGCTGGTCATCGCTTTTGCTTTGGCCGAGGTGCTGGTGCAGGGCGGTGAACGGGTCGGCATTCCTGGTCTGATGCGTCCGACCGCGAGTCGCAACGTGATCGAGAAGATGGCAGAAGCAACGCTGCATGATCCCGCTGAGCGCACCAGCCTGCCGCCGTCATTTGTCCCCTCGCCGCTATCCGAAATCGTGGTGTTGTCCGACCTGTGGGCCCCGATTGACGAGGTCCGGAGCACAATTGCCCAGCTTTCGGCGACCGGCGCGCATGGCCATATCATCCAGATCGTCGATCCCGCCGAGGAAAGCTTTCCTTATTCCGGCCGCGTCGAATTCATTGAGCCGGAGGGCGCCGGCAGCGTCACTGCCGGCCGTGCTGAGACCTGGCGGAATGACTATCAAGCGATCGTTGGGCGTCATCGCGCCGCAATTCGCGCCGAAACGGATTTGCGCGGCTGGAGTTTCGCTATCCATCGCACCGACAGGCCGGCAAGTGAGCTGTTGCTGGTGCTGCATTCGCGCATGGGCGACAACGCGCAGCCGTTCGTCATCAACAGCCGGTACGCGCCGGCGAACCCAGCGAGCGCGGCATGATCGGCTCATTGCCACTTGGATTTGCCCAGCCGCTTGTGCTGCTCGGTTTGCTCAGTCTGCCGGTGCTATGGTGGTTGTTGCGCCTGGTGCCGCCCCGCCCGCGGCGCGTCAATTTTCCGCCGACGCGCCTGCTTTTCGAGATCGCTCCCAAGGAAGAGACCCCCGCGCGCACGCCCTGGTGGCTCACGCTGTTGCGGCTCACGCTGGCGGCCCTCGTGATCGTCGCGGCTGCGGGGCCTTTGTGGAATCCTCCGCTCGCGACGGCAGATCGCGCCGCACCGCTGTTGATCTTGCTCGATGACGGTTGGCCCGCGGCGTCGGCTTGGGATGCGCGGCTGCGAGCCGCAGATGAGATGATCGCGCGGGCCGAAGCGGACAATCGCGGCGTCGCGGTGCTGCCGATATCCGAGACGGAGCGCGACATCTCATTGCAGGTCGCCGGCGCCGCGCGCGTACAGATCAAACAGATGAAGCCAAAACCTTATGCCGTTGACCGCACAGAAGCGCTGCCGGGGATCGAGCGTTTTCTGGCAACTGGCCCGAATGTTGAAATCATCTGGCTTTCAGATGGCGTCGATTTGGGTAAGGGCGCCAACTTCGTCGACGGCCTGAAGCGGATTGTCGGCAGCCATCCGCTAACCGTCGTGGAGGGCGGCCTGCCGATTTCACACGCGCTCACCGCCGCCGATAACGCCGCTGGCGCGTTGACGGTGAAAGTTCTTCGCGCGCAAACCGCGCCCTCGGATGGCGGCATCGTAAATTCGATCGACCTCAAAGGTCTGCCGCTGGGCGAGGCGCCCTTTAATTTCAAGTCGGGCGAGCGAGAAGCCGACGCGGTGATCGACCTGCCTGTCGAAATCCGCAACGACGTGGCAAGGCTGGAGATCGTCGGCGAACGATCGGCAGGCGTGGTGCAGCTGCTCGACAAGCGCTGGCGCCGGCGAACAATTGGTGTCGTGTCAGGATCGACTGCCGACCGTTCGCAGCCGCTGATCGGTGCGACCTACTATCTCTCGCGCGCGCTTAACCCATTTGCCGATGTCAGCCTTACCGAAGGCGTGGCGCCAACCGAAGCCATCGCGCGTTTCCTCGAGCGGCGTCTGCCAATGCTGATCCTCGCCGATGTCGGCAACGTTACCGACGCCCTCGACCGTTTGAACAAGTGGATCGACAATGGTGGCGTGCTGGTGCGCTTTGCCGGGCCACATCTTGCACGCGGCGACGATGATCTCGTGCCAGTGA
The DNA here is from genome assembly GCA_041500065.1 of Pseudolabrys sp. Taxonomy (GTDB): domain Bacteria; phylum Pseudomonadota; class Alphaproteobacteria; order Rhizobiales; family Xanthobacteraceae; genus Pseudolabrys. Next base: position 3,715 of record JBGQLL010000089.1, read on the forward strand.
AGCTGCGGCGCGGCGGACGCATACTGGGCGGCAGTCTAAGCTGGGATAAGCCACAGCCGCTCGCCGGCTTCTCGCGCGAGGGTCCGTTCAATGGAATGGCTGTTCCAAACGATGTCACTGTGACTCGCCAGGTGCTGGCCGAACCGGATTCGCAACTCACCGACCGGACCTGGGCGACACTTGCCGACGGTACACCGCTCGTCACCGCCGAGCGCCGCGGTAAGGGATTGCTCGTGCTGTTTCATGTCACCGCCGATAGCCGCTGGTCCGATCTGCCCCTGTCGGGCACTTTCGTCGACATGCTTCGGCGCCTGGTGGCGCTCGCCGGCTCCAGTGCAACCGCGGACAGCGACACCACCGCTGCCGAGAGCGCCGGTGGCCGCGCGGCTCAGGTCGTACCTCCGACCCGCATCCTCGATGGTTTCGGCGCGTTTACGACGCCGCCTCCGACCGCCCGGCCCATTCCGAGCAATTACACCGGCCGCGCAAGCCTTGATCATCCGCCCGGTTTCTACGGGCCCCCGGAAGGCCTGGTTGCGGTCAACACGTTGGCGCCGGCCGACAGACCGGCTCCACTCGATGTCTCATCCCTTAATGCGCGCATGGATGTCTACCGGCACGGCGAACCGCTCGATCTGCGGGGGCCAATCTTCCTCGCCGCGCTTGCCCTTCTCATGCTCGATGCGCTGGTGGTGGTCATGCTGTCTGGCGGCTTGAGTGCCTTGCGGCCACGCCGGCGCGCGGCAGCAGCGTTACTGGCGGCTGGTTTCTTTGGCTCGATGGCTCTTCATGATGCGCACGCGCAATCCGCGCCGCAGCAGCAACCGCGCCCGCTGACCGCGCAGCAGGAAGACTTCGCCCTGAAGGCCACGCTGCAAACGCATCTTGCTTACATCATCACCGGTGATGCAGCCGTCGACGAGTTGAGCAAAGCCGGCTTGCAAGGCTTGACTCTGTTCCTGGCGCAGCGGACGGCACTGGAAGCCGGCGATCCCGTTGGGCTCGATCCTGCGCGCGACGAACTTGCTTTTTTCCCGCTGATTTATTGGCCTGTGTCTCCGGGCGCGCCGAAGCCGTCACAGGCCGCACTCGAAAAGATCGATGCCTACATGAAGCGTGGCGGCACCGTGCTGTTCGACACGCGTGACGCCGTCGACGCACCGCCCGGACCTGGCGGCGAGATGCGCGGGCCCGGCATGGTTGCGCTTCGCTCGATCCTGTCATCGCTCGACATTCCAGAACTCGAACCGGTGTCGCACGACCATGTCCTGACCAAGACCTTTTTCCTGCTCCGTGACTTCCCCGGCCGTTTCACCAGTGGCCAGCTGTGGGTCGAGGCGCTGCCGGCAGAAAACGAAGACGAAGAGCCAAACAGACCGGCGCGCGCAGGTGACGGCGTGTCATCGATCCTGATTACCTCGAACGATCTTGCTGGCGCCTGGGCGATGCGCGTGGACGGTCAACCGATGCTCCCCCTTGTGCCGGGTGAAGCGCGTCAACGCGAATTTGCCTTCCGCGCCGGCGTCAACATCGTGATGTACGCGCTGACCGGCAACTACAAGGCGGATCAGGTGCATATCCCGGCGCTACTCGAACGGTTGGGTCAATAGGAGTTCATTTGTGCCTGTTAGCCACCGATCCAATCGCGGCGTCATGGCCGGGCTTGTCCCGGCCATCCACGCCTTGCCGGAGGCGAAAAGTAAGATGTGGATGCCCGGCACAGGGCCGGGCATGACGGAGACTACCTAGATGATTTTGTCATGAATCTCGGTATTTCATTTGCTCCATTGGTACCGGCCTACGTGGTGTGGGCAGCCTTTGCTGTAGCCGTTTTGATCACGGTGGTATTGCTCATTGCACGGAGCCGCGGTGCGCCATTACGCGCCCTGGCACTGGCTCTGTTGGTGCTCGCCCTCGCCAACCCATCGCTCACGCGTGAAGACCGCGATCCAATTCCATCAGTCGCCGCGGTGATTGTCGACAAGAGTCCGAGTCAAAACTTTGGCGATCGCGCTCAGCAGACCGAATCTGCGCGCGCGACTCTTACCGAACGGCTCAAGCGTATTCCGGGGCTTGAGGTACGTGTCGCGGAAGCCGGCGCGGCTGACGGCGAAACCGACGGCACCAAGCTGTTCTCGGCTTTATCGTCGATCCTTGCGGACGTACCGCCCGATCGCGTCGCTGGCGCTTTCCTGATCACCGATGGCCGCGTTCACGATGTGCCCGCCGATGCGTCCACGCTGGGGCTTTCCGCGCCGCTGCACGCATTGATCACGGGCCATAAAGACGAGATTGACCGCCGGATCGTGCTGACGCTGACGCCCCGCTTCGGCATCGTCGGACAATCACAGACCATCGGCTTCCGTGTCGAGGATCAAGGCGCGAAAGTCGGCGCAGCTGAAGTCACCATTCGGCGCGACGGCGAGATTCTGGACAAACGGGTTGTCACCGCCCGCACCGACGTCAAGTTCAATGTGCCAATTCCTCATGCCGGGCCGAACATCGTCGAGATAGAGGCGTCCCCGCTCGACGGTGAGCTCACACAAGTGAACAATCGCGCCGTTGTCTCAATCGACGGTGTGCGCGACAAGCTGCGCGTGCTGCTCGTGTCCGGTGAGCCGCATGCCGGCGAACGCACCTGGCGCAATCTGCTCAAGTCGGACGCCTCGGTCGATCTGGTGCATTTCACGATATTAAGGCCGCCGGAAAAGCAGGACGGCACACCCATCAACGAGCTGTCATTGATCGCTTTCCCGACGCGGGAGCTGTTTCAGCAGAAGATCTCGGAATTCCAGCTCATTATTTTCGACCGGTACGCTCGGCAAGGCGTCCTGCCGCTCATTTATTTCGACAACATTGCAAAATATGTGCGCGATGGCGGCGCCGTGTTGATCGCCGCGGGGCCGGATTACGCAAGCCCCACCAGCATCTGGCGGACACCGCTCGACGGCATTCTGCCCGCCGAACCGACCGGCGACATCACCGAGCGCAGCTTTCAGCCGCAGCTCACCGAGGCTGGTCATCGACATCCGGTGACGCGCAATCTTGAAGGCTCGGAAACCGATCCACCGCACTGGAGCCGCTGGTTCCGGCTGGTCGACATCCGACGCAGCTCCGGAACGAATGTGATGCAAGGTCCGGATGGCAAGCCGCTTCTGGTGCTGGCGCGCGAGGGCGAAGGCCGCGTCGCGCTGCTCTTGTCGGATCACATCTGGCTTTGGGCGCGCGGGTATGAAGGCGGTGGACCGCACCTCGACCTCTTGCGCCGGCTGTCCCACTGGCTCATGAAGCAGCCTGATCTGGAGGAAGAAGCGCTCCGCCTGATCGTGCGCGGCCGCGACATCACCGTGCAGCGGCAGACCATGGCCGACACGGTCAACCAGGTGACTCTCACTTCGCCGACGGGCGAAACCCGAACGATTGACCTGCAGCCAGTCGAGCCGGGACTATGGCGCGCCGCAGCGACAGCCAATGAACTCGGCCTCTGGCGCGCGACCGACGGCAAGCTCACCGCGCTTACAAATGTCGGTCCTGCCAATCCCCGTGAATTCGCTGAAGTTACGTCCACAACCGAAGTGTTGCATGCGTTGAGCAATGCCACAGGCGGCGATGTGCGGCGGATCGCCAATGGCAACAGTCTTGATATTCCGCGGGTGGTGCCGGTGCGCACCAGCACCACCTACAAAGGCGATGATTGGATAGGTGTGAAGATGCGCGATGCGAGCGTCGTGCGCGGCATCGGCGTATTGCCGATCTTTGCCGGACTCATCGGTCTTTTGTTGCTGATCGGTTCGCTCGCCGCGACCTGGGCAAGAGAAGGGCGGTAAACTCAGCGGCTCGCCCGCGGGGAACTTGTTTTCGCTAGGCCGTTTCCCAATCCGGGCGGATCAAGCCGGACACGCCGTCGAAGGCGCCGGGGGTAAGCTCCGCCACCAAGAGCCGCGCAGGATCAACCGGCCCCGGCATTTTCACCTGACCCTTCGCAATGCGTTTGAAGCCGGATTTTGCGTACACTGGTTCGTCGCCAACCAACACCACAAGTTTGTGCGCATTGGCCTTCGCCTCCGCGAGGGCGCGCTTTACCAGCGCAGTGCCGACCCCGTGCGATCGGAAAGGCGGCTCAACCGTGAGCGGACCGAGCAGCAGCGCCGGAGTATCGCCGATACAAATGGGCGTGAGCCGCACCGAGCCGACCATCAGTGTGCCTATGCGCGCGGTGAACGACAAATCGAGCACGTGGCCCCTGCCCTCACGAATACGAAACGCCGTACGCGCGAAACGGCCAGGGCCGAACGTACGTTCGTGCAGCCGCTCGATCGCGATCGCGTCGGCTGCGGTCTCTGGAAGAATTGTCAGCGCCAGTTCACTCATGGCGTTTGGATGTCCGTGTCACGCGCTGCCGCTTAGCATTTGAGCCGATTCCGGTCCATCACCCGTGGCATTCGTTGCGCCAACGCACTAAATGAAAGTCGGCGAAGGGTTAAGGAGAGAATGGCATGGGACTTCTGGTCGAGGGCGTGTGGCAGGACGATGTTTCGCGCACAAAAGACGGCCATTTCATCAGGCCGGCCACGCAATTCCGCAATTGGGTTACGCCGGACGGGAGCCCCGGCCCTTCCGGAGAAGCCGGTTACGCCGCGGAGTCCGGCCGCTATCATCTTTATGTTTCACTCGCTTGCCCATGGGCACACCGCACGATTATTTTCCGCAAACTCAAAGCACTCGAGAACGTCATTTCCCTGTCGGTTGTGTCGCCCAACATGGGGCGCGAAGGCTGGACCTTCAACAAGTCGGAGGGGTCTACCGGCGACGAGATAAACGGCAAGGGTAAGCTTTCGGAGATCTATCTGCTCGCTAATCCGCGCTATTCGGGGCGCGTGAGCGTTCCGGTTCTTTGGGACAAGAAGCGCAAGACCATCGTCAATAACGAGTCACCGGAAATCATCCGGATGCTCAATTCGGCGTTTGACGGTTTTACCAATGTGCGCACCGACTACTATCCGAAAAATTTGCGTGCCGAGATCGACCGCCTCAATGACTTGATCTTCCCGAATATCAATAACGGAGTTTATCGTGCCGGATTTGCCACCTCGCAGGCCGCCTATGAGCAAGCCTTCCGCAATGTTTTCGATACGCTCGACGAGTTAGAACAAATCCTGTCGCAGCATAGCTATTTGGCCGGGAGCACGATTACCGAAGCCGACTGGCGATTGTTCTGCACTTTGATCCGATTTGATGCGGTCTATTACTCTCACTTCAAGTGCAATTGGCGGCACATCGCCGAGTTTTCCAACTTGTCGAACTATCTTCGCGATTTGTATCAGGTGCCGGGTGTGGCGGAGACCGTCAGCATCGAGCAGATCAAGCGGCACTACTACGGCAGCCAACGCCAAGTAAACCCGACCGGCATTGTTCCGGTCGGACCGCAGCTCGACTTTGCCGCGCCTCACGACCGCGCGCGGTTCGGCTAAATCCAGTGCGGACCACCGCGCCCTAGTGCATCGGGAACTCGCCCTTCGCCATCATCAGATGGTGGGGCTGGTGATGGCCGCCCTGCACCATAATGCCCATGAAACCAAGCGCCTTGAGTTTGGCAAGCGGCTGGGCCTCGCTCGCCGTAACGGTGAGCTTGACGCCGTTCGCAAGGTCCTCGTTCTTGGCGTTCCAGCCGATCTCACGCAGCTCACTGACATGTGCCGGCACCATGCGCTTGATCGCTTCCAGTGTTCGGCCTTCGCCGGTGACTGCGATCTCGATGCCATTGTCGAGCATGCGTTCGGCCGCATCTGCGTGCAGTGTCACTTCGTTCATATCGATGAGATGCTGCCGTAGCGCGCCGATGTTGACCTTCGACCAATCCGTTGTCCGGTCCGCTTGCAGGATTTGAACGACTTCCTGAATGGTGCCGAAGGCATCTTGCCCCGGCATAGCTGGCACGTTGAGCGCACCGGACTGTTGCCCGTGCATGCCACCGTGCATTCCCATCCCGCCTTGCATGCCACCATGCATGTCACCATACATGCCTTGGCCCATAGTGCCGGGCATGCCGCCCTGACCCTGCATCATCTGGCTATGCATCTTGTTCATCATGCCGCCTTCCTGCATCTGGCCGTGCATGCCCATCGGCCCGCCGGACGAGACCTGCGCGACGGCATAAACGGTAGCGGCAAGAACTGCCGAAACGGCAAGCGTAGTTTTCCAGGGAAATTTTGACATTGGGAGCCTCTTTTGCGTTTTGCCCCGGATGCCTTATTAGCGGATCTTCCGAAAGCCGCATATGATCGAGATCATACGCGTTTGGGCCGCACCAGCGTGATTTTACGTCGGCTCCGCTTGATCTCGCCTGAACGTTCGAGCGCAGCCAGCGTGCGGTAAAGCACCTCGTGGGTGAAACCGAGCTCAGAGGCAATATCTTTCAGCGTGCCGCTGAGCTCGACGGTACGGCCGTCGGTGCCGGCATTGAGCATAAGATAGTGCTTCACCCGCTCGCGCGCGGAGCGGGTGTTGCGTTGCTCGATTCGAGTGCGCAGGCCCATCACTTGATGTGCGAGCATCGCTGAGAAGGCCTGCATCGCTTTCGGATCGCGCTCGAATGCGGCGAGCATGTCCCGCTTGGGATAGACGCGCACAGTTGCGTTCGTATTCGCGATGGCGTCACAACGATAGGTCGCCGAGAATAGCGAGGCTTCAGCGAGCGTTTCGCCAGGACCAGCGACGTGGAGAACAATCTCTTGGCCGGAACGACTGACGCGCGCGAGCCGCACGCGACCGGAGACAATCTCGCAAAGGCCGGCGGCCTTGTCGCCGAGACGGAACAGCGTTTCGCCCGCTTTCAGCTTGCGGTTGACGGCCGCCGCGTGCAGACCGGCAGGCAGCCAATCTTTGACCGGCATCGTTGGCCTCCCGTCTCAGCGGCGCGGTGCATTATAGCGAACTCACCACAATTCACTGATTGCCGCGCCGCCAAATACTTCCGCCACACGAGCGCGCGTGGCACGGCTTGCATCGTCCGGAAGTGCATCGATCGGGAAGAACCCGTGCTCGACGATTTCATGATTGGGCTGCGGGTTTCCGTCCTGCCGGAAGTCCCGGACGATGAACAGCACCACATGATCTCGCCGTGAGACGCGCTTGTTAAGATAGACGCTGTAGAGCTGCGGTGCGGTGCCGAGCCGGATATTGCCTTCTTCGGCCAATTCACGCGTCAGCGCTTCAAGCAGTGTCTCTCCCGTCTCCACGCCACCACCAGGCAGATGCCAGCCGTCGATGTAGGAATGCTTGATCAAGAAGATTCGACCGACGCCGTCGATGACCATCGCACGCACGCCAAGGGTCGCACCGCGCGAGAACCGCCAGTAAAAATGCATGCCCCGGCGAATCGCCGGCTCGAGCATGCGACGAAGACGGTGCAGGCGCATGAGGGCGGGTTACCTGTGGTCTGCCGTGGGGATGTTTTATCGAAAGCCTTGCGGATAAGTGTCAAACCGCCTTAGTTTAGAACCCTTCTAATAAAGACTCCGGATAGGCCGGGCGTCCGCCGACCGAAAGGATCTTCTGTGAAACGTTTCGCCGACCTCACTGAACAGGAAGTGCTGGCACTTGCCATCACCAATGAGGAAGAGGACAGCCGTATTTATCGCGGTTTCGCTGAAGGCCTTCGCGAGCAGTTTCCGTCCTCCGCCAAGGTATTCGATGAGATGGCGGAAGAGGAAGTGCACCATCGGACAATGCTATTTGACCTCTACCGCAAGAAATTCGGCGACTATCTGCCGCTGATCCGCCGCCAGGACGTGAAGGGATTCATCCAGCACAAGTCAGCGCCACTCTGGCTGATGCGGCCACTTGGGCTCGAGGACGTTCGCAAGTTCGCCGAGAACATGGAATTCGAGGCGGAACGCTTTTACCGTAAGGCGGCCGAAACAGCGCGCGACGCCTCAGTGCGGCAATTGCTGATCGAACTCGCGGAAGCCGAAGCCGGCCACGAGAGCCTCGCACATAAGCTTAGCCAAACGATCCTCGACAAAGGCGCGCGCGAGAAAGAGGACGAAACAGCTCGGCGCATGTTCGTGCTGCAATATGTGCAGCCCGGGCTCGCCGGCCTCATGGACGGCTCGGTATCAACGCTCGCCCCGCTGTTCGCGGCCGCGTTCGCCACCCATGACACCTGGGCAACGTTCCTGGTCGGCATGGCC
>JBGQLL010000090.1:0-11756 GCA_041500065.1 Pseudolabrys sp.
GTTGAGCCGGGGGGCACTGATGACCACCGTCGCGACCACAGACACGGCGCCACCAATGCATCGCTGGCTGCGCGCGGGACTTATTCTCATTGCGGTGCTTGAATTCCTGGATGCGCTGTCAGGCGTGCAGAATATCTCCACCGATTATCACCACCCCACCGCGTTCCTGCGCTTCGCGCAAACACTCACCAGCATCAAGCTCGCGCTGGCGCCGGTGATCGCAGGTGCCGCCCTGGTCTTTGCCGGAATGGGCAATCTCCGCCGCGCTATCCTCGCACTCGCCGCGCTCGCGCTCGTAACGTGGGTGCTTGATGATGTGTGGTCGATACCGATACACGGGCTCGAACTATCGCCCGACTACGGCGGGATGGTCGCGCTCTTTCACCACTTCATCTTTCCCGCCGCCGCACTTGCCGGTGCGGCGCTGGCACTCAAGGGTCGGCGCCTTCCCCTCGCCGGCCTGCTGGTCAGCGTGCCGACCCTGTTCAACTGGGCTGGCGTCGTTGCGTTCACCGTCGCGATCATAATGTACGGATTCTGAGCGACCTCAGCGCGCCCCCGTCGGACCAGAAAACAAAGAGGCCGCCAACCCCAGGCGGCCTCAGTCATGCCCCGGTGACCGGTCGGAGGTCTTAGAATTTACTTCAATACGACGTGCACGATGTTGTCAGTCGCTTGCCACAAGAGCCACTGAACGCCGCATCCGTCGCCACCGTCGGTCCGTCCCCAAACTCGGTTTTAGGGATACGCCCGTACGGAAGTCGCGGAAATAACTTTGACGCTCGGCGTGCTGGAATTTTCCCGACCGTGATCTGGAAAACACAAGTTCCTGGTATCATGGAACCGATTCCACTTCTCCCGGCACCTAATTACCCGATTGCACCGGAACTTCACTGCGCTTGAAAGTAGAAATTTAGTAGAAACGTTTTATGTGCTCACCGCATTTTTTTTACACCTCCGTTATAGACATAGCCTGGTGACTCATTTGGAAAGAACGCTCGGCGACATGTCAGCACGGGGAAGAACCCATGCGAGATCTGATGTTCATGCTGGCACCGGTGGCGCTCATCATCTATTTCGTGGTCTATCCCGGCCAGTTCAGCGCGCTTCTCAGCTGGGCCGGCCAATTCGTTCATTGAAAATCTGAGCCATTGTTTATAGTCCTAACGTTCGCACGGCGACGAAGCATCGCTTGCCGGGTGCAACCGGGCGATTGACGCACGGCGCTGCATCTGTCATCCGCAACGCCTGCTCTCGTCATTCCTTCAGTCCTTGCAATGCTCCGAAAATCGTTCCGAATTGGCCGTTCAATCACCGGCCTTGGCCTGTTTGCCCTCAGGCCGATCAAGAAGCGTGAAAAAATAGCCGAATACAAAGGCCCGCGGGTGAACGCCGAGGAAGCGGGCCGGCTCGAGCGGCGCGGCAACCGCTATCTCTACGAGATCAACAAGCAGATCACCATCGACGGCACGCCACGCAGCAATGTCGCGCGCTACGCCAATCATTCCTGCAATCCGAACGCGGAGACCTACACCTATCGCAGACGGGTGTTCATCCGCGCGCTGCGCAACATCAAGCCGGACGAGGAAATCACCTACGACTACGGCAACGACTACCTCAAATACGTCATCGGCGGCTCACGCTGCCAATGCGGCCGCTGCCGACGGCGCCGGGCGCGGAAACAGCGGGAAGCACGCGCGTTGAAGAAACGCCGGGCCGCACGGCTCGCGCGCATGCGGCGGCGCTAGCGAATGCGCAAGTCCGCCATTCGCCTCTGCCTCTGCCCGCCCTCTTTCACCCGTGCTAGGCAAATGCCTGAATTCTCTGGGGCCTCCCCTTGACCTCCGACAGCCTTGACCAGCGCGCGGGCTTGCGCGCCGACCGTATCCCGCTTGGCATCCTGTTTATGCTCGGCGCGACCGTCATGTTTGCGGTGTCGAGCGCGCTATCGAAATGGCAGGTCGCTGAATATTCCTTCATCGAGGTACTGTTCTTCCGCGCCATCGCGTCGCTCGTCACCTGCGCCGTGCTGATCTTGCCACGCACTGGCCTTTCGGTTTTACGTACAAGGCGGCTGCGCGATCATTTCGGGCGCAGCGTCACGCAGGCCACCGCGCAGAGCCTGATCATCATCGCGTTCGGATTGATGCCGTTGGCCGGCGCCGTCGCCATCAATTTTTCCTCCCCGCTGTTTGCAACCTTGTTCGCCGCGCTATGGCTGGGCGAAAAGGTCGGGCTTGCCCGCGCCGGCGCGCTTGTCGTGGGCTTTCTCGGCGTGCTGCTGGTGGCCGCACCGGGTGCCGACAGTTTCCGGCTGGGCGCAATGTATGCACTTGCCAATGCGGTGCTGTTCGGCAGCGTCACCGCGGCGGTGCGCGGCATGACCACGACCGAATCGGCCGAAACGTTGACCATGTATCAGATGATCTTCCTGACGCTGTTTTTCGGGCTGGCCTTGCCATTTTTCTTTGCGTGGCCGACACCGACTGACGCGGTCGCGATGCTCGGCAATGGCGTCATCAATGCGATCGGACAATACTGGTGGACACGGGCGCTCTCGCTGGCGCCGCCGTCCGCTGTTGGGCCGTTTTATTATTTCATGCTGGTGTGGTCGGCCGCACTCGGCTTTATTTTCTGGGGCGACGTGCCGACACTGGCGCTGCTTGCCGGTTCCGCGATCGTCGTTGGCTCCGGCCTGTTCCTGCTCTGGCACGAAACAACCAAAAAGCCGGTCGCTGCAGACTAAATTCGGGGGAAAAAGAGGGAGTAAAATCGATGAGTCTGAACATCCGCCGCGTCGTTACCGGGCACGACGACCAGGGTCGCGCCAAGGTCCTGATTGACGAAACCGTCAAGAATGTCGCGGCGCAACGGCCCGGTGCGCTTTATAGCGTGATCTGGTCGACCGAGGGCTTTCCGGTCAGCAACGATGGGGACGATGATCCCTCCGGCAAGAAGATCGGTACAACTGTCTCAAGCGGAACAGTGTTTCGTGTTGTCAGTTTTGGTCCGGGCGTGGCCCCGCGCAATCATCGCACCGACTCCATCGACTATGCGGTTGTCATGTCGGGAGAGATCGACATGGAGCTCGACGTCGGCCAGGTCCATCTCAAGGCCGGCGATGTGCTGGTCCAGCGCGGCACTATCCATAACTGGGTGAACAAAGGCACAGAGCCTTGCGTCATCGCCTTCACGCTCGTATCGGCAAAGTCGGTGACCGCAGGTGGAAAGGCACTTCCCGCCCAAGGGTGAAGATCAATAATTATCGATCCAGCTCCGGATAATGCCGGAAGATGCCCATCTCGTTGAATGCAATCCGCCGCGGCGATGCGAGATAGGTCTTGATGCCTGGCCGCGCAGCGACCTTGTCGCGAACGCCAACCAGGCCCGGCACCTTGCGCTCAATGGCTTTTATCGCCTGCGGAAAGGCATAGTGAAGGCCTTCGATCAACTGGAAGATCGACAGGTCGATATAGGTCGCCTTACGGCCGAGCAGGTACGGCCCGTCACTCTTGTCGAGCACGGTCTCGAAAAAATCGAGATATTTCGGCGCGCGCTCGTCGATAAAATTGTCGGAGTAGCGCTTCGCCTCCGGCTTCTGATCCTCATAGTAGAGACCCGAGCCGACCGGATGATGCGTGTCGTGGATCTCCTTCACGAAGTCGGTGACCGTGAGCTGGAGCTGATGCAGCCAGAGACGGCCTGCTTCCTCGCGCGGGCCAAGTTTCAAGCGCGGACCCAGATAAAATAAAATATTTGCGACCTGTGCGATCACCAGCTTGCCGGCCTTCAGGAACGGCGGCGCGAATGGAGGATGCTTATCGCGCCCTCCTCTCATCATGGCCATCATGCGATCCATGCCGCCGGACTTGCGCGCCACGTCGTCATAGGCCGCGCCGGCATCTTCCAATGCAAGCCGCACAAATTCACCCCGGCCTTGGATCTCCGGCCAATAGAACAGCTGATACCGCATGGGAGCACCTATGTCGGCGTCATGCCCGCGCATAGCCGTCCAAAGGACGGCATGCTTTCGCACGCCTATGTCGCGGGCATCCACGTCTTTCTGATTTGCATTGAAGCAAGACGTAGATGGCCGGGACAAGCCCGGCCATCACGATTTTCGAACTCAACAAACTTTCAGCCGGCGCGGCGTTGCACGCCTAGTTGACCGCGAAGCAATACATCAGCCCGTCGCCGCCGGTCGAACGCAAATCGGCCTGCGAGCAGCCGCCATCGGGGCCGCGCGAAGGATGCGACGAGTTCCACGATTTTGATGCGTCGTCGTCGCGCAGGCCCTGACGGTCATTATGGCCGAGCATGACCGAACCCTGCGCGCTGCTCGAATAGTTCTTGCAGGTCATGTCCTTGTCGGCCGGAAAGGCTTTCCCGTCCGCTGTCGAGCCGGTCAGAATGTCATGCCGGTTCGGCGTGTCACCGCGGCCGTTGATCACGTCGCCTTTCTCAGAAAGATTGTTCTCCTTGCTGAGCTTGTTGTTGGCGCTGTGCAGATCGTCGACGCTCGCGGCGACGACCATGCCTTTTGCATTCGTCCAGGGACCCTTGCCGATGCGGTCGCGCGCATTCATTGCGCCGTCGCCTTGCGTGGACAAATAGGCGCGCCAGGTCTTGGTGCCTGCCCCCGCTGTTTGCGCGAGCCGCTGGCAATGCTGATCTGCTCCGGCGATTCCGCCGAGATCGGCACCTTTGCCGGGACCGACACTTGTTACGAAGAAACTCATATTCGCCTGTTGCGCGTACGCTGGAGCGGCACACAGCAGCGCAAGGCTTGCCGCGAGCGGCGCGCAAATTCGAACGACAGTCATCTTATACCTCCCAACATTGGCACAGGCCCGTCGCCTCGCCATCGGGAGGGCACAACACCTGGAATAAACCTCTATTCCGGCACTCACGCGACGTTGATGCGCAACTCAACCGGATTTGCTGGAATATTGCGCGTCGGTGACCGGCTCGAGCCAGGTCACGTGCTCGCCGCCTTGCGCTTCCTGCATGGCTATGTGTTCCATGCCGTGCTCGGCGGTCGCGCCATGCCAGTGTTTTTCGTCCGGCGGAATCCAGACGGTGTCGCCGGCGCGAACGTCGCGCACCGGCCCGCCCCAGGTCTGCACCCGGCCAATCCCGGAGGTGATGAAAAGGGTCTGACCGAGCGGATGGGTATGCCAGGCCGTCCGTGCGCCGGGCTCGAAGCGTACCCATGCCGATCGAATACGGGCGGGATCCGGCGCCTGAATGACGGGATCCTGCCATACAGTTCCAGTGAAGCTCGGCGCGCTCATCCGCCGTGATGGCCGCGATCCGCAAGCTATTATGTCCATGTCGATTTTCTCTCCTATTGGCGCAGTGTCCTGCGACCGTCCCGTCAAAAGCAATACTTTAAAAGCAGTACTTTAAGTGGCGCGGATGCAAAAAAGCCCGGCGTCGCCGCCGGGCTTCGACTTCAAGGCAAACGGTTGCGGTGGTCAGGCCGGCTGCAAATTGCCGGCGGCCTGCTTGCCGCGCTCGGTTACGATTTCGAAGCTGATCTTTTGGCCCTCCGTCAGCGAGCGCATACCAGCACGCTCCACTGCGGTGATGTGCACGAACACATCCTTCGAGCCATCGTCCGGCTGAATGAAGCCGAAGCCTTTTTGGGTATTGAAAAACTTCACAGTTCCGACAGGCATCAAGAGTTTCCTTTCACGCTTCCTGTTGAACGCCCACACGATCATCGCGTGGACGGTCACAAGCCAAGTTTTTGGGAGTTCACTTGAGCGCAGCCCAAAACCGGGAGCGTGGCAGCAAGTTAGGCCGAAAACCAGGTTGCGGGCGGCGACATAGACGGATTTCGCTGCAACGTCAACGGCTCAGCACACGATTGCCGATGTCAGATAACGCTTTATGAATTCGTAATGGCAACTCGTTAGCATCACGAGGGGCTTCGAGTCTTAACAGATCGTGAAAACGGGGCCGCGCCAACTAAATGTGGCCGTGATGGGGCGATATGCGCGGAGATAAGCGGAAAGCAAGGCGCCACCGGATGCGTTTTGACGCGTGGCTGGTGCTTGAAGACGGCGAGCGTTGCGACTGCACCTTGTCCGATATTTCTCATATCGGCGCACGCATCAACATCCCCGATTCGGAGGCAATTCCCGACAACTTCGTGCTCTTTCTTGCGGTAAACGGTTCGGCGCGGCGCCGTTGCCGGGTGATTGCGAAAGCCGCGCGAGCTCGGCGTCAAATTCGAGACATGGCTCGACGACCGCATAAAGGCAACGCTGGTACCCAAGTCCGGTGCTGCCGCTCCATCGAAAGAAGCCGAGCCGGCTGAAAGCAGCGCCTGATCGCTGCTCGTTACGTCTGCTGAATCGCTGAGAGCAGCCAGCTGCCACCGCGCGCACGCATGAAGGTCCACAATTCGACGACCTCACCCGGTTGGCCACCTTCAACGGTGCGGCCAGTCGCACGGTCAATCATGCTGTCGGTCAGTGCAAAGCGCATCGCGACGGTCGCATAGTCCACGCCGCCTTCGCGCCAGGCTTCTGCCAGGTCGCCCTGCTCAAGCTTCACGTCAGTGACTTTGTTGACAAGACCGCGGCTTGCGTTTTCGGCGAGCTGCTCCGAGAAATAAGACAACATCTCCGGCGTCACTTTCGCGCGTAACGCATTGAGATCCTCAGCCGAGTAAGCGGCCTGGACCTCCCCGAGCAAATGTTCGAAAGCATCGTAGTCCGGTTTGCCGATCGTGAGCGGCTCGCCGGCAGGCGCATTGGCACCTAACATGCCGCCGAGCCCGCTGAACGAGTGACCGGTCGCGGGATGTGCCGCCGCATAGGCGGGCTCGTGGCGCCGTTGCCACCAGGCGAACAGCAACCGAGCCACGATCACGATCAACCCGATTTGCAACATCAGCCCGAGCAGCGAGGCGAAGCCACCCATGCCACCGAAGAAACCATGACCAAACAGCAAGCCGAACAATCCGGCGCCGAGGAAGCCGCCGGCAAGACCGCCGAGCAGACCGCCGCCGAACAATCCGGGGCGCGCCGCAGCTTGTCCAACGGTGCCGGCACTCCCGGGCTGCGTGAGCGTGCGCTGCATCGGCGCAGCCGCGTTCGGAGCGGTCTGCGTGGCGGGTGGCGCCGAGAACGTGCGCATCCCGCGGCTGCCGCCGGAGAATCCGCCACCCGCGCGCGCATGCGCATCGGCGGTCACAAGCACAAGCGCCGCTGTGATCGCGGCAATGGCTACCAGAAAGCGATGGCGTGTCATGGGGTTCCCCCGGCAAAGTTCAGGGACCTGAGAGTATGTATGCGGCAGGTGATTTGTAAGGGGGCGTGCCAGCGCCACAAAGTCGCGGCGAGTTAGGCGCCATTCATCACGTAAATATCATTAGTGGCGCGGAACAGGCGGCTTCGCCGGTCATTGCCTCTCCAGCAAGGAGGCTCGCCATGAAGGGCGTAGTGGGTGTTGCGATAGTTCTGGCCTTGACGGCGGCCGCGGGCGCGAAACCCGCACCGGTCGGCGACCTCAATCGAATGGACGATCGAACCCCGACGCTGGCCCGCAACGATGCCGATATCGATATCGCTCCCGCCGCACGCGAACGGAGTTATTTTCAAGCACCGCAACAGCACTTCAACGCCGGCAATGTTTCGTGCCGCCTGCAGCTGAGCGTCTTCGACAAAACGCGCATTGCACAATCGTGCAACTGAGGCCTTGGAACCAAGCGGCTATACAATCGTTATTGCGGGGAACTCCGCAATGGCGGCATCCCGCCGCAGCGACTGATGGGGCGCACCAATGCTCGGTACCATTCTTGTTATTCTGCTGATCTTGGCCCTGCTCGGCGCGTTCCCGCGCTGGGGGTACAACTCCAGCTGGGGTTACGGCCCGTCCGGCATCCTCGGCGTCGTGTTGATCGTCGTGTTGATCCTGGCGTTGACCGGCCGCGTCTAAGCGCGGCTACTGCACCAGAGTTTTCTTCACTTCGGCGACGAGCTGCTTGAGCGTGAACGGCTTGGCCAGGAATGCGTACTGTTCCTGGCTCGGCAGGTTCTTGCTGAAAGCTTCCTCGGCGTAGCCTGACACGAAAATAATCTTCACGTTCGGATCGCGCTGGCGCAGCTCCTTGAGCAGCGTCGGCCCATCCATTTCCGGCATCACGACGTCCGATACGACAAGGTCGACGTGGCCATGTTTGTCGAAGGCCTCGATCGCCTCGACGCCGTTGCCGGCTTCCAGCACGGTGTATCCGCGTGATGCCAACCCGCGTGCATTGAGCGCACGCAAGCCTTCCTCATCTTCAACCAGCAGGATCGTGCCTTGCCCGGTGAGGTCGGCAGTGGCGGCGCGCGCCATTGTGTCCGCGGCCGCGAGCGCGCTTGCGATTTCGGGAGCTTCCGTTGCCGGGATTTGCGCAAGTGTGTCCTCGGCGCCCGGGATATGGCGCGGCAGGAAGATACGGAACGACGTCCGGCCCGGCTCGGAGTCGGCATAGACAAAACCGCCGGTCTGCTTGACGATTCCGTACACCGTTGAGAGGCCAAGACCGGTACCTTTGCCGACATCTTTTGTGGTGAAAAACGGCTCAAAAATCTTCTCGATGATGTCGGGTGGGATGCCTTTCCCGGTGTCACCCACCTCGACCAGCACATAATCGGCATTGGGCATGCCTTTATAGGCAAACTGTGCGCACTCTTCGGCCGTAATATTGGCGGTGCGCAGGGTCAGTTTGCCGCCGTCGGGCATGGCATCGCGGGCGTTAACCGCCAGATTCACGATCACCTGCTCGAACTGCGAAATGTCCACCTTCACCGGCCATAGGTCGCGCCCGTGAACGATTTCGAGCGTCACGTTTTCGCCGATAAGCCGTTTGA
This sequence comes from Pseudolabrys sp., assembly GCA_041500065.1. GTDB lineage: Bacteria > Pseudomonadota > Alphaproteobacteria > Rhizobiales > Xanthobacteraceae > Pseudolabrys. The sequence goes on from JBGQLL010000090.1 coordinate 8,871, forward strand.
GCAGCATTCCCAGATCGCTCAGAGTTTCGCCAAGATCGAGGACCTGCGGCCGCAGCGTCTGTTTTCGCGAGAATGCCAGCAGCTGCCGTACAAGCGCCGCCGCGCGATTGGCGTTCTGCTTGATCTGCATGATGTCCCGAAAGGACGGATCGGTCGGCTTGTGCGCGTTGAGCAGGAAGTCGGTTGCCATCATGATGGCGGAGAGCACGTTGTTGAAATCGTGCGCGATGCCGCCGGCGAGCTGGCCGACCGACTCCATCTTCTGCTGTTGCTGAACGCGATTTTCGAGCGTCCGTTGTGCTGTCGTTTCCAACGCATAAACGATCGCAGCCTCGCCATCGCGATCTTCTTCCTCGACGGCTAACACGAAGAAATTGGCCCAGCGCTCGGCGCTGCCGGTCAATGCAGCCTCGACCGGTGCGATGTCGCTTTGACCTTCCGCTGCTTTGCGGATCGCAGCCTCAAGCACCGGCCTATCGCGTTCCATCACCACCGACAGAATCGAGCGGTCATCGTTTTTCAGCAGCCCCTCGAAGGTGGCGGCAAATCGCGCGTTGCTCCTGCCGATCCGGCCGGTCCTGTCCACGGTGGCGATTGCCATCGGAGTGTTCTGGAAGAACCGCATGAAGCGCACTTCGGCGGCGCGTTGCGGATCGCTGCCTTCACCTTTTGCCCGGTTGAGCACGAGCGTACGCGAAGCGCCCGGCGCACCGTCGGCGCCGAATGCAACCTTGTGGAACAAACGCACGGGCACCGGCTTGCCACCGCGATTCTTGAGATCGAGGTCAAACACCTCGGTCATCACCTCGCCCGGCGCTGCATTCAATGTCGTGAGGAGCGCGGCCCCCTCGCCTGCAATGATGTGGCTGAGTTTCAGCGAACCCGCGCCGACCTGGGCGAGATCGTGATCGAGCCAGGCTGCGAGCGTCGCGTTCAGATAGATAATGTCACCGCCAGCATCGACCGAAAAGAAACCCGCCGGCGCGTGGTCCAGATAGTCGATCGCGTACTGCAATTCCTGGAACACATTCTCCTGGCGCTCGCGATCGCGCGTGACGTCGGCGATCGACCACACCGTCATGCGCGCGTCGCGCCGGTTCTCTCCAAGCGGGCGCACGCGCAGACGCAGCCAGCGGGCGCCCTCGCCGGTCGTGCCTGTAACGCGCACTTCTTCTTGCAGCCGGCGGCCCTCGCGCGCGGCCTTAAGCAGGCGGTAGATCGCCTCGGAAACATCGGGGTCGCCGATGAACACACGTTCGATCGGCCTCACGTCGTTTGCGCCGGTTGCGCCGATCAGATCGAGGTAGGTGGCGTTCGCATAAAACACCCGCCCCGCGTGGTCGGTCACCACGATGCCGTCGAAGGCCCCGTCGACCACGGCTTTGAGCAACGGATTGCCCTGGTCCTTGCCGGCAAATCTCATGATGCCGGAAGCTGCAGCAAACAGCGCGAATACGCCGACGGTTCCAAGCACCGCCAACAGGGTCAGGACATAGGCTTCCACATAGTCATGCCCGATATAGACCAGGCCGCCAGCAGCGGCGATCAGGACCGCCGCAACCACCAGCACCAGACTGATTGAGCCGCCGCGCGGCGCATTTTGGCTTTTGTCGAAAGCCTTGCGATCGTACCGCACCCGCGCCAGCGCTGCCGGATCCTGACTTGCCATAGTCCTTGAGTGCCTTAAGGGGCCCTATTGGCGCAAGGGCCAGCCTTAACGGAATCCCGGCCTTTGGATAATTACGCCAGGTCAGCGCCTGGTCGATACCATCCGGCGCAGCCGCATGACGTAGCCGATCACCTCAGCAACAGCCTTGTAGTGCTCGGGCGGAATTTGCTGGTCGATCTCGACGGTAGCATGCAGGGCACGCGCGAGTGGTGGATTCTCCACAATGGGGACCGAATGTTCGCCCGCGACCTCCCTTATTTTCAGGGCCAGGGCGTCCACGCCCTTGGCGACGCAGACCGGTGCATCCATCCCCCGCTCGTATTCCAATGCGATCGCATAGTGCGTCGGGTTGGTGATGACCACCGCGGCTTTCGGGACTGCTGCGATCATGCGGCGACGCATGCGGAACTGGCGCACCTGTTTCATCCTGCCTTTGATCGCCGGGTCGCCTTCGGTCTGTTTGAATTCTTCTTTCATCTCCCGAAGCGACATTTTCTGCCGGTCGTACCATTGCCGGTACTGGAAGAGGTAATCGGCTGCGGCCATCACGGCGAGCATGGCGACCACTGCGCCCAACAACTTGAGCGCCAGGGTTTGAGACAGCGGAATGATCAGTGACGCATCGCTACGCGTGAGCGCCTCGAGCCGCCCGCGCTCGGGCCACATCAGCGTGGTGAGCACGCCGCCGATCAGCACCAACTTGACCAACCCCTTGGCCAAATTGGCGAGCGCTTGCTTGGAAAATATCCGCTTGAGACCGGCTGCCGGTGAAATCTTGGACAGCTTGGGCATCAGCACTTCGAACGACCACACCAACCGGTGCTGTATGATATTGCCGCCAAGTGCCGCCACGATCAGCACCAGAAAAGGGATCGCCATGGCCGCGATCATCTCGCCGCCGATCTTCTGAAACAGTCGCGGCAGAGCCGGGCCGTCGACACTGATGTCATATGAGTTGGCGATGAGACCGCGCATGGTCGTCGTCAGCTCTTTGCTCATCGGACCGGAGAAGGCCATCAGCACAAGCGTGGCGCCGGCAATGACGAACCAGGTGTTGACCTCCTGGCTCTTGACCACGTCGCCGCGCTTGAGGGCCTCGTCGAGACGCTTTTGCGTCGGTTCTTCTGTTTTATCGGCGTCGTTGAAGTCCTCGGCCATGCGCGTTCCCGCTCAACCGCTATGTGCAAGATCGGCAAGAACACCTTGGAGATAATCGA
>JBGQLL010000091.1:0-11747 GCA_041500065.1 Pseudolabrys sp.
AAGCCCCCTCGATCAAACGATGGCTCAAGATTTCCGGCAGCCCGGCTTCGCGCACCTTGCGTGCGGCCGTTTCGTTGTCATAAGGCACGCGCACGTAGGTCAGCGCGTTACGTTCGTTATCGAGCGCGCCATAGCAGGCGGTTGGATTGTAATCGCGCGGCTGGCCGACTGAGCCAATCACCGCAAGCCATCGTCGGGGCGCGCGCAGAGGGATTTCCACCGCCTGCACCGGCTGGAATCCTGCGAGTTTTCCGGTTGGCGACAAATGGAAGAGTTCGGGCACGTGCACATGGCCACAGAATGTTGCCTGCGCGCGTGTAGCCATGAAGCTGCGGGAGGCGCTCTGAACACTGGTGATGTATTCCCAGCGCTCTGGCGCGTGCGCGCTGGCGTGGACGAATAATCTGTTGCTGTCTTCGAAGGTCAACGGCAGCTGTGTGAGGAATTCGCGCTGCGTGACGTCGAGCTTGGGCCGCGTCCAGTCGATCGCTTCTGCTGCGACCGAATTCATGCCGCCCGTGCCACTGGATATGGCGGCGTCGTGATTACCGAGTAGCGCCACTGCGCCGGCCTCGACTTCGCGCATCACTGTTTCCACCGCAAAAGCGGGATCGGCGCCGTAACCGACATAGTCGCCGAGGAAGATGAAGCGGCTGATGCCGGCGCGGCGCGCGTGATCAAGGCTTGCCTCGAGAGCTTCGCGATTGGCGTGAATGTCGCTGAACAGCCCAATCCACATGGCTTTCCCCGCGCCCGGCCCGCCCGGGATTCGGCAACGTTTCTTTAAGTTTAACCGCCGTTAATGGCATTGACCCACCGCAACCCGACTCCGGGAGGATCTGGGACCGATTTCTTGACGCCCATCTAATCCCATGATATCCCACAGTTTCCCAGTAAGGAACATCACCCTGCCAAGCGCGAGCCGGAGGCGAAAGCCAGGCTTCCCGCGCATCTTTAGGGGGTGCTTCCAGAGCGTCCCTGGTGGCGTCCAGTCGGTATGGAGTGGGGGGTATGAACCGCTTCGTGGGAAATTTCACGCTGCGGCTCGACTCCAAGGGACGGGTCTCGATTCCAGGCCCGTTTCGTTCGGCGCTCCGGCGCGACGGTTTCGGGGGCCTTTGTTGCTATCCGGCCATGGATCGCCCCGCGATCGACGCCGGTGGAAATGCGCTGATGGTGGAGATCGAGGCCTTGATCGGGCGCTATGCCCCGTTTTCGGACCAGCGCGAACTGTTGGCGCTGGCGCTGTTTGGGACAAGCGAAACACTGAAGATCGACGGCGAGGGGCGGGTGGTGTTGGGCGAAAATCTCAAGCGTCATGCCGAGATTTCAGAAACGGTCACGTTTGTCGGTCTTGGTCACAAGTTTCAGATCTGGGAACCCGGCCGCTTCCACGGCGAGCTCGCGGAGGCCACCAGAAAGGTGCGCGCGCTCAAAGGAGAGCTGAGTTCCCAGGTGGCGGCGCCCAAAGCGCCAGGAGCACGGGAATGACGGCGGGCGGCGGCGGCTCGGCTGTCGCTGGCGGACTGGCCCTCCACATTCCCGTGCTCGGCCGCCCCGCGATCGAATTTCTCAATGTGCGCGACGGCGGCGTCTACATCGATGGCACCTTTGGTGCCGGCGGCTATACGCGCGCCATCCTCGCGGCCGCCAATTGCAAAGTCATTGCCATCGACCGTGACCAAAGCGCGATCGCGCGCGGAGCCGACCTGGTTGAGCAGGCGAAAGGTCGCTTGATACTTGCTGAAGATCGCTTTTCCAATCTCGACGCGATCGCGCGCGAGGCGAGATACGACGTCGTTGATGGCGTTGTACTTGATCTCGGCGTCTCTTCGATGCAGCTCGATGCCGCCGAGCGCGGCTTTTCTTTTCGCCTCGATGGACCGCTCGACATGCGCATGAGCGGCGATGGCGCCAGCGCTGCTGACGTGGTCAATACAGCTAGCGAGCGTGATCTCGCCGATATCATCTTTACTCTTGGTGAGGAGCGGCATTCGCGTGCCGTCGCGCGTGCCATTCTCAAAGCACGCGCCGGCGCGCCAATTGAAACGACCCGCAAGCTCGCAGAGACTGTTGCTTTGGTCGTTCGGTCACGTCCCGGTGACATCCATCCAGCGACGCGCACGTTCCAGGCACTACGTATCTTCTTGAACGATGAATTGGGCGAGCTGGTCGGGGCGCTTCAAGCCGCCGAGCGCGTCCTTAAGAGCGGCGGACGACTCGTGGTGGTGTCTTTCCATTCGCTCGAGGACCGTATCGTCAAAGCATTCCTTGTCGACCGCGGCGAGAGCCGTCGCGGCTCACGCCATGCGCCGGAAATCGAACGTGCGGTGCCAACCTTCCGGGCGGTCACGAAGCGTCCTGTGACCGCCGATGATAATGAGACTGCTCGCAACCCGCGCTCCCGTTCGGCCAAATTGCGTGTTGCCGAGCGTACCGAGGCCCCAGCCCGCACTGGGTTGCCGCCAGGATTGTTGCCCCGGTTGCCCTCTCTCGCCGACGTATTGAAGGGCCGGTGAACCATGCGCCTGCTCAATATCCTGGTGATCGGCGCGCTGATCTTGGCGGCGTCTTTTGTTTACAAGATCAAATTCGATTCCACCCTCCAGGCCGAACGCGTGGCCAAGTTGCGGGGCGAATTGCGCCGCGAGCGCAACGCTATCGCCATCCTGCGGGCCGAATGGGCGAAACTCGATACGCCCGGCCGCGTACAGGGGCTGGCCGACCGTCATCTGGCTCTACAGCCGGTCAAATCGAGCCAATTCGATACCTTCGAGCGACTGCCGGAGCGCCCGCCGGCCGTCGTTCCATCACCCGGACATGATCCGATCGGCGCCATGTTGGCGCCTGTACCCGATACCACCGGCAGTGTGCCGTTCGCGCCGCGATGACCGCAAATCACGGGACGAAAAAGAATCTGGAAAGCCGATGGCAGCGCGTTCTGCGTTCGCTGCTCTACGGGCACGACGTTGACCGCAACGTGAAGGCCAAAGCGCGGCTTGGCCTTGCAATTGTTGCGTTCGCCGGAATCTTTTCGATCATAGCGCTTCGTCTGGTGGTGTTCGCGACGGTGAGTGAGGGCCACGGCGGCCGCCGCAGCGTCACGCAAGACGCGGTCGCGACTGCGCGCCCCGATATTCTCGACCGCAATGGCGAAATCCTGGCCACTGACGTCAAGACGCCGTCACTATTCGCCGAGCCGCGCAAGATCATCGACGTAGACGAAGCCGTTGAGCTGCTCACCGCGGTGCTGCCCGACCTCGACGCAAACGAGGTTCGCGAACGCCTGTCGTCGAAGCGCGGTTTCGTTTGGCTCAAGCGCGAGATCACGCCAGCCCAGCAACAGGAGATTCATCGGCTTGGAATTCCCGGTGTGGGCTTCCTGACCGAAAACAAGCGTATCTATCCCAATGGTGCGGTCGTCTCGCACGAGATTGGCCATGTGAATATCGACAACCAGGGTATCGCCGGCATCGAAAAGTGGCTTGATGGCCAAGGCCTCGCCGCCTTGCACATGGCAGGACTTGCCACGGATCAGTTACAGCGGCCGGTCAACCTTGCGGTCGACCTGCGCGTACAATACGCGTTGCGCGAAGAGCTTATCGCCGCGCGCGAAAAGTTTAAGGCGAAGGCCTCGGCCGGTGTGATTGCCGACGTCAATACCGGCGAGATCATCGCCATGGTGTCGGAACCGGACTTTGATCCGAACAATCCGCGCGAAGCCAACGACGCAAACAGACTTAACCGCCTGACCACCGGCGTCTACGAAATGGGTTCGACCTTCAAAGCGCTTACGCTGGCGATGGCGCTCGACAGTGGCCGAGTCTCACTTTCGTCTTCTTTCGACGCGCGCCTGCCGCTGCGATACGGCAAGTTCGAGATTCACGACTACCACGCGCAGAAGCGCGTGTTGTCGGTCCCGGAAATCTTCACCTATTCCTCGAACATCGGCACGGCGCGGATGGCGCTTGCGCTGGGTGTCGAGTACCACAAAGCGTTTTTGAAGAAGCTCGGCCAATTGGATCGATTGCGCACGGAGTTACCGGAAAGCGCGGAGCCGCTGGTCCCCAAGCATTGGGGTGAGCTCAACACGGTCACCATTGCCTTTGGACACGGCCTTTCGGTGGCTCCACTTCAGGCGGTGATGGGCATTTCCGCACTGGTCAATGGCGGGAAGATGATCCCGCCGACTTTCCTCAAGCGCGACCGGGCGGAGGCCGATCGTCTGGCGCAACGGGTCATCAAGCCGGAAACGGCTGAAAAAATGCGTTATTTGATGCGTTTGAACGTGGAAAAAGGCACCGCGACGCGCGCCAATGTCCCAGGCTACTATGTCGGCGGCAAAACCGGCACTTCGGAAATCGTGGTCGGCGGGCGCTATTCCAAGACCAAAGTCTTGACCAGTTTCACCGCCATATTGCCAGCCGACAAGCCGCGCTATCTGTTGTTGATCATGATTGACGAACCGCAGGGTCTACCCGAGACCAATGGCTTCGCTACCTCAGGCTGGAACGCGGTGCCCGTTGGCGCTCAAGTTATCGAGCGAGTGGCCCCATTGCTCGACATTCCACCGCGCTTCGATCTACCGAAGGCCGACCAGATGCTGCTGGTGAGCGCGAAGGATTCGCGGTGAAACTGCGCGATCTTCTGCCGGAGGTGGCGATCGACTCGCGCCTTGGCGCAATCGAGGCCATCGGCGTTACCGCCGACAGCCGCAAGGTGAAGCCGGGATTCCTGTTCGTTGCCATTGCAGGTACCAAAACCGATGGCGCGCATTTCGCCAAGCAAGCTGTTGATGCCGGCGCCACGGCCGTCGCTGCCGAACAGCGGCCGGCGGAATTGTCTGACGCCGTCGCATTTATTCGCGTGAAGAATTCGCGGCGCGCGCTCGCTCTCGTGGCGGCAAAAATTTTTTCACGCCAACCGGAAACAATCGTCGCCGTCACTGGCACGAGCGGGAAAACATCAGTTGCGGCATTCACCCGGCAGATATGGAGTGTGCTCGGGTATCAGGCGGCAAGCATTGGTACGATCGGCGTGGTCTCACCCAAGGGCGAGCGGTACGGTTCATTGACGACGCCTGATCCGGTCGAGCTACATCGCACGTTGGATCAATTAGCGGGCGAAGGGATCACTCATCTCGCGCTCGAGGCGTCATCCCATGGGCTCGACCAGCACCGGCTTGATGGTGTGCGTGTTGCAGCCGGTGCCTTCACCAATCTGTCTCGCGATCACCTCGACTATCATCCAACCATTGAAGCCTATCTGGCTGCCAAGCTCCGCCTATTCGAGGATTTGATCGCACCGGGCGGTACAGCGGTGGTTGGCGTTGATGATTGCTATGCAGGTCAGGTGATTGAAGTAGCGAAAGAGCACGGCTTAAAGACCATTTCGGTCGGCGAGCGGGGCGATGATATCAAGCTCATTGGCGGTTCCATCGATGGCTTTGCACAGGTTGTCACGATCGCCCATGGTGGGCGCACTTACAAAGTTAGGCTGCCGCTTGTTGGTGCTTTCCAGGTGCAGAACGCCGGCATTGCGGCGGGACTTGCGATAGCAACCGGGGCCGAGCCGCCGCGCGTCTTCGCTGCATTGGAGAATCTCACCGGCGCCAAAGGCAGGCTTGAACTTGCCGGTATGCACAACGGCGCACCGATCTTCATCGACTATGCCCATAAGCCGGACGCGCTCAAAAAGGCGCTTGAAAGTCTGCGGCCTTACGCGAGTCGCAAACTCATTGTGGTGCTTGGCGCGGGCGGCGACCGGGACTCCGGTAAGCGCCCGATCATGGGCCGGATCGCGGCGGAAAATGCAGATCGGATCATCGTTACAGACGACAACCCGCGCAGCGAGAGCCCCGCAGCGATCCGGGCCGTTATTCTAGCCAATGCGCCGGGGGCCACCGAAATTGGCGACCGCGCGGAGGCGATTAGAAGAACGATCGCTGAGCTTACAGCTGGAGATGTGCTGCTAATTGCCGGCAAAGGCCATGAGACCGGTCAAATTATCGGGGACCGCATCATCCCGTTCTCGGACCACGAAGCAGTATCCGCGGCTTTGCAGGGCAAAGTCGCATGACCGCCATCTGGACCATCGATGCGATGGCCGCGGCCATGCGCGCCGAGCGTAACGGCGCTCTGCCGGCGGACGTAAATGGACTTTCCATCGATAGCCGCACGTCGGGAAAAGGCGACGCATTCTTCGCCATCAAGGGCGAGAACCGCGATGGCCACGACTTTGTCGACAGTGCGCTGAAGGGAGGCGTCGGCGTCGCAGTCGTCGCGCGCGATCAGCGCGATCGCTTCGCCGGTGCGCCGCTATTGATTGTGCCCGATGTGCTCGAGGCTCTACGGGATCTGGCGCGGGCTGCTCGCGCGCGCACGAACGCGCGTGTCATCGCCGTCACCGGCTCGGTTGGAAAGACTGGAACGAAAGAAGCGTTGCGGCTGGCGCTCTCGACCGACGGCGAAACGCATGCCTCCATTGCATCTTACAATAATCATTGGGGCGTTCCGCTGTCGCTCGCGCGTTGCCCCGCAAGCACGAAATACGCTGTTTTCGAAATCGGCATGAACCATGCCGGAGAAATCGCTCCTCTCACAAAGCTGGCGCGTCCGCACGTGGCCATTATTACCGGCATTGAGCCCGTGCACCTTGAATACTTTGGCTCGCTCGAGAAGATCGCCGATGCCAAGGCAGAGATCTTTGCCGGGGTCGAGCCAGGCGGCGCCGCAATTCTTAACCGGGACAACGCGCAGTTTTCGAGGCTCGTTGCAGCCGCCAAGGCCGCACGCATCGAACGCGTGGTCTGCTTCGGAGAACACAAAGACGCGGACGCACTGTTGCTTCGCCTTTCATTGCAGGCCGATTGCTCGACCGTCGAGGCGCGCATTTTGGGGCAGACGGTCACCTATAAGCTCGGCGCGCCCGGCCGGCATCTTGTTCTCAACTCGCTCGCTGTCCTGACTGCGGTCTCACTCGTCGGGGCGGATCTCGCCTTGGCAGCACTCGCACTCAACAACCTCAGACCCGCCAGCGGCCGCGGCACGCGGGCCCTATTGAAAGTTCCTGGCGGTAACGCGTTGCTGATTGACGAAAGTTACAATGCCAATCCTGCTTCCATGCAGGCCGCAATTGCTCTTCTTGGCCAAGTGCCGGTTGGCCAGCGCGGCCGTCGCATTGCGGTGCTGGGCGATATGCTTGAGTTAGGACCAACGGCCGCCGAACTGCACCGTGCGCTCGCCAAGGCAATTGAGGCCGCCAGCGTCGATCTCGTGTTTTGTTCTGGACCGCTGATGCGTGCTTTGTGGGAGGCCCTTCCCTCGCGCGCCCGGGGCGGCTATTCCGAGACTGCGGCGGGGCTCGAGCCAATTGTTGTGAGCGCCATCCGGGCGGGCGACGCGGTGATGGTGAAGGGTTCGCTCGGTTCGAAAATGGGCCCGATCGTCAGGGCACTGGAACGGCAATTCCCCAGGCAGGCGGCGCTCGACCAGTTGCCTGCGCAGGGGTGAATATTCAAGGTTCGACCCAATGTTCTACTGGCTGACTGAGCTTTCCGACAAAGTCACTTTCTTCAATGTGTTTCGTTACATCACCTTTCGGACCGGGGGCGCAATCGTCACGGCCCTGGTATTCGTCTTCCTGTTCGGCGGACCGATCATCGATCTGCTGCGCCTCAAGCAGGGCAAAGGCCAGCCCATTCGGGACGACGGGCCAAGCTCGCATCTGGTGACCAAGAAGGGCACGCCGACGATGGGCGGCCTGATGATCTTGTCCGGACTGCTTGTATCGACGCTGCTCTGGGCGAACCCGAAGAGCCCCTACGTGTGGGTGGTACTTGGGGTGACGCTTTCTTTCGGACTGATCGGCTTCTACGACGATTATCTGAAGATAACCAAACAGACACACGCCGGCATTGCCGGGCAAACCCGCTTGATCATCGAGGCGGTGGTTGCGGTTGCGGCCTGCACCGCCCTCATGCAGCTTGGCCGTGGGCCAATAGCAACCTCGCTGGTGTTCCCGTTCTTCAAGGAGCTGGTGTTCAATATTGGCTGGGCTTTTGTGTTGCTCGGCGCGTTCGTCATCGTTGCTGCGGGAAACGCCGTCAACCTGACTGATGGCCTAGACGGCTTGGCGATCGTGCCCGTGATGATCGCGGCGGCGAGCTTCGGTTTCATTTCGTATCTCGCGGGTAACGCTGTCTTTGCCGAATATCTGCAGATTCACTATGTGCCGGGCACCGGTGAACTGGCGGTGTTGTGTGGCGCGGTGATCGGTGCAAGTCTCGGCTTTCTTTGGTTCAATGCGCCGCCAGCCTCGATCTTCATGGGTGACACCGGCTCCCTGTCGCTCGGCGGATTGCTTGGAGCGGTCGCGGTTGCCATTAAGCACGAGATCGTGCTCGCCATCGTCGGCGGTCTCTTTGTGCTGGAGGCCGTGTCGGTGATCGTGCAGGTGGTTTCGTTCAAGCTCACGGGCAAACGCGTATTCAAGATGGCGCCGATCCACCATCACTATGAGCAGCTCGGCTGGACAGAGCCGCAAATCGTCATTCGCTTCTGGATCGTGGCTGTGGTGCTGGCACTCGCCGGACTGGCAACGCTGAAGTTGAGATGATCCGAGTCACCACGTTCGCTGGCCAGCGGGTCGCGATCTTTGGCCTTGGTAGTTCAGGCCTGCTGGCGGCGCGCGCGCTTGCAGCTGGGGGTGCCGAAATCATCGCCTACGACGACGACGAAAAGAAAATCAAAGAAGCGCAAGCGGCCGGACTGAAGACACAAAATCTGCGTGAACTCGATTGGCCAAAAATAGCGGCCTTGGTGCTGGCGCCAGGTGTGCCGCTCACACATCCGAAGCCGCATTGGGCGGCGAGCCTTGCTCGTCAAGCCAACGTCGAGGTGATCGGCGACATCGAACTGTTCTGCCGCGAACGCGCGAAATCCGGGCCCGGCTCCTCTCTCGTCGCGATCACAGGCACCAACGGGAAATCGACCACCACCGCACTCACGGCGCACCTGCTTAAGAGTGCCGGGCATGATGCCCAGATGGGCGGCAATATCGGCGTGCCGGTGCTGGCGCTCGAACGCTTCAACTCCGGTCGCGTCTATGTGCTCGAGATTTCGTCGTACCAGATTGATCTGGCGCCCTCGCTTAGGCCGACAGTCGGTATTCTGCTCAATGTCACGGAAGATCACCTCGATCGGCACGGCAGTATTGAGAACTACGCTGCCATCAAGGAGCGTCTTCCGGCAGGTGTCGAGCAAGGCGGCACGGCTGTGATCGACGTTGACGACGACTACACACAGGCGGCGGCCGAGCGCGTCGAGCGTGCGGGGAAGAAAGTCATTCGCGTTTCTGTCGTCTCGCCGTTGCGTGATGGTTACTACGCGGAAGGCACCTGCATCGTTCGGGCCATCAATGGCAAGGCGCAGGTGCTCGCAGACTTGGCTGGCATCGGTTCATTGCGCGGCGTGCACAATGCGCAAAACGCCGCGTGTGCAATAGCAGCGTGCGTCGCACTTGGCGTTGGTTTGAATGCGATTCAAAAAGGTCTCAAAAGTTTCCCTGGCCTTGCCCACCGCATGCAACAGGTCGGCCACAAGGGCAAAGTGTTGTTCGTCAATGACTCGAAAGCAACCAATGCTGATTCGGCGGCCAAAGCGCTGGCGAGCTTCCACGACATTTTTTGGATCGTAGGCGGCAAGCCGAAATCCGGCGGAATCAGCAGTTTGGCCGAATTCTTCCCCCGCATTCGCAAAGCCTACCTGATTGGAGAAGCAGCCAAGGAATTCGCGCAGACGCTGGAAGGGAAGATGCCCTACGAGATCAACGGTGCTTTATTGGGGGCGCTCTATGCGGCGGCCCGCGATGCCGAAGCGTCGGGCCTGGCGGAGCCGGTGGTGCTGCTATCGCCCGCCTGCGCCTCGTTCGACCAGTACCCGAACTTTGAGGTACGCGGAAAAGCCTTCACTGACGCTGCGCTCGCAATCCCCGGCGTGACCGCGACCGTTAATGCTTCCTAAACCGCGACCCGTCAGCTTGAGCCAGACGGGGAATTCGGATGCTCTCGCGCGCGCAACGTACGCCCTTCGGCGAATGGTGGTGGACGGTCGACCGGCTCTCGCTCGCGGCCATCGGCGCGCTGATGCTGGCGGGCGTAGTCCTCTCTCTGGCTGCGAGCCCGCCAGTCGCGGCCCGCCTGGGCCTTGACCCATTCTTTTTCGTCAACAGGCACATTCTCTACGTGCTGCCCGCGATCGCGGTGATGCTGGGCGTTTCGTTCCTCAGTCCACGTCAGATCCGCCGCCTATCGCTGATCGTGTTTTTGGTCAGCCTGATCATGGTGGCGGCGACACCCTATTTCGGTCCCGAGATCAAGGGCGCTCGCCGCTGGCTGGTGCTGGTCGGGGTCAACATTCAACCTTCCGAATTTCTCAAGCCTGCCTTCGTCATCATAGTCGCCTGGCTGTTCGGTGAATCGGCCAGGCGGCCCGACATGCCAGCGAATACATTCTCGTTGGCGTTACTATTGATGGTCATCGCGCTGCTGGTCGTGCAGCCCGACTTCGGTCAGACGATGCTGATCGCGCTGGTTTGGAGCGCGCTGTTCTTTATGGCGGGCATGCGGCTGGTCTGGGTGGCGGGAATTGCCGGCCTCGCCGGTGTCGGACTCTTAAGTGCTTATTACACGGTGCCGCATGTCGCGCGCCGCATTCAGCGTTTTCTTGATCCCGGCTCGGGCGATACTTTCAACATCGACGTAGCGACCGAAAGCTTCATGCGCGGCGGCTGGTTCGGCAAGGGTCCCGGCGAGGGTACTGTGAAGCGCCTTCTACCAGAAAGCCACACCGACTTTGTGCTTGCAGTAGCGGCAGAAGAGTTTGGCGTTGCGCTTTGTCTCGCGCTGGTGCTGCTATTTGCGTTCATTGTCATCCGCATGCTGATACGCGCCATGCGCAATGACGATCCTTTCACTCGCTTCGCTGCCGCCGGCCTCACGATTCTTTTCGCCACACAATCTGCCATCAATATGGCGGTGAACTTGCATCTTATGCCGGCCAAGGGCATGACACTGCCGTTCATTTCCTATGGTGGCTCTTCAATGATCTCGACCGCATACGCAATGGGGATGTTGCTGGCTTTGACCCGCGAGCAGCCTCGCGCAGCGATGATTTCGCCCGATCTCGCGGTGGCCGGGAGCACAGTCTGATGGCTGCGAGCGGCGCGCCGCTCGTCCTGCTCGCGGCTGGTGGCACCGGCGGCCATTTATTTCCGGCCGAGGCACTGGCTACCGTGCTCAACCAACGTGGCATAACCGTCGATCTCGCGACCGACCACCGCGCCGCTCATTTCAAATTTCCGGCACGGACCGTACACCTGATTCCGAGCGCAACGTTGCGAGCACGCAATCCATTTGCCCTCGCGCGTACATCCACTTTGCTGGCGGTCGGCACCGCCAAGGCTTGGAAGTTACTCGGTCGCATAAAGCCAAACGCCGTGGTTGGCTTCGGTGGCTACCCGACAGTGCCGCCGCTTCTTGCGGCCAGCTGGCGCGGCATACCCACTTTGTTGCACGAGCAGAACGGCGTCATGGGGCGCGCCAACAAACTGCTGGCCTCCCGCGTCACTGCGATCGCCACCGGTTTCCGGACACTGAAGAATTTCAATCGGCACTGGCAGAGCAAAATAACTTTCACTGGCAATCCTATTCGCCCGCAAGTGGTCGCAGCGACAGCAATCCCTTACGC
>JBGQLL010000092.1:0-11503 GCA_041500065.1 Pseudolabrys sp.
CGAGGGCATGCACCGCCGCCCCACCGGCACCGGCGGGAAATACCTTCGTCACCCCGCGCAGTGTCACTTGTGCCGCGATCAAGCAATCATCCTCCGGCGCGCAGCGTTCTATTTCACTGTCTTGAGGTCATCCGGCAGGAACTGGGTATCGATGACCTTAGACAGATCAATGTCGCCGGTCAGCGCGCCCACGCTTTTCTGCACCTCGATGATGCGCTTCATCCCATCGAGGTGGAAATCGCCATCGCCCCAATAAGGGATGCCCTCGGTGGTGCTCGATATCAGGTTCTTGATGGCGCTTGTTGCCACTTCCGGGGTGATGTTGAAGGGCTTGGCGATGATCTCGCCGGCTTCTTCCGGGTGGGCCCGCATGAATTCGATGGCGCGTCGGCGCGCGCGGATCACAGCGCGGATAAAGTCGCCGCGCGTCGCAACCGCCTGGGCCGTCGCCACGCCGACGACGTTGTCGAGTGGGGGCAACGCCTCCGCACCGGTGATGAGTACGCGAAACTTGTCTTTCATTTTCGACCAGAGCGGCTCGGTCACAGGCGCGACGTCGATCTGCCCGAGGTCAAGCGCCGCAACCATCGGTCCGAAGCCGCCGGTCTTCACAAGCTCGGCGTCCTCCGGCCTGAGCCCTGCTTTCTTCAGCATGAGGATGTCGAGCGCCTGGCTGGTCGAGCGCGGATTGGTGTAGCCAATCTTTTTGCCCTTGAGGTCGGCAATTGTCTTGATCGGTGAATCCTTTTTCACCAGCCAAGCGAATTCGGCGATGGTGAGCACGTTATCGCTAACGATTCGCAGATCGGCGCCCTGCTGGATGGCGACGGCGATCGCGCCAGGATTGGCCTCACCATAAGCGACCCCGGCCATCGCGTTGCGGACCGACGTGCCCCCGCCCTCCGAAGCGATGATGCCGGTGACGTTGGCGCCTTCTTCCTGAAAATATCCTTTGGCCAAAGCGACGCCGAATGGCATGCCGTTCGCAGATGAGCCGTAATTGCCGACGGCGATTTCTTCCGCGTTCGTGACTGTGAGACCGGCGAGCGTCAGTGCAAATGCCGGAAAGACGAGACGCGCAAAAATTTGGCCAATCATCGTTTCCTCCTGCTTGTGCTCCACCGGATTGCATCCGGCTTGGTTTTGCGGCGACACAAACGTTCGATTATAGACTGCCCGCCAGCCACCGCCATGTTCTATTCAATGGGTGCCGAACAACATTTGGGTTCTAATCCGAAAGTGCCACATTGCGACTCAACTGATTGTCCATCCGCCATCCACCGGAAATACTGCACCCGTCGTGCCTTGGCTGTCCGGGCCGCAAAGGAAGGCAACGAGCGCCGCAACGTTTTCCATCGGAATGAACTTTCCGCCCGGTTGCCGATCGATAAGATAATCGCGCGTCGCGTGCTCCTTCGAGACTCCCTGCTCTGCCGCCAAGCGCTCAAGACGTGAGAGTATGGCCGGTGTCGGCAGTACGCCCGGTGCAATGGCATTACAGGTGACGTTGGAATTGGCCGTTTCTAGTGCGATAGCGCGGGTCAGCCCGAGGATCGCTGTCTTGGTCGTGACGTAGTCAACACGATTTATCGTCGCGACAAAGCTGTAGACCGAGGCCAAATTGATAATCCGCCCCCAATTGCGCTGGAGCATCCCGGGAAGGGCGAGACGGATCGTGTGGAAGGCAGCTGACAGATTGACCGCAAGTGCTTCGTTCCAGCGCTCGACCGGAAAGTCTACAGCCGGCGCGAAATGACGCACGACTGCATTGTTGATCAAAATATCGACACCGCCAAACGTATCGTCGGCGAATTTCATCATATCCGTGATTTGTTCTGGCGCGGAAAGATCTGCGCCATGAAAGCGAACTTCGACCCCGTGCTTGCGCGCTATTTCGGTGCGCGCTTTTTCGTAATCCGCAGGCGCCGCAAGGCCATTAAGAACGATCCGGCATCCTTCGGCCGCAAGTCGATCCGCGATTGCAAAGCCCAGGCCTGCGGTTGAACCAGTGATGAGAGCGCACTTCCCACGCAAGACGGCCGCCCTCACCCTCGCGGATCGGCATCAAGCCGCACAATCCAGCCCTCGAGTCCGGTCTTGGCAGCTGGATAGCGCTTCAGCACGGCGGGATCGTGGCCCGGAATGATGTGCGCGTTCGAGCTCGCGAGCTTGCGCAAGAGGTCGTAGCCCTCGAGCACTTCAGCGGGATTATATGTCGTCGGGAACACGCGACCTTCTTCGAAATGTTGATAGAGATGGGTCGCGTCTGATGCGAGCACGACATGACCTCGCCGGGTTTTCACACGCACGCATTGCAGGCCCTTAGAATGGCCGCCGACTTTATGAACGGTGATGCCCGGCGCCACTTGATCAGCGCCGTCATGAAATACAACGCGGCCCGCAAACAGCTTGCGTACCATGGCGACGACATCTTCTTCCTCGAAGGGCATCTTGAGAAACTGATGGCACATACAACGTCCCGTCGCGTAGGCCATCTCGGTGTCTTGCAGATGATATTTTGCATGCGGGAAACCATCGTAGTTTCCGGTGTGATCGTAATGCAGGTGCGAAACGATCACGTTCTCGACACGATCGGGCTGGACCCCTATCGCCTTGAGGCCGTCCGCAATCGGCCGCACAAGTGTACGCTGGCGTTTCTTGCCCATCGCCTCGTCGAAGCCGGTATCAACGACATAAGTCCCCTTTTGGCTGACGATCGCCCAGACGTAATAGTCGAGCGGCTGGAGCACATCATGCGCGTCGCCGCCGATATAATTTTCGCTCGATTGGCGGTCGTGATGGCCGTAGTGGACCGCGAAGATTTCGTATGTTTCTTCGTCGCTCATGACGACTATCGCCGGCCGCCCGATTTAACCTCGACGCCGGCCCATTGCTCCACCGGTTGAACGATTTCCGTAATGTCCGAACCGGGACCCTTAAGCGCTTTCGTAATGCCGACAAGTTGGCGCACGGCGTTGCCGACCATCATCGGCACGCCGAGCCGCTCGCCCTCTTCAAGGCAGAGCCGCACATCCTTGTAGAGAAGATCGGTCGCAAATCCGAAATCGAATTTGCGCGTGAGAACGCAACGCGGAAACTTATCTGCAGTCGCCGTGTTGCGGCCGCTGCCGGCATTGATGACGTCAAGCATAACCGCAGGATCGAGCCCAGCCTTCGTTCCCATCACCAGGGCTTCCGACGTAATTGTAATGGCGGTCGCGGACAGAAGATTGTTGCAAAGCTTCATCGTCTGGCCGAGGCCAGGCTGCTCTCCAACCCAAAATACCTTGCCGATGACGCCAAGAATGGGCGCCAATTCGTTTGTTAGGCTCTTCGGCCCGGAAACCATGACTGCAAGCGTTCCCTTCTCGGCACCGGACGGACCGCCGCTCACTGGCGCATCAACTGCGACGATCCCCTTTTCTTCCAGACCCTTGGCGACCTCGCTCGCAACACGCGGCCCGGTCGTCGACAAGTCAATAAACGTCTTCACTTTTCGGCCCGCCACAACACCGTTCGACGAGAGTGCAACCGTCTTGACGATATCGGGCGTGGGCAAGCTGGCCATAACAATCTCGGCCTGGGACGCGACGTCGGCCGGGGAATGGGCCGCGCTCGCGCCCGCTTCAGTCGCCTGCTGCAACGCACGGGGGTCGACGTCGTAGACCACCACCTTGTGACCGGCCGCAACAAGCCGCCTTGACATGTGGCTACCCATGCGGCCGACCCCAATAAATCCCAGCGCTTTGTCTGTCATCTTCGTTTCCTTTGATGCAATCCGCGGTGTCAGGACCTCAAAGATGCGAGCGCAACTTTGGAGGCTTCCTTTACGTGATGGAGGGAAGCCTTGAATGCAGCTTCGGGATTGCGCTGCTTGATCGCACGCAATACGGCGCGAATTTCCCGCAGACTAATAGTTGCCCGCTTGGGCGAGGACAGCGACACTCGTCGCAACTGCGTGACCCGGGCGTTCATGGTTCGAAAGAGCGTTGGCAGGATGTTGTTGCCGCATCCTTCCATAAGCACGTCATAGAAAATGCGCTTAGCAACGACGATCTTTTCTACATCGCTAGTCTTGTAAGCGGCCTCCAGCTGCGTCACTGCAGCGTCAAGGTCTTTCACCTGCTCGTCACTTGCATTCGTAGAAAAGAGTTGGGCCGCAAGCGCTTCCAGCGCGCCGCGCACCTCATAGATGCTCGCAACATCGCGAACGGATAGTTGCGACACGATCGGACCCCGATTGGGAATGGTGACAATGAGGCCTTCGCTTTCGACCTGCCGCAGCGCCTCGCGCACGGAAGGACGACTGACGCCCATCGAATCGCATAAATCTTTTTCCACGAGCCGCTGACCGGGTGCGAATTGCCCGCCGGTGATTGCGGCGCGCAGCATTTCCACGACCTGACTGCGGACCGGCGCCGCAACCGCAGCGACCCGCGCAATGTTTGTTGTCTCAGCCACGCGGCTGAACGGTGCTGAACCTCTCATCAATCTTGCCACGCCAAGCGCGCTCCCGAAAACCTGCCCACGCCCGAACCTGTGGGCAAGACGGCGCGCTGGTAGCGGCTTGCGACACGGGCGCACCCACAAAGATTGGCTTCAAATTGACAGTCGATAATCCTGTCTGTCAATCTGACATTAATGGCGCGGATGCCCGGGCCCGTCGGCAGCGATTCACTCGTTGCCGATGAAAATAATTGGGGGAGGCGATGCTTCACGCTCGGGCCGGCACGTGCTGGCAAGCCCAGCGACCATTCGATCGCGGCCAGCGACAGGGCTAGTCCGTCATGCCCGTCGCACAGCTGGTCGAGAACGTATTGCAGAGCCTTACTGCCGGCCTGCTGCTCGGCGCAATTTACGGGCTGATGTGCGTCGGCTTGGCGCTCATTTTCGGCGTGATGCGGGTCATCAACTTCGCCCAAGGCGATTTCATGATGCTCGGTATGTACGCGGCCTATTATTTCTTTGTCGCACTGGGAGTGAACGCCGCTTTCGGTAACACGGTCGGGCCCTACGTTGCGGCATTTCTGGCCGGCCCGCTTTTGTTTGTGGTCGGCTACTTCATCCATCAAACAGTAATTTCGAGGGTGAGCGGCACCAGAATAGCGCAACTCGAGGGCGAAGGACATTACGCCCAACTCGTTCTCACTTTGGGCATTGCACTGATTTTGGAGAATGGCGGCCAGATTGTATTTGGCTCCATTCTGCATTCGGTGCAAACGCCGCTTTCCAGCAGCGCGTGGATAATCTCGTTGTGGGACGACGCTGTCGAGATTTTCGTCAACCGTGCCCGCGGAATCGCTGCCCTGCTCTCAATTGTCATCATCGGCGGATTAGCGGTGCTGATTGCCAGCACGCGCCTTGGCAAGGCATTGCGTGCCTCCGCGGATAATCCGACAGCTGCGACTTACATGGGCATCGATGTCGACTTCGCCCATCGTATCGCGTTTGCGCTCGGCATCAGCATCACCGCCATCGCCGGCGGGCTGCTCGCACCAAACTATCCGTTCCATCCCTATGTCGGGCTGGAATACGTCATCATGATGTATGCTGGGGTTGTGCTGGGCGGGCTCGGCAGCATCCTTGGCGCATTTTGGGGCGGCATGACGATCGGGCTTGTGCAGCAGCTCTCGACTCTCATTTTGCCGACCCAGTTGCAAAATTCCGCGATTTTCGTGGTCTTCCTGCTCATCGTCTTTTTGCGGCCGCAAGGCTTCTTCGGCCGAATCGTCGAGAGGACGTGAGCGATGCCGGTGGCCCGCTCGTTTTTTCCGATTCTGATCTTTGCTGCAATTTATGCTGCGATCGCGCTTGTTATCACCAACTCCTATTATCAGTTGATGATGACCCTGGTGCTCGTCTGGGCGACTTTTGGGCTCTCGTGGAACATTCTTAGCGGTTATACGGGCCTCATTTCGTTCGGCCACGCGGCCTTCTTCGGCATCGGTGCCTATACGACTGCGCTTGGGCAGATGCATTTCGATCTCTCACCATGGCTCCTGATCCCAATCGCAGCCGTGTTCGGTGGTTTGTCCGGCCTTCTCATCGGTTTTCCCACCTTTCGATTGCGCAGTCATTACTTCGCGCTCGCGATGCTCGCTTACCCATTGGCGGTGCTCTACGTGTTCGAATGGCTCGGTTACCAGGAAGTCACGCTACCGATGAAGCGCGAAAATGCCTTCGCCTTTATGCAATTCTCCGACCCGCGCATTTACACGCTCATCGCACTGGGCATGACGATCGTTGTTGTACTGCTATCGCGCATCATCGAACGTTCGCGCTTCGGCATGTCGTTGATCGCCATTAAGCAAAACGAAGCGGCGGCGGAAGCTGCTGGAATCGATACCCTCGCGTGGAAACTGCGCGCGATCGCGGTCAGCGGCGCGGTCGCCAGCGCAACCGGCGCTTTCTATGCCGTGGTCTTGCTGGTGGTCACCCCGGTTTCGGTGTTTGGCATGCTGGTATCCGCCCAGGCCCTAACGGTCACCATGTTCGGCGGTGTCGGCACAGTCTGGGGGCCGGTAATCGGCTCGGCCATCCTGATCCCCGCGTCCGAGATTCTACAAGCGCAATTCGGCGCGCGTTTCCCTGGCATTCAAGGTGTCATTTTCGGATTTGCGATCGTCGTCGTCATTCTGGCGGCGCCGGAAGGGCTTTTCTGGAAGGGACAGGAATTCGTCCGACGCCGCTGGCCAGCCTTGCTCGCGACAGAAAAATCGAAATTTGCGGCCGTGGATGAAGCTGACACCGTTGCCGTCAGCCTCATGCCCGAGCCGCCGCCGGCGAGCCAACCCCAAAACGAGGCTGGCAAGGTTATCCTCTCGGTGCGCGGCTTGTCCCGCAGCTTCGGCGGACTCAAAGCCGTTCAGGATGTGAGCTTCGATGTTATGCAAAGCACGATCCTCGGCATCATTGGACCGAACGGTGCTGGAAAAACAACCGTATTCAACCTGCTCAACGGGTTCTTGCGTCCCGATGCCGGCAAGATCCTTTTGCACGGTCGCGACGTGGTCGGCTGGACACCGCATGACATGTGCAACGCCGGCGTCGGCCGCACTTTCCAGATCATGCGCCCATTCCCCCGATTGTCGGTCACCGGAAATGTCGTCATCGGCGCCTTCGTGCATGCAAAGGACGAAAGCGAGGCCCGCCGCTTGGCCGAGAGCGCGATCGCAAAAGTCGGTCTCTCTGACGTCGCCGATCGGCTGGCGAACGAGCTGACCACCAAACAATTGCGACTGATGGAGCTTGCCCGCGCGCTCGCCGGAAGACCGCGTCTCCTGCTGCTCGATGAGACGTTGGCGGGATTGGGCCCGAGCGACGTCACCGAGGTCGTTGCCGTACTGCGCCGGCTAGCCCAGCAGGGCATCACGATCGTAATCATCGAGCACACGATGCATGCGATGGTGCGCCTGGTCGATCACTTCCTGGTTCTTGATCACGGCGCCGTGCTGGTTGAAGGGCCGCCGCCGGTCATCACGCGCGATGCGCGGGTCATCGAAGCCTATCTCGGCACCAAATGGAGCGCCCATGCTCAAGCTTGACGCCGTCAGCGCGGGCTACTCCTCTGTTCCCGTCCTCAACGGTGTGTCGATCGAGGTCAGCGCCGGCGAATTCGTCTCGGTGGTTGGGCCAAACGGCGCCGGCAAGTCGACGATGTTCAAAACTATCTCCGGGACAGTCCGGCCGCGATCTGGAACAATCAAATTCGAGGATATCGATCTTCTTGCTGTCGCGCCGAGCCGGCGACCGCATTTGGGCATCGCTCACGTGCCAGAAGGGCGGCAGGTATTCCCGTCGCTCACTGTGATGGAAAACCTCGAAATGGGCGCCTATACCGAGAGTGGGCGGCGTGACTGGCGCAGCAACATCGAGCGCATTTTCGCGCTGTTTCCCGTGCTGGCGGAGCGCGGCAAACAGTTCGCCGGCACGCTCTCCGGCGGCGAGCAGCAGATGCTGGCGATCGGCCGCGGGCTTGCATCGTCGCCGAAGCTGCTCATGCTGGATGAGCCATCAATGGGACTGGCCCCGGCTATCGCCGATTTCATATTCGAACGACTTATCGAAATCAGACGGCAAACCAACCTCACAATTCTCCTGGTCGAGCAAAGGGTCGCGGAAGCGCTCGAGTCCGCTGACCACGGCTATGTGCTCGAAGCTGGCCGGGTCGTGCTTGAAGGAACCAATGAAACGTTGCGTGCGGACGACCGGGTCCGGGCGGCCTACCTCGGTATGTGACCAAGGACATTAAACCCGCAGTTGTGCGGATAACGCGGAGGAGACGGAAATGAGAAGCAGGAGACGAGGACTATTCAATCTCGGCCGACTGATGTTGCCAGCCGCACTCGCATTAGGTCTCACCACGCCTTCGCTGCAGGCCCAGCAGCCAAAAGAGGTCAAGATTGGGCTGATCGTGCCGCTCTCTGGTCTGTACGCCCGTCCCGGGGCAGTGATGCGCATGGGTGCTGAAATGGCAATCGAGCGCATCAATTCGGAAGGCGGGGTGAAGGCCCTTGGCGGAGCCAAGCTCAAACTGGTCGTGCTTGATTGCGGCGACACCACCGAGAAAGCCAAGAATGCAGCTCAGCGTATGGTTGCGGAAGAAACCGACATGGTTGCGGCCAGTGGCTCTTATCTGAGCTCGTTCACTCTCGCCGTGACCGAGGTGACGGAGCGCGCGCACTTGCCAATGCTCACTTTGTCCTACTCCGACCTCATCACGCAGCGCGGCTTCAAATACATCTTCCAGACATCGGCGACCTCTGGCTCGCAAGCCGAACAATCTTTGCCGGTGATCATGGCCACGGCCAAAAGCGCCGGTGCCAATCCGAAGACCGTCGCTATCGTCACTGACAACACGGCAGCCTCGGTGTCCTCGGTCAAGCCGATGCGCGAGCGGCTCCTCAAAGAGCTGGGCTTGCAGTTGGTGGTAGATGAGACTTTCACCCCGCCACTCGCCGACGCGACCCCGCTGGTGCAAAAGATTCGAGCCGCTCGGCCGGATTTGTTCTTTTTTCTGCCGACCGTAATCTCAGACGCCAAGCTTGTTCTGGAGAAAATGAACGAATTTGGAATGGGTAAGGGCAAGGTCCCGACAATCTCGTTCGGCATCGCGATGTTCGAGCCGGATATGCTCAAGACCATGTCGCCCGAATTGCTCGACGGCATGATTGGCGCCGTCGGTAGTTGGGGATCGAAAGGCCACGAAGGCATCATTGCGGAGCTCAAGAACAAATATAACGAGCCGTGGATGACCCAGAACGGCGTCTCGACCTACGCCGATATGCTTGTCATCCGCGACGCCCTCGAGAAAGCCGGCAAGGCCGATCGCGAAGCCGTTGCCGAGGCCTTGCACACGATGGACGGCGGGCCCTCGAAATACTATCCGGGCGGCAGCATCAAATTCGGACCGGATGGCCGGCGTGAAGGCGCCAGCTTGACTATCATTCAGTGGCAAAATGGCGTGCCGCTGACGATCTATCCGCCCGAACTCGCAATGGCAACGGCCAACTGGCCGAAGAAGTAGTTGGCCTTGCGACAGAAATACCCGGCGGCCGTCAACTCTTTGCGGTCGCCGGTCCTCCGAGCCCGCACCAGCAAATGGAGTGGCTCAGATACATCGCGCCTTACTCTTGAACTCGTCGCCCGACGCGTTGACTGTGCCACCGTCGCGGAAAATGATTGCCGTTTCATAAAACGACTGTCGCAAGATTCAAAAACGAGGCCAATACTGCCCGTAACCGGCTTCGATGCGTGGAGAGGGGCGTCGATACTTGAGACCTCCCTGTGGCTCACCGCTCAAGGGGACCACAAATTCCGTGCCTTTGCCCGTCTCCGCGCTCAACGCTTCGTCTGAGATGATGAGGGACGATCGCGGCGACACCCTCTGTGCGATAAAATCGAGGGTGTCCTGAGGAATTGTTATCCGGTCAAGCGCTGCTCCCGCGCCTTGCGAGTCGGTCGTCACGGCGTCTCTTTCGCGGCCTTTGCGTACGGGGCCATTCGGATCTTCTCCCCTACCCTCGGGACGTCCGCCGACAAGCGATACTACGCTCCATCGAATGTCGGCGCTCATGCGTTCCATTGCGGTGAAGATATGCGTGCCGATCGGACGGTCGGCATCCTGAATGGTGACAGGTGTCTCTAGTATGGGCTGTAAGGCTTGGCGGACATAAAGGCGCTGGGTCTTGCGGCTAATAAAGACGGATACCGGCTCGAGGTCCCGCGCGGCCTTGCGTGCCGCCTCGGTCGCCACGACGCGCGCGCGCTCCGCCGCTGTGGCTGCTTCGCGGGCGACTGCCAACGCATCGAGCTTTGGTTGCAGCTCGGCTTTGCCCACGGCCAATTGAGCCTCGAACTCGCCGATCCGTGCGGTCACTTTTGCCTTGGCGTCCTCAGCCTGCTGCTTTGCTTCGGGCGATGCGGCAGAGGCAATCGCACGCTCGGCCGCAGCTAATTCCGCTTCAGCCTTGAACTTTAGAGTTTCCGCTTTACGCACCGGCACCATCGCGAGCGTCGATTCGCGGTAGGCCGTTATGGCAACGAGCCTCACCCGATCGGCCTTGCCGGCCGCCTCCTCCGCTGCGGCAGCTGCCGCACCTGCTTTTGACTTGAATAGAGCTGGATGATCGATTGCGACGGGCACAGCGTTGCCTGGCGCCACAATCAAGCGCATGCCGAGTCTCGTCGCGTCGAACAGCCGTTCAGCAAAGTCGTAGGGCATCCGGATGCAGCCGTGCGATGCAGGGTAACCGGGAAGAGCTCCTCCGTGGAGCGCGATGCCCGACCAAGTGAGGCGCTGCATGTGGGGCATGTAGGCATCGTCATACATGTTGGAGTAGTGCTCAGCGTCTTTTTGGAGGATGCTGAAGATACCGGCCGGCGTCTCGCGTCCCTTCTGGCCGCTCGACACTGGCGCTCGCATGATGATCCAGCCCTTGTCATCGTAGACAGTGATCTGCTGATCGCGCAGCGAAACGATCGCCATGATTGGCTCGCCAACAGGACGCGACACGACCGATTGTTCATTCCGAAGCCTTGCGGCGTCAGCAAGATCGTTCACCGCTATCAAGGCAGCCAAGCTGGCAAAAGCAAAATGCGCAACGCGCAATCCAGTCCGTTTGTGCTTCGGGTTGAAGACATACGATTTCATGTGGCCGCCATGTGGTAGAGCTGCGTCAACGCTGCCCCTTCCATGGACTTTCCTTGTGCCGATCGCCACGCCGGGCATTTATTAAGAAAGAATAGCACATTTTTTAGTTGAGGAGCGGCGCCGGTACCTACGCAAGCCGGACGATCACGTCTGCTTTGGGTCATTAGCGGACATTGCGACAAGCCCGCGCGATGTCCGCTCTTACCCCGAAAGCGGACATTCGCAGGCCGCGGCGCGCGCCGTTCAAGGCAGTTCCGAGACGAGCTTCATGTATTCGTCCGCCGACCAAACGCGAGCGGTGCTAGTGCGCACATTGCCCAGCGAGCCAAGCGCCAAAACGAATTTCGCGAC
>JBGQLL010000093.1:0-11483 GCA_041500065.1 Pseudolabrys sp.
AGCGCGATCGCCGCATTCGTCGCCTGCGTGCTGATCCATGGCTGCCAGCCGCCCCGCATCAGGCCAACTGGTAGCCGGTGTTGCAGCAAGAAAAGATAAGCGGGACCGATGCCGAACATCACCAGCGGATGGCGATACAGGCGATATTTCAGGCGGCCCCAGCGCGAGCGGGCGAAATATTCGCGTACAGTCAACGTATCGACATCGCCGATACCTCGACGATCGAGATTGCCGGCAGTGGCGTGGTGAATGGCATGGGTGCGGCGCCAGAAATCATAGGGTGTCAGCGTGAGAACGCCGATAACGCGGCCGACCCAGTCGTTCGCCCATTTCTTCGGAAAGAAGGCGCCGTGGCCGCAATCATGCTGGATCATGAACAGTCGCACCAGAAACCCGGCCGCCGGGATCGTGATCAGCAGCGATACCCACCAATATCCGAGCGAGTAGATGAGCCAGGCCGCGACCCAGAGTGCAACGAGTGGCAATGCTGTGATCACCAGTTCAATCACGCTGCGGCTCCGACTCGGTTCGCGATAGCGGTGGAGAATTTGCGTCCAAAGACGGGCGTCGGAGGCAGAAGCGTCAGTGTTGTGTCCAATGCTCAAGGCGTTGTTCCAGGTTAGCCGTGGCCGCGCGCTCGAATCGACGCACACAGCCCACGATAAAGCAGTGACGACAGGGAAGAAAAGCGCGTTTGCCCGAAAATCGGGGCTTTTTGGTGTTCCCTGACCCTCTGCTGGTTAACGCTTCAACTGACCTTCATGCCGACTTTCAGTGGCGCGCCGCGCAGAAATTCGTCCGTACTCATTGGCTGTTTTCCCGCACGCTGGACCTGCACAAGCTGCACCGCCCCATCGCCGCAAGCCACGGTCAGCTTGCCATCAAGCAATGTGCCTGGCGGACCGCCGCCTTCGCCTCGGATTGAGCGCAATACTTTCACGCGGACCCCGTCGAATTCGAACCAGGCGCCGGGAAATAGCGACAGGCCGCGGATGTGGTCGTGGACCTGTTTCCACGGCTTACTCCAGTCGATCCGCGTCTCATTTTTGGATATTTTCTCGGCATAGGTGACGCCTGCTTGCGGCTGCGGCGTGAGCTGGAGCGAACCCCGGTCCGCAGCCGCCAACACGCGCAGCATCAGATCGGCGCCCAGGCGCGATAACGCATCGTGCAGTTCACCAGCGGTCATATCGGCACCGATGGGCATGCGTTCCGCCATCGCCATCGCCCCAGTATCGAGCCCTTCATCCATCTGCATGATGGTGACGCCGCTATCGGGATCGCCCGCCATGACGGCGCGGTTGATGGGCGCGGCGCCGCGCCAGCGAGGCAAGAGCGATGCGTGCACATTGAAGCAGCCGAGGCGCGGGGCCTCGAGAATGGGTTTCGGCAGGATCAGCCCATAGGCCACCACGACCGCCGCATCGGCATTGTGGGCGCGAAAAGTGTTCTGCACATCACTGTCTTTCAATGTCCTGGGCGTATGTACGGTGAGCGTCAGGCGTCGCGCCTCGCGTTCGACCGGCGTGTGCTGCATATCCATGCCGCGGCCTGCGGGCTTGGGCCCGCGGGTATAGACCGCGGCGATATCGTGCCCGCGTGCCGCGAGTTCGATCAGCGTCGGCACCGCGAAATCGGGTGTGCCCATGAAAATCAGGCGCATTCAGGCAAACCTTTGCGCGCGGGTGCGTACGACGTCAGCCGATATGATGCGATGGCTCTTGATCCTCGGCCAGTGATTTCCCGCCGTCAGTCTTCTTCGCCGCCTTCTTGAATTTCTTCATCACCATGTCGCGTTTAAGTTTTGAGATATGGTCAATGAATAGCACGCCATTGATGTGATCGATCTCGTGCTGGAGGCAAGTGGCAAGCAACCCCTCCGCGTCGATCTCCTGCGGCTTGAGGTCGGCGTCGAAAAATTTCACTTTCACGGCCTTTGGCCGCGCGACCTCCTCATAATATTCGGGGATCGATAGGCAGCCCTCTTCGTAAACTGCTTTCTCGTCGGATGCCCAAACCACTTCCGGATTGATGAAGACTTGTGGCTGCTTCGGCTCGTCCTTCTTGGCGAGATCCATCGTGACGACACGCCTGGGCACGCCGATCTGAATGGCGGCGAGCCCGATCCCCGGCGCCGCATACATCGTCTCAAACATGTCTTTGATAAGCGCGCGCAGCGGTTTGTCGACGGTCTTTACCGCCTCAGATTTAAGCCGCAACCGTTTGTCGGGAATGATGAGGATGTCGCGCACCGCCATGGCCGCGATGTAAGCGGTAGGACCTGCGGGGTCAATCCGCCTTTGCCCTTGAGCCATCGATACAATCGCCCTACCGTTCGCCGTTCGTTCGCTTCGCGAGCGAATCACTGTAGAAGCGGCTCATGTCCGATTTCCAGACCCTGGCCGACGCCCTCCTGGCGCATGCACCCGCCCTCACGCTCGCCATTGGGACGATTGTCGCGGTCGGCGTGATCGTGGTCATCGTGATGCTTTTGCGGCCGCGCAAGCCGCCCCCGGATCCTGTCGCTGAGCAGCGAATGGCCGATCTCAATGCGCGCGTACAGACAATGGGCGAGCTGCTCGCCAGGGCGCAATCGCAATTGCAACAGACGGTGCACGAGCGGCTTGACGCGGTGACAGCCAGGCTGGGCGACTCCATGCGCACGTCGACCAAGGATACCACCGACCATCTGCAGCAACTGCATGCGCGGTTGGCAGTGATCGACAATGCACAAAAGAACATTACCGACCTCGCGTCACAGGTGACGAGCCTGCAAAATGTCCTCGCCAACAAGCAAACGCGCGGTGCCTTTGGGCAGTCGCGGATGGAAATGATCATCCAGGACGGTCTGCCGAAGGATTGTTACGAATTCCAGACCACCCTCACCAACAATGCGCGGCCGGACTGCGTAGTGCACTTGCCCGATGGCCCTCCTTTGGTCATCGACGCCAAGTTTCCGCTCGAAGCGGTGACTGCTTTTCGTGAAGCGAAGAGCGACGACGAGCGTAAACTCGCGGTCGCTCGCGTGCGCACGGATATTGCAAAACACGTCGGCGACATCGCCGCCAAGTACCTGATCCCGGGCGAGACCCAGGACATAGCGCTGATGTTCGTGCCATCGGAATCCGTCTACGCTGAACTCTATGACGGCTTCGACGATATTTTCCAGAAAGCCTATCGCGCCAAGGTGATTATCGTTTCGCCGTCGTTGTTGATGCTGGCAATCCAGGTGATCCAGCAGATCCGCAGGGATGCCCGCATGCGTGAGGCGGCTAGCAAGATTCTGGTCGAAGTCGGTCTGCTGGTTGCAGATGTCAATCGGCTCAGAGACCGAGTCGAGAATCTGGACAAGCATTTCGGCCAAGCCAACGCTGACATCAAACAAATCCTGACTTCCGCCGACAAGATTGTGAACCGCGGCGAGAGAATTCGGGATGTCGAGTTCGGAGAAGAACCGCCGAGCGCCGACATCCTGCCGGGTCCCGGTCAGCGCAAGCTGGAAGCCGGCGAATAACGCAATGACCGTTTCCCCCGACGCGCAGGCGAGGCCATCCTGGTCCGACGCGCTGGCGGTCTACTTCAAGCCGCGCGTACTGATCGTGATGTTCCTCGGCTTCTCGTCCGGGCTGCCGCTTGCGCTATCGGGCACGACGTTACTCGTATGGATGCGCGAATCCGGCGTGGACCTCGGCACCATCGGCCTTTTCGCGCTGGTCGGCACGCCCTACACAGTGAAATTCCTCTGGGCACCGCTGACCGATGCGCTTGACGTGCCGGTTCTGTCGCGCGTTCTCGGCCGTCGCCGCGGCTGGCTGGTGTTTACGCAAATCCTGCTGATGGCGGCGATCGTGTTCCTCGGCTTTTGCAATCCGGCTGCCGCGCCGGGGCTGGTTGCGCTCGGCGCATTGCTGGTGGCTACCGCCTCGGCGACGCAGGACATCGTCGTCGATGCCTTCCGAATCGAAAGCCTGCCAGAGAACGAACAGGCCGCCGGGATGGCCTCCTACGTCGCCGCCTACCGTATTGGAATGCTGATCTCGACGGCCGGTGCACTGTTTTTGGTGAGCGCCATTGAGGTCCATGGCTTCGATAAACAGGCAGCCTGGCGCTGGGGCTATGTTGCAATGGCCGCCTTGGTGTTGATCGGCACGGCCACCGCGTTGTTGGCGACCGAACCGGAGCGTTCCGTGCAGGCGGAAGCCAGCCATGCCGGACAAAAGTCATTCGCGCGCGTGACGGAAGCCGCGGTCGGCGCATTCAAGGATTTTCTCGGCCACGAGCTCGCTTTGGTCATGCTGGCCTTCGTCGTGCTGTTCAAATTCACCGATGCGCTGTCAGGCGCCATGACGGCGCCGTTCGTCATCGATCTCGGTTTTTCCCGCAACGAATACGCCGCGATCGTGAAAGGTGTCGGGCTCGTGGCCCTTCTGCTTGGCGGCTTTGCCGGCGGCTTCATCGCACGCGCCCTTCCCCTCGCTCCCAGTCTTTGGATCGGAGGTGTTTTGCAGGCCGTCGCCAACCTCGCGTTCAGTGCCTTGGCGATGGTCGGCACCAATACGACCATGCTCGCGGCCGCCATTATTGCGGAGAATTTCACCAGCGCCATCGGCACCGTGATGTTCGTCGCCTATCTTTCCGCGCTTTGCCAGAACCCGCTGCATACGGCAACGCAATACGCCCTGCTGACCGCGCTCGCCGCGGTCGGGCGCACTTACCTCTCGTCCGGTGCAGGCTTCATCGCTGAATCGACCGGTTGGGTTTGGTTCTTCGTGATCTGCGCACTGGCAGGTATTCCGAGCTTGCTTTTGCTCGCCTGGCTGCAGCGGCGCGGGCATTTCAAACGGCTGGAGTCGCGGAAATCCTAGAATAGCGTTCGCTGCTTGATCGCGGCGGTGAGCGTGCCTTCGTCGAGGTAGTCAAGCTCGCCGCCGACCGGCACCCCGTGCGCAAGCCGCGTCACCTTCACGTTGGCGTCTTGCAACAGCTCGGTGATGTAATGCGCGGTCGTCTGGCCATCGACTGTGGCATTGAGCGCCAGGATCACTTCTTTCACCGGCGTCTCATGTGCGCGCGAGATCAATGTGTCGATGGAGAGATCCTGCGGGCCGACACCATCGAGCGGTGACAGTGTGCCACCGAGGACGTGATAACGACCGTTGATCGCGTGCGCGCGTTCCAACGCCCAAAGGTCGGCCACATCAGCGACGACGACAATGATAGAGGCGTCGCGCCTGCTATCGGTACAGACCGTGCACGGATTCTGCGTGTCGATATTTCCGCAGACCTTGCAGATTTCGATTTTCTCCATCGCCGTCTCAAGTGCAGCGGCGAGCGGAGCCATCAACAATTCCCGCTTCTTGATAAGATGCAATGCCGCGCGCCGCGCCGAACGCGGGCCTAACCCCGGCAGGCGCGCCAGCAACTGAATCAGGCGCTCGATCTCAGGTCCGGCAACGGCGGTAGGCATGTCTAATTTGTCATGGCCGGGCTTGTCCCGGCCATCCAGTTTTTCTTCGTGCAAGTCTCAAGACGTGGATGCCCGGCACAAGGCATGTGCTCGGGCCGACGAAGCCGGACCCGAGTGCCGGGCATGGCGCCTGAGAGACGCCCGGGAAACATAGTCACCCCAAACCCAATCCGGGCGGCAGCGGCAGGCCGCCTGTAACCGCTTTCATCTTTTCCTGCAGCACGGTTTCCGCCTTCCGCCGCGCTTCAGCATGTGCAGCGACCAGCAGATCCTCGAGGATTTCCTTTTCCGATGGCTTCAAAAGTGAATCGTCGATCTTGACGCCCTTGAGGTCCCCTTTGGCCGTGATCGTTACCGTCACCATGCCGCCGCCGGCAGTTCCCTCGACCTCGATCTGATCGAGTTCGGCTTGCATGGCCTGCATTTTGGATTGCAACTGCGCGGCCTGTTTCATCAGGCCTAGAAAGTCCGCCATCGGTTAATCCTCGTGCTCACCGTCCGGATCGGACCCTGATGCGCTCTCCCCGCCTTCGGGTGCATTTTGCGTCACACCGACCACCTTGGCACCCGGAAAGCGGTTGAGAACAGCCTGGACCAAAGGATCGTTCTGCACACCACGCTCGATCTCGGCCTGCTGCGCCTCGGCCTGCGCGCGCATCGTCGGCGCGCCCTGTTCCTTGGAAACAACCACGATCCAACGTTTGCCGGTCCAGCCGGTTAGCTTCCGCTGCAGATCGTGCACCAGCGTTTTCGGCGCACTCGCCTCGAGTGCAATTTCGAGCTGACCATCTTCGCAGCGCACCAGCCGCACATCGCGCTCGAGCGCCATCTTGGCGGCGATGTCCCGTTTGTCGGCAGCAAGCGCGATCAGCTCCTCGAATGAACCGACGGAAAGAGTCGGCACGGCTGCGGGCTCGTCGAGCCGCGCAACCGGATCGTCGGCCGGGCGCGGCGATACCGCTGCGGACGAACGCGATGAACCGCGGGGCGTCTCATAACGCGGGGCGTAGCTTTGCGCCTGTACGGCGCCGCCATTTCCCTGCTGGCGTGGTGGGGTCGCGTCTGCCTCGCTGAGCGAGCGTACCACTTCGTCGGGCGTCGGCAGATCGGCGGCATAGGCGATGCGCACGAGCACCATCTCGGCGGCGGCGACCGGACTGCCGGATGCCTGCACCTCGGAGATACCTTTCAATAGCATCTGCCAGGCGCGTGACAGCACGCGCATCGATAGCTGGGCGGCAAATGCGCGTCCGCGTGTGCGCTCGGCCTCTGACAGAGACACGTCATCGGCAACGGCAGGGACGACTTTGACGCGCGTAACAAAATGAGTGAATTCAGCGAGATCGCTCAGGATAACCGCGGGGTCGGCGCCAATGTCGTATTGCTCACGAAGCTCCTTGAGAGCGGAGACAACGTCTCCTTTCATCAGCGCCTCGAACAAATCGACCACGCGCACGCGATCGGCCAATCCTAACATCAGCCGCACATCTTCCGCACGCACCGGTCCAGCGGCATGCGCAATGGCCTGATCGAGCAGCGAGAGCGAGTCGCGCACCGAGCCTTCCGCCGCACGCGCGATCAATGCCAGCGCTGCTGGCTGGATCTCGACCTTTTCCTTCGCAGCGATGCTTTCGAGGTGCTTGACCAGAGCGGCCGCATCGACGCGCCGCAGATCGAAGCGTTGGCAGCGAGACAGCACAGTCACCGGCACTTTGCGTATTTCTGTGGTGGCAAAGATGAACTTTGCGTGCGGCGGCGGCTCCTCAAGCGTTTTTAGCAGCGCGTTGAAGGCAGCGCCCGAGAGCATATGCACTTCGTCGAGGATATAGACCTTGTAGCGCGCGCTCATCGGCGCATAGCGGATGGCGTCGTTGATTTGTCGTACGTCCTCGACACTGTTGTGGGAGGCGGCGTCCATCTCCAGCACGTCCGGGTGCCGGCTTTCGATGATGGCCTGACAGTGCACACCCATAACCGGCATTTTGATGGTCGGCTCCTTCACCGAACCATCCGGCAATTCGTAATTGAGTGCACGTGCAAGGATGCGTGCGGTCGTGGTCTTTCCGACGCCACGGACGCCGGTGAGGATCCAGGCCTGCGGGATGCGTCCGCTCTCGAACGCATTCGAGATCGTCCGCACCATGGCGTCCTGGCCGATAAGGTCATCGAAACTCGCCGGGCGGTATTTGCGCGCGAGTACGCGATAGCCGGCGGCCGACATTTCGACCGGCGCGGAACCGGATGCAGCGGATTTTTTAGGCTCGCTCATAGTGCCATCCGTTTCGCCGCCGCGCGGAGCGGGCTCATTGCGAACGAATCAATGATTTGTGGGAGGCTGACGAGCGACCCGAACCGCGCTCGTTAGGGCTGCTTCCTTCCGGACCTGACCCGGTTGGCGAGTGGCTCGTCCACCGCCAACCTCCCGTGATCTATATCGGGCCAATAAACCGGGAAAGCAAGCAGCGGGACCATGTCTCTGGTAGCTTTCCTCCGAAAGAATCGGGCGGATTTGTTCAATGGTTTCAGGGGTTACAAAGAACTGGTCGTTGCACCCACAGCTCGCTCAGGACACGTTTCCGGTCGGCGACATGCCGCTCGCCCGCGTGTTGCTCGCACGCGACGCCAATTATCCGTGGCTGATCCTTGTGCCGCGGCTGCCCGGTCTCGTCGAGCTCATCGATCTGGAGGAAAACGCGCAAGTCCAGTTACTCGGCGAAATCGCTGCGGCTGCGCGCGCGCTGAAAAGTGCCACCGAGTGCGACAAGCTCAATATCGCCGCACTCGGCAACCAGGTGCCGCAGTTGCACGTCCATGTAATCGCACGCCGGCGAACCGACGCCGCCTGGCCCAAGCCGGTGTGGGGCGTGAAACCGCCGCTTGCCTACGAGGAAGGCCAGCAGACAAGCTTGCTCAATTCATTGCACCAGCTGCTCAAACCTAGCGGGCTCGCAGGGATGGACCGTTAACTTCGGTTCTGCGAAAGAATCATCATGGTCGCCGTACCCTCCCGCATCCTCGTCATCTCTTTGCGCCGAATTGGCGATCTACTGTTGACGACGCCGTTGATCCGCAGCTTGCGCCGTGCCTGGCCGGATTCGGATATCGATGTACTTGTGTTCGCCAATACCGCGGGGATTCTCGCCGGCAATCCGGACATCAGCCACGTGATCCCCATGCCGCAGCATCCGACGATGGCGGAGAGCGCGCGCCTCTTTGCACGGCTCTGGCGGCGCTATGACATCGCAGTTTCGACTCAAAGCGGCGACCGTCCCACAGTCTTTGCTTTTGCCGCCGCCCGGCTACGTGCTGGCGTGATAGCCGTCGATGATCCCTGGCTCGCGCGAATGCTGAAACGTGTCGCATTGCACCGAAGCGTTCCAGCGGCCGACAAGCTCCACCGCGTCGAGCAGATGCTGCGCCTTGCCGACGCCCTGGAAATCTCGCGGGTTGCGGAATTGGTATGCCCCGCTTCTACACCGTCTTCGAACATTGTCGACGGCGGCAAGTATGCTGTGATCCACGCGGCACCAATGTTCGCCTACAAGGAATGGACACGGGACGGGTGGCGTGCAGTCGCTGCCGGTCTCACCGAGCGCGGCCTGTCAGTGGTGGCGGTTGGGGGTCCGGGCGCAGCTGAGCGCGACTATCTCGAGGACGTCTGGCGCGGCATCGCTAAGTTTCATCAAGTGGAATGGCCTGAGATGATGACTCTGCTTGGGAGGGCGCACGTCTACCTCGGACCCGACACGTCGGTAACCCATCTTGCCGCCGCTGCCGGATGCCGGACGGTCGCCTTGTTTGGCCCGACCGATCCCCGTGTCTGGGGGCCTTGGCCGATTGGCGGACTTTCAACACCATGGGCGGTCAGCGGTACGATCCAAAATCGAGGCAATGTCTGGATCGTACAGAACCCTTTGCCTTGCATGCCCTGCACTTTCGAAGGTTGCGAGCGCAATATCCGCAGCCGCAGCGCGTGCCTCGACGAACTCATGCCCAATCAGGTAATGGCGGCCATCGACCAAGCCCTCGCTTGACCGCACCACCTGTCCATTTCAAGCTGACGTTTGGATCCAGTTTGGAGTAACGCATGACTTTTCGCATTGCCATCGTGCAGCCGATCGCCAATGCGATCGAGGACGCGGAAAAAAATATCGCCGATGCGGTGAACTTCATCGCCCGTGCCAAATCGGAAGGCGCCGAGTTCGTTTGCTTTCCGGAAACCTACCCCGGTCCATGGCGCATGCCCGCAAGTTTCGATCCAACACCGCACATCGCGGAAGCCGCCGCCAAGCACGGCATCAACGCGGTGTACGGCACGATCGAGCCCCTGAGCCACAATGAGGGGACCGCTCACAATCTCATCTGCATGGCTTATGGCGACGGGCGCGCGCCGGTTAGTTACCGCCGCACCCATCCGAATGGGCCCTGGATCTATACCGGCGGCCAGTGGTGGGAATTCCAGTACGTGCCGGGTAACGACTTCCCCGTGTTTGACACTCAACAAGGCAAAGTCGGCCTTGCCATGTGCAGCGAGGCCTACATGCCTGAGGTGACGCGCGCGTTAGCGTTGCGGGGTGCCGAACTGATCTTCATGCCGGCGGGGACCGACAAGCGACGGCTGTGGGCGACGTGGCGCAATCTGATCTGGTCGCGTGCGATCGAAAATCTTGCCATCGTTGTCACCACGCAGAATCTTTTCAGTCATGCTGAGCGCGGTCTCGCCATGGTGGCGACGCCGGAAGAAATCCTGTTTGAGAGCACCGATGCCGGCATGTTTGTGGTTGATGTGAGTCTCGACCGCGCGCGGGATATGCGGGCGACAACCGATACCGTGACGTCTGCGCTCAATTACGGCGCAAAACAGGGCGTGCTCGGTCCGCAGTGGCAGCGGCCAGAACTACGCGAGGCCTTGTACCCGCGCAGCCAGGCTGCGGAGTAAGCATTGCGCGGAAGAAATGGTCGTGCGAATTTGCGCGACGCATGTCTTCTCGCCCAGACCTCGGTCCAAAACCCCGTCTCGGATATTCCGATAGCCGCATCGAGCGCGCGGCCGAGCTTCGCGCCGATGCCGCTGCCATTCCCGATTTGACGCGCGACACGCGCGCTGGAGCCTATGTGATCGGCGGCGAATCGATCGTGATGAGAAAAGGTTCGCCCCTCAATGAGCCTTTGTTCACACTGGGCGAAGCGCAAGCACTTTCTCCCGCGACCGAAACAATTTTCCTTGGCTTGCTCGATGGGGCGCCGCGGTTCGGCCATGGCCTTTCGCCGCAAGTGGCGGACACCCTGAAAGGGCGCCCCGATTTGCACGTGACCGATCTGCGCTCAATTGCGGTGCTGGGCCTCGTCGCAGCCGACCACCTGCCCCCGATCGCCGAAGCCAAGGCCGTGCTGCATTGGCACGCGCGCCACCGCTTTTGCCCGAACTGCGGCACAGCGACTAGACTTGTGTCGGGGGGCTGGCGGCGCGACTGCCCCCAATGCAAGGCCGAACACTTTCCTCGCACGGACCCTGTGGTGATCATGCTGGCAGCTGACCGCGAGCGTTGCGTGCTTGGACGCTCGCCGCGTTTTGTGCCGACGATGTGGTCGTGCCTCGCCGGCTATGTTGAACCGGGCGAATCGATCGAGGACGCCGTCCGTCGGGAGACTCGCGAGGAAGCCGGCATCACTTGCGGGCGCGTGGCCTATTTTGCCTCGCAACCCTGGCCATTTCCGACATCATTGATGATTGGCTGCCACGCGGAGGCGCTCACGCACGAAATTGTGGTCGATCGTGAGGAACTCGAAGACGCCCGCTGGTTTAGCAGGAACGAGATCGAGACGATGCTGCTGCGCAAACACCCGCAAGGGCTCACCACTCCACCTCCCGTGGCGATTGCACATCACATCATCCGCGCCTGGGTCGAGGACGAAATCAGCTTTGACTGACCGCCTGCCAAAAATCCTCTGCGCCGGCATCGCCGTGCAAGACATCGTCATGCGCGTGCAAAGCTTCCCCGCGCCTGGCACCAAA
>JBGQLL010000094.1:0-11382 GCA_041500065.1 Pseudolabrys sp.
GCGGCGAACAGGTCACCACCGGGACGCCAATTATGCTGATGATCGAAAACGTCGATCAGCGCTCCAAGGACTACTCCGACATCAAGGACAAATACCGGCCGGGACATGCTGGTTACACTTACGACGCCAAATATGGCATCCACGACTATCGTGGCGGTGGCCGCGCCTCGGCGCGTGAGACGGCGGCGCGGGTTGCCGCCGGGGCGATCGCGCGCAAGATCGTGCCGGGCCTTACCGTGCGTGGTGCATTGGTGCAGATGGGTCCGCACAAGATCGATCGCTCGCGCTGGGATTGGAACGAGATCGGCAAGAATCCGTTTTTCTGTCCCGATGCGAAACAGGCCAAGTTCTTCGAGGAGTACCTCGACGGTGTGCGCAAGTCGGGCTCATCCTGCGGCGCGGTGATCGAGGTTCTCGCCGAGGGCGTGCCGGCGGGCCTCGGCGCGCCGGTCTACGCCAAACTCGATGGTGATCTCGCTTCTGCCCTCATGGGCATCAACGCAGTCAAAGGCGTAGAGATCGGCGACGGCTTTGCCACGGCGGCATTGAGCGGTATCGAGAATGCCGACGAGATGCGCATGGGCAATGATAACAAGCCACTTTTTCTGTCAAACCACGCCGGCGGTATTCTGGGCGGCATATCGACCGGGCAAGCAATTGTCGCCCGGTTCGCCGTAAAACCGACCTCGTCGATTTTGACGCCGCGAAAATCCGTAGACCGGTACGGCCGCGACACTGAGGTTGTCACAAAAGGACGCCACGACCCATGCGTCGGTATCCGAGCGGTACCGATCGGGGAAGCGATGGTAGCCTGCGTGCTGGCCGACCATTATCTGATGCATCGCGGCCAGGTCGGCGAGGGGACGGCGTGGCCGTTCAAACCTGGCGCGTAGACCCGCCTCCGAGGTAGATCCTTGCCCGATAGCCACATCCGCGTCGAAGCCGCGATCAAAGCCTTCGCCAATGGCGAGATCGTCGTCGTAACTGACGACGACGATCGCGAAAACGAGGGTGATCTCTTCGTTGCGGCCTCGCATTGCACGCCCGAGAAGATGGCGTTCATCATCCGCAATACGTCCGGGATTGTTTGCGCCCCGCTCGCCGCCGATCAGGCGCGCCGACTGCGTCTTGAGCCAATGGTGGCAGCCAACGAGGCGCCGCTTGGCACTGCCTTCACGGTCTCGGTCGATGTCCGGCATGGTTTGACGACGGGCATTTCGGCGGAGGAGCGCTGCAACACCGTGCGTGCGCTTGCCAACGGCAACAGTGGCGCTGCTGATTTTGTGCGGCCCGGCCACGTATTTCCGCTGGTTGCACGCGAGGGTGGCGTGCTGATGCGTTCCGGCCATACTGAGGCTTGTGTCGACCTCTGCCGTCTGGCCTCGCTGCCGGCAGTCGGTGTGCTCGCCGAGCTGATGAACGACAATGGCTCGGTCATGCGCGGGCCCCAAGTCTCGGCCTTTGCGCAGAAACACAAACTGACGCAGGTCTCGATTGCCGAGCTCATTGCTTACCGGCAGCGCCGTGACAAGCTGGTAGAACGCGTCGGCGAGTTTGCGCTTTCCTCAGAAATCGGCACGCTGCACGGTTACGCATACGTCACCCCGTTTGATCGCGTGCACCACATGGCCTTCGTCTATGGCGCAATCGGCGATGGCAAAGGTGTGCTGGCCAGGCTGCATCGTGCCGACGTTATTGGCGACGTTTTCGGCGGCGCCAAATCGATTCGCGCGTCGCTTGCGCGCTTCAAGTCAGCTGGCCGAGGCGTTATCGTTTATCTACGGGATGGCACAGCGGGTGTGCCGGTGGCTGACATTCCGCACGGCGACACCGGAACTGATGCGGCCCGTTCGCGGCAGTGGCGCGAAATCGGTCTGGGCGCACAGATTCTCAAGGACCTCGGGATTTCGTCGATTCGCCTGCTTACGTCGAGCAAGCGTACTTATGTCGGCCTTGGGGGCTTTGGTATCGAGATCGCCGCGACCGAACCGTTGGAAGGCTGAAGGGCGGCCTTTTTTTTGCCTGTGGCCCGTGCCAGCATTCGAGCATGGGGCGACTCTTTCGCAATCTGACTCTCGCCGTATCCGCAGCAGGTTTGGGATTCGCACTTGCGGCATCGGCTGCGCCAACCCTGCGGCAGCTTGCCGACACGCGCGCCGGTGCAATTCCGGTCGATGTCGAGCTCGTAATCGCGGTTGATGTATCCTATTCGATGGATCCAGAAGAGCAGGCGCTTCAACGGGAAGGCTACATTCTCGCTCTCACTTCAAAAGAGTTCCTTCAGGCATTGCGTCAGGGCGCGACCGGCAAGATTGCCATCACTTATTTTGAATGGGCGGGTCAATTCGACCAGAAGACCATCGTACCCTGGCGGTTGATCGACGGGCCGGAAGCTGCCGACGCAGTTGCCGCCGAGATCGCGCGCGCGCCATATCGGCGTGCCTCGCGTACCTCTATTTCCGGTGCGCTCCGCTTCGGTAAACCCCTGTTTGATGAGAGCGGTTACAAAGGCTTGCGTCGGGTCATCGACGTTTCAGGTGATGGTGCAAACAATGCCGGCCCGCTGGTTGTGCCGATCCGCGACGAGGTGCTGGCCGCGGGCATAACGATTAACGGCCTGCCGATCATGCTCAAGCGGCCTTACGTCGGAACGATGGATATAGAAGACCTCGACGTTTATTACGAGGACTGCGTGATCGGCGGGCCGGGTGCTTTCGTTGTGCCGATCCGCGAGCGTGAAAAGTTCATCGATGCGACTCGCACCAAATTGGTGCTGGAGATAGCCGGACGGCAACCGGACGTAAAGGTAACGCCTGCGTCATCGCAGGCGCTGCGCATCTCATGCACCATTGGCGAAAAGATGTGGCAGGAACGTTGGGGCGGGGGCATCGACTTTCAGTAGTCGATTTATCGCACGAATT
Organism: Pseudolabrys sp.; assembly: GCA_041500065.1. Taxonomy (GTDB): domain Bacteria; phylum Pseudomonadota; class Alphaproteobacteria; order Rhizobiales; family Xanthobacteraceae; genus Pseudolabrys. The sequence goes on from JBGQLL010000094.1 coordinate 2,922, forward strand.
TTCCGATGATCTCCACGTGGTGCGAATAGCGGAACTGATCAACCGGGACCACGGTTGCAAGCGTGTAGCCGCCGCCGAGCAATATCTTGGCATCGCGGGCGAAAGTTGTAGCGTCGCAAGATACCGCGACCACAACCGGCACCGTGCTTTTTGCGAGCTCGCGCGCTTGCGCCTCGGCCCCCTGGCGCGGCGGATCAAACACGGCCGCGTCAAATCCTTTGAGCTCATTCGCCATGAATGGGCGGCGGAACAGATCGCGCGTTTGCGTTTCAAGCGGCTTTAATCCTGAGGCAGTCGAGGCTGCGCGTTCCAGTGCCTTGATCATGGCGGCGTCACTATCGGCGGCACTGACGCGCGCCCGCTCAGCAAGCCGCAACGCGAACGTGCCGATACCCGCAAACAGATCGACGACCTGTTTGGCTTTGCCGACGTGCTCGACAACGAGCCGCGCCAGGGTTGCTTCGCCCTCTGCCGTCGCCTGTAGAAATGCTCCGGGTGGCAGCGGCACTTGGGCGCGGCCAATCTGCAACAGCGGCTGCGTTCGCTGCGCAACTAGTTCGCCATGGCGGGTAAGACGAGCCAGATTGTGAGCCTCGGCGACGCGCGCCAACACAGTCAGACGCTCCGCAGTGAGCGCACCCGAACCGCGCACATCGACATCAAGGCCAGAATCGGTCGCGGTCGTCTGAATATCGAGCGGCTTGCCGGCAGGTTTGAGCGTGTCCGCAATGGCCCAGGCGGCCCGCAATGCGCCGCCAAGGCCGGGCGCCAAAATGGGGCATTCATCGATGGCGACGATGTGATGAGCGCGCGGAGCGGTAAATCCGACTTCCAGTATGTCATGGGTGCCGCGCCGGGCATGGAGCACCGCGCGGCGGCGGCCAGGGCCGTGCGCGTCGATCAAATCGCCGACTGGCGCGACCACATTCGCCTGCGCCAATGCTTCCACCACCAGCGATCGCTTCCACAGGTGATATTCGGCCAGCGACCAGTGCTGCATCGCGCAGCCGCCGCAGGCTCCAAAATGTTTGCAGAAAGCTTCGGCGCGTTCGTGGCTGGCCTTGTCGACATGTACCAGGTGCCGACGGTCAGGGTGGCCGGCAACCGGCTCGACCGTAACGGTCTCGCCCGGCAGCGTGTAAGGCACATAGACGGGCCCTTCAGAAGTGTCGGCAATGCCATCCCCGCGATGACCGAGGCGGACAATATTTAAGCGCTCAGTCACGCGCGGCCCCGAGCAGGAATTCGACGTTGCCGCTTCCGCCTTCGATCGGCGAGGGGACTACGTCGAGGACCGACCATCCGAGTGAGGTGACAAATTTAGCGACATCGTCGCAGACCGCAGTATGGATGACCGGATCGCGTACAATACCTTTCTTTGCACGGCCGGCGCCGACTTCGAATTGCGGTTTGATCAGTGCAATGAGTTGGGCGGAAGTTTTGGCGAGCGCTAGCGCGGGCGGCAGCACCAATTTAAGAGAAATAAAGCTGACATCGATCGTGACGATATCCGGCGATACATCGAGCAGGGCAGGAGATAGGCTTCGAATATCGGCGGTCTCGAGCGAAATAACCTCGGACCGGGTGCGCAATGTTTTGTGCAACTGCCCGCGACCAACATCGACTGCGTAGACACGACGCGCCCCCCGGTTCAGCAGGACTTGCGTAAATCCGCCGGTGGATGCACCCACATCGAGGCAAAGCCGATCCTTCGGATCGAACCGAAAGTGGTCGAGTGCAGCCGCCAGCTTGACGCCACCGCGTGATACGTAAGGATGTGCCGCACTTGCCCGTAGTGATGCGCTGGTTGGGATTTCCTCCGAGGCCTTGCTCACCACTATTTCGTTGGCAGTGACGAGACCCGCTTCGATTGCGGCCTGCGCCTTTGCGCGGCTTTCGAATATACCGCGTTCGACCAGGAGGCGATCGGCCCGTTGGCGCGCCGTGTTCATGGGCGGAGCCCTTGCCCCACCTGGACGGTTTGACCTCGGAACAAAGTTTCGCGCACAGTGGTTACCAAAATTGGGCCGACAGCGCTTGCAGCGGCCGTCATAGTGATCTGTTTGAGGAGAAACAGTATGGCACGAAAATATTCGAAAGGTGCGTCGAAAGACGTGGAGCGCGCGATGCGGAAACGCAAAAAAGGGACGCTCAGAAGCGGGCGCAGCGGCAAGAGGGTCACGAGCCGCGAGCAAGCCATCGCCATTGGTCTCTCGGAAGCGCGTAGAGAAGGGAAGAAGGTGCCCCGTAAGAAGAGGCTCTAAAGGCCGTCAGGCGAGTTTGACGGTCTCGGCGTGAATGTCTTTGCCCAAAGCCTCGAATACCTTGGCTACGATGGCGCGGGCATCGAGGCCGGCCTGCGCGTACATAGCGGCAGGCGTATCCTGATCGATGAACTGGTCCGGAAGAATCATACACCGTACGCGCAGGCCTTGATCGAGAAGGCCCTGCTCGGCCAGTGCCTGCAAGACGTATGTCCCGAAACCGCCAATGGCACCTTCCTCGATGGTGACGAGCACCTCATGCTCACGCGCCAGGCGTGTCAGCAGGTCGACATCGAGGGGCTTGGCAAAGCGCGCGTCCGCGACCGTTGCCGACAGGCCAAGTGCCGTAAGCTCCTTGGCGGCCTTAAGGCATTCCCCAAGCCGCGCACCGTATGACAGCAGCGCCACCTTGTGGCCTTCCTGCACAATTCGACCCTTGCCGATTTCGAGCGGCGTGCCTTCCGCCGGCATTGGCACGCCGAGACCTTCGCCGCGCGGATAACGTAGAGCGCTCGGGCGATCATCAATTGCAACCGCGGTCGCCACCATGCGCACAAGTTCGGCCTCGTCCGCTGCCGCCATCAGAACGAACCCGGGCAGGCAGCCGAGATAGGTGACGTCGAATGCGCCGGCATGGGTTGGTCCATCGGCGCCGACGAGGCCGGCGCGATCGATGGCGAAGCGGACAGGCAGGCGTTGGATGGCGATATCGTGCACGACCTGGTCATAGGCGCGTTGCAGGAACGTCGAATAGATCGCAGCAAACGGCTTGAATCCTTCGGCAGCAAGGCCACCGGCAAAAGTTACGGCATGTTGCTCGGCAATACCGACGTCGAAGCAGCGATTGGGAAATTCCTTCGCAAACAGGTCGAGGCCGGTGCCGGATGGCATCGCTGCGGTGATCGCAACGATCTTGTCATCTTTGCGCGCTTCTTTGATCAGACTCTCGCCGAACACCTTCGTGTACTGGGGCGCTAAAGATTTTGATTTCGCCTGCGCGCCGGTAGCAACATCGAATTTGACCACCCCGTGATATTTGTCGGCGGAGGTCTCCGCAGGCGCATAACCCTTACCTTTTTGCGTTACCACATGCACAAGGATCGGTCCCGCTTCGGCATCGCGCACATTACGGAGCACCGGTAGCAAATGGTCGAGATTGTGACCGTCGATCGGGCCGACATAGTAGAATCCGAGCTCCTCGAACAATGTCCCGCCGGTCCAGAAGCCGCGAGCGAATTCTTCGGCACGCCCGGCCTTTTCCTCGAAGAATTTCGGAAGATGCCGTGCGAGTTGCTTTCCAATATCGCGCAGCGTGCGGTAGGTCTTGCCGGAGATCAGTCGAGCCAGATAGGCCGACATGGCGCCCACGGGCGGCGCAATCGACATGTCATTGTCGTTGAGAATGACGATCAATCGTTCGTTACGCGCGCCGGCATTGTTCATGGCCTCGTAGGCCATGCCGGCTGACATCGCTCCGTCACCAATGACGGCAACAACGTTGTGCTTCTTACCTTCGAGGTCGCGCGCGACTGCCATGCCGAGCGCGGCCGAGATCGAAGTAGAGGAATGTGCGGCACCAAATGGGTCGTAATCGCTCTCGGAGCGCTTCGTGAAGCCGGACAGCCCACCGCCCTGACGCAGCGTGCGGATACGGTCGCGCCGACCCGTGAGGATTTTATGCGGATAGCTCTGGTGACCGACATCCCAGATCAAGCGGTCGCCCGGGGTGTCGAACACATAGTGGAGCGCCACAGTCAGCTCGACGACGCCGAGCCCTGCGCCGAGATGACCACCGGTCTTGGCGACCGCATCGATGGTCTCAGAACGTAGTTCGCCGGCGAGCTGCTTGAGCTGTTCGGCCGATAGATTCTTGAGATCGCGAGGGAATTGGATGCGGTCAAGCAGCGGCGTCTTGGAAACCTCGGACAAGAGCAACTCCAACGAACTTTGATCAACGGAGCCCCAAACCCGGTTGGGGCCAAGTGACTTACACCAATATTGCCTTCGCGGGCAATTCTACAGGAGCAGGCATTTTTGCTGCCCTATTTTTGCCACGGGGGCGATGCGGCTGCTAGCGCAGCCGTCGTCAATCGACGTCGAGCGGTTCGCTGCCGGTGGGTTTGCCGTTGGCGTCAAGCGTGATCTTCTCCACGCGCGCTTCCGCCTGACGCAGCAGCTCCTCGCATCGCTTCTTCAGGGCCTCGCCGCGCTCGTAGATCGCGACGGATTCCTCAAGCGGGACTTTGCCTTCTTCCAGGCGCTTGACGATCGATTCCAACTCATCGATGGCCCGTTCGAAGGGCATTTTCTTGATGTCAGCGTTGTTGGTCTCGGCCATGTCTTTGTTCGGCGATTCGTGCAGGTGGGTTGAAGATAGCGCGGAATTTTTAGCCGCGCATCAGCGCGGAGACGTGGGCAGCAACCGAACGCGATAGACCCTGTAAATCATAGCCACCCTCCAATAAAGAGACGACGCGCCCATTGGCACTCGTATCTGCGACTTCCATCAGTTTTTTGGTGACCCAGGAATAATCCGCCTCCACAAGGTTCAAATTGGCAAGTGGGTCGCGAGTATGGGCATCGAATCCGGCCGAGATAATCAGAATATCGGGCTTGAATTCGCGTAGGCGCGGGAGGATCGCGATCTCGAATGCCTCGCGGAATTCCGCGCCGCCATCGCCAGCAGACAGCGGCGCGTTGACGACGGTGTTGAATTCACCACGTTCACCAATCGCACCTGTGCCTGGATAGAGCGGCATCTCATGGGTCGAGCAGTACATAACGCTTTTATCCGACCAGAAAATATCTTGCGAGCCGTTACCATGGTGCACGTCGAAGTCGACGACCGCCGCACGCTCGGCCCCGTGCGATTTCTGCGCATAGCGCGCCGCGATCGCCGCGTTGTTGAACAGGCAGAAACCCATCGGCCGGGCCGTTTCGGTGTGGTGTCCTGGTGGGCGAGTTGCAACGAAAGCATTTGCCGCCTTGCCGGCCATCACTTCATCCACTGCCAGCGTCGCCCCGCCGACGGCGCGCAACGCTGCTTCGAAACTGCCCGGTGACATGGCGGTGTCGGCATCGAGCCGCACCAGGCCCTCGGTAGGTGAGGCCTCTTGGATTGCTTCGACGTAATCCATCGGATGACAAAGCGCGACAACATCGAGCGAACCGCGGGGGGCCTCGACGCGCGCCAACGTCTGAAACTTTTCATCCTCCAGCGCCTGCTCGATCGCACGCAAACGGTCCGGCCGCTCCGGATGGCCTGCAGGCGTGAGGTGGTTCAGGCAGGCGGGATGACTGAGGAGAAGAGTGGACATCAGCTAGACTTAAACGCTCGCAAGCCTTCGTGGAAGTGCCTATCGCGATTTTGCGTCAAGGCTGACGCCATTCGGCGGCGAACTCTTGTCGGGCACGAAGAAATCCACCTGCAATGGCTGGCTGGGATCGACGCGGTACTGGTCAAAATCCCTGATGCCTTCGCCGGCCAGAAAGTTATCGTCGATCAGAAAGTTCCCGGTAAAACTTTTGGGTTTCTGGAAAATGCGGCAGGCAGCTTCCGCAAGGATCTCGGGCTTGCGGGATCGGCGTATCATTGCGTCGCCGCCAAGCAGGTTTCTGATGGCGGCAGTAGCTATCGTAGTCCGTGGCCATAGCGCATTGACTGCGACCTTCCCGCGCAACTCGCCTGCGAGTCCCAACACCACAAGACTCATGCCGAATTTCGCCATCGAGTAGGCGGTATGGGGCGCGAACCACTTCTCGGCCATGTCGAGGGGTGGCGACAACATCAAAATGTGCGGATTTTCTGCGCGCACGAGATAAGGTATGGCAAATTTTGAGACCATGAAGGTGCCGCGCGCATTGATCTGTTGCATCAGGTCGTAGCGCCGCATGTCGGTCGCAGCGGCCGACGTGAGTTGAATCGCGCTGGCATTGTTCACGACGACATCGATGCCGCCGAATTTCTCGGCGGTCTCATCGAGTGCAGTCTGCACGGCCGCGTCGTCGCGCACGTCGACCGCCAATGGCAATGCCCGTCCGCCGGCTTTCGCAATCTCGGCGGCTGCAGTGTGAATGGTGCCTTCAAGCTTGGGGTGTGGCTCGACCGTCTTGGCCGCGATGGCAATATTTGCGCCCTCAGCCGCGGCTTTGAGCGCGATCGCGAGGCCGATTCCGCGCGAGCCACCGGTGATGAACAGCGTTTTGCCTTTCAACGACATTGGCGTGAATGTCTCCTCGCGGTCATTCGGCAAGTGCCGCATGCGCACTGGTAATGCTGTCTGCGCCTTCGGTCACACTGCGTTCGAGACCGGTTGCCTGAACCGCCAGGTTTTCGGCGAAAAAGCGCGCGAGCCCCGTGCGGCCGGTGCCATCCCCAGCGCGCAAGGATGCGAGTGCTTGCTCAGCGAGCATGCAGCCGCCCGCGGCATTGCCGAACAGCCGCAAATAGGGTGTGGCGCCGGCGAATGCCGCGTCGGATGATTTCTGCGCCAGCAACCACCGGGTCGCGCGTTCGAGGCTGTCCACTGCTTCGCCAAGTCGTGCTGCTGTTTCGCCGAAAGCGGGGGCATTGCTCGACTGGACTGACGTCATAGTGCGCCGCAGCTCGTCGATATAAAGAGCGACGGTCTCGCCGCCCTCCAGAGGTACTTTGCGCGCAACCAGGTCAAGCGCCTGAATCCCGTTGGTGCCTTCGTAGATCGCAGCGATGCGCGCGTCGCGATAATGCTGCGCTGCGCCGGTCTCCTCAACGTAGCCCATGCCGCCATGGACCTGCAGGCCGAGCGAAGCGACTTCTGTACCGATATCGGTCGAAAAGGCTTTGGCTACCGGTGTAAGGAGAGACGCGCGCTCGTGCGCCGTTTTGCGTGCGGCTTCGCTTTTAGCGCGCAGTGAACGATCGATTGCAATGCCGGTCGCATAGCAAATGGCGCGCGCCGCGCCGGTGAGCGCCCGCATTGTGAGCAACATGCGCTTGACGTCCGGGTAGGCGATGATCGCGCCCGCAGGGCCCTGCTTGCGCTCGCGCGCATAGGCCAACGCCTGCTGGGTTGCGCGCTCGGCGATGCCCACGCCTTGCAATCCGACGGCAAGCCGCGCGCGATTCATCATGGTGAACATGCAGGCCATGCCCTTGTGCTCCTCGCCGATGAGGAAGCCCACAGCGCCACCCTGGTCCCCATAGACCATTGTGCAGGTGGGCGATGCATGGATGCCGAGTTTATGCTCGACCGAATGCGCGCGGACATCATTGCGTGTGCCATCTGGCATTACTTTCGGCACCAGGAACAATGAAATGCCTTTGGTGCCGGGCGGCGCATCGGGCAGTCGCGCAAGAACAAAATGGATGATGTTGTCGGTCAGGTCGTGCTCGCCATAGGTGATGAAAATTTTGGATCCAGTGATGCGGTAGCTGCCATCACTTGCGCGCTCGGCCTTACTGCGCAGAGCCCCGACGTCAGATCCGGCTTGCGGCTCGGTGAGCTGCATGGTGCCCATCCATTCGCCACTGATGAGCTTGCCGAGATACTCTTGCTTGAGCCTGTCGCTTCCGTAAGCGTGCAGGGCGTCGATTGCAGCCATCGTAAGCACGGGACCGATGCCGAAAGCCATCGAGGCCGAGTTCCACATTTCGATGCAGGCGGCATTCACGGCGTGCGGAAGCTCTTGGCCGCCCCAATCCGCCGGAGCGGCGAGACCATTCCAACCGGCCGCGGCCCAACTCGTGTAAGCATCCTTCCAGCCGGGCGGTGTAGTGACGTTGCCGTCCTTGAACGGCGTGCCGAACTTGTCCCCAACGCTATTGAGTGGTGCGATTACATCGCTCGCGAAACGCCCGGCTTCAGCCAAGACCGAATCGACTGTTTCCTCGTCGAGATCGCCGTAGAGCCCCTCAGCCAATGCGGGTTTTAGGCCGGCGGCATGCTTGAGGCTGAAGGCAATGTCGGTTACGGGTGCGCGGTAGCCCATGGCTGGCTAATCTAGCCTTGGCTCAAGGCCGGTCAACGCACGCTTTCGGTACATATGTATATGAGGTGGTGGACGTTGATTGGGGCGATTCGCGTCGGTATGGTCCCGCCGCCGCACCCGAAACGGCCTGTATGCGGCTCTCCGGTACCTATTGGGGCGTAGCCAAGTGGTAAGGCAGCGGATTTTGATTCCGCCATTCCCAGGTTCGAATCCTGGCGCCCCAGCCA